>PLJQ01000275.1 GCA_003140275.1 Limisphaerales bacterium
GGCGCGGGTTGGAGCCCGTGCGTTGGACCCTTACTCGCCGCCGCGCTCACCATCGCCGCCCGAACCCAGGCCGTTGGGCGAGGCACCTTGTTACTCAGCGCGTACGCCGCGGGCATCGGCGTGCCCTTCCTCCTCGCCGCGCTCGGTCTCGCGTCGTCACCCGCCCTCGCGGCGCGACTGCGGCGCGCCGGACCGAAACTGGAACGCATCGCCGGCGCGCTCCTCGTCGGGCTCGGGCTATTGCTCACCACCGATACCTACCAGCACCTCACCTCGTATCTGGCCCGGTTCGTGCCCGCCGTACACGGCCTCTAACACACGTAACCCGAACGGCTCCGGCCCCACGACGACGAAGGCTTCGGCCTCGTGCTGCCGGCGTGTTTTTCGGCGTGTTCGCTACGCGATTTTGNNAGGTGACCGTTGTACGCGACCTGTTTGGTGCCATCGGGCTGGGGGTCCACGGCAAGTTTGGTCTTGTCGAGACTCGCGCCCACCGTTGACGTCCCCGACGCGGTCACCGCAGGCCACACAGACTTTAGGGCCGCGGGCACCTTGCTGGTCGTGCTCGTCCCGTCAGGCACATACAGGTACACGGTCTTGCCCGACGCGGCGACAATGATCTGCTTGCCGAGCTTGCTGTTCGTCACCACCGCGAGCGTCGCGTGAGCCGCGACCGACGTAGATGGCGTACTCGTCGAAGGCGATGACGAGGTTGTGCTCACCACCGGCGCAGGCGTCGTTGTCGTCTTAGACGTCGATGACTTGCTCGATGACGAGCACGCGGCAAGCAATACAGCCGTCCCGACCAACCCGACCAACATGACTCGCCAACGTTTCACGACGTACCTCCCATTTCGCGGCACTGTTGCATTACGGCGGCGCGGGACCTTCCAGGCCGCCGCGAGACGCCGGATGGGTGATTTGTCCGGCGTGGAATAGACCCCGGTGGTGTATTTGCCTACCCGGAGAGCCTCACGGGGAGCCCGCGTCGTGTCCCATTTGCGTCCAACGCAACAGTGCCAAGTTAACTGCTGAGCCGTCGGCAGGCGCTGTCGTACTGCGAGACCGCCGCGGTGCTTCCGGCGTGCGCGAGGGACGCCGTTTCGTCGTTTCCGGCGTAGTGCATCCCGGCGACGCCTGACCCCGACTCATTAAAAGCAGCGCCGGGTGCGGTCGCAGCGTGTCCGGGCTCGACCGGAGCCGTGCCGGTACCACAGTTGAAGCCGGCTGTTGTGCCGGGCTGGCCGGTCGTCGGGTTCTGAATCGCGCCGGCCACACCAGCAGGGACGACCAACAGAGCACCACTCAACGCGGCCAGGCAAACCACACGTCGAAGACCGATCACGGCACCATCTCCCTCTCTCATCAACAACGACAGTCGACCATTCGTACGTACGCCGGCATCGACTAGTTCAACCATCCGCGTGTTGCCGCAGATAGCTACGATGCCACTGCCAGTTAGAGATGCGAAGGTCCCGGACGGGGACTGTTGCATTGGCGCAGGGGCGGGGCGGGGCGGGGGTGGCGGGATGAGATCTCGCCGTTGTCGTTCGACGCCCGTGTTCCCGATTTCGGCGTTCGCTGGGTTCCGGTTTCCTGCGGAGATCATCGTCCTCGCGGTGCGCTGGTATCTGCGGTTCGGGCTGTCGTATCGCGACGTCGAAGAGCTCCTAGTCGAGCGTGGGATCGAGGTCGATCAACGTCACGGTGTTCCGGTGGGTTCAGCGCTTCACGCCGCTACTCATGGACAAGGCTTGGCCGTGCCGGCATCCGGTTGGCGACCGTTGGTTCGTGGACGAGACGTACGTGAAGGTCGCGGGCCGTTGGCGCTACGCGTACCAGGCGGTCGACCAGTACGGCCAAGTCGTCGACGTCTACGTTTCATCCAAGCGCGACATCGGTGCCGCGCGAAGGTTCTTCACCACGTCGCTTCGGGCGCACGGCGAGCCGACCGAGGTGGTAACCGACCGGGCTCCTGCGCTACGAGCAGTGATCGATGAGCTCATCCCTGCGGCGTTCCATAACGTCGAGCAGTATGCGAACAATCGGATCGAGGCGGATCACGGCCGGCTCAAGGCGCGACTGCGACCGATGCGCGGCCTCAAACGTGACCGAACCGCCCGCGTGATCATTCGTGGTCACGCGTTCATACGGAATCTCCGGCGCGGCCGCTACGACCTCGGTGTCGATGCTCATCCCCGTCGTCGCGTCGCGGCCGCGTTCACCGAGCTCGCAAGCACCGTCTGAATACGAAACGAGACGGCCACCCGGTCACGCGCGGCGCCGTGCTGCTCAACGCGGCGGCGGCGTTATTCGTGGCCGGCAAAACCAGATCGCTGATTGCCGGATGGGATTTAGCGGTGGACGTAATCGACAGCGGCAAAGCGGAAGCCAAGTTGAAAGAATTGCAGGCGGCTGAAGAGCCTGTTTGAAAACTACGAGGGGCGCTGCGGCGAGGTTGGAGCATCCCCGCAGCGGGCTGTGACGACCGAGCCAACGCCGCCCGGAGGGTTGTGCGAACGCGGACGAGAATCTTCCCGGCCATTTACAATGGCCGGATCCAGATGTTGCGGAAACGAACCGGATTGCCGTGGTCCTGAAGCAGGAGCGGTTGTTTCAACGGATGGGCGGTGTACTTGGGCGCGCCTGCGGGGCTGGTTGGCCCCAGAATTTCCACGTGGTCCTGGATCAACACGCCATTGTGGAGAACGGTGACGGTCGCGCGTTGGGCCACCTTGCCTTCGGCATCGAAACGCGGCGCGTGATACACAATGTCGTACGTCTGCCATTCGCCGGGTTTGCGGCAGGCATTTACCAGCGGCGCATACTGTTTGTAAACGCCGCCCGCCTGGCCGTGATAATAGGTCTTGTTGTTGTAGGAATCGAGCACTTGAATCTCATAACGGCTTTGCAAGTAAACGCCGCTGTTGCCGCGCCCCTGTCCCTCGCCTTTAACGACCGCCGGCGACGCCCATTCCACGTGCAATTGACAATCGCCGAACTCTTCCTTGGTGAGGATGTTGCCGGTGCCGTTGACAATGGCCACGCCATCCTCCACCCGCCATCTGGCATCGTCACCCTTGTCATTCTTCCATTGTGAAAGGTCTTTGCCATCAAAGAGCACAATGGCGTCCGATGGCGGACCGCCGAGCGGGCCGGCATCGATGATTTTGGGTTCGTCTTTGGGCGGCGGAATTTCTCCGCTGTCAGCGGCGAAGCTGGTCGCCGTCGCGCAGGAGATGGCCGCGACCGTCAACGTCAATTGAGTCATCCGGTTTTTGAAGGTAATGCTTTTCATGGAATACAGGGATAAAGGTTGTGCTTGATGTTGATGTTGTCCGGCGATAGTTCAACAAAAAACCGGCGAATCACAATGAAATTTTTGCCGACGCAGGGTGTGGTCTGGTTTGCCAAACGTGGACGGGTCAAAAGACATTTGTTCCACTGTTTCAATCGGCCAGGCTTTCGCCCACCTGAAAACGAACAAAGCGCCGAATGACAATTCCGTCGCCTAATTGTTTGGCAACGGACGCCGCATGTTCCTTGACGGTGACTTCGGAATTTCTTTTTACAAAACCCTGGTCCACCAGACAGTAACTCTGGTAAAATTTTTCGAGTTTTCCTTCAATAATCTTGGCGATGGCCTGAGGCGGCTTGTTTTTGACTTGTTCCGCCGCAATTTCCTTTTCTTTGGCCAACAAGTCCGGATCAACCTGGTCGCGCGAAACGACAAACGGATGTCCAGCGGCGATTTGCAGCGTTATGTCGCGCACGAGTTGTTTGAAATCATCATGCGCCACCGTCGTCTCTTTGCCGGCGCCTACTTCCACCAACACGCCCACCTTGGCGCCGGTGTGAATATAGGCAGCCACAAGGCCATTGCCCTCCACCGCCAGGCGGTGATGACGGGAAATCTTGATGTTCTCACCAATCTTGGCGACCTGCGCGGTGCGCATTGGCTCCAAGTCCACTTTTGGATCGGCGACGAGCAGCCTGGCAACTTCATCGCAGAAGGCACGGAAGGTTTCGTTCTTGGCAACGAAATCAGTTTCGCAATTCACTTCCACCAGCACGCCAACGCGCGCGCCAGACTGGATGTGCTGGGCGATAACGCCTTCCTTGGCATCGCGGGACGCTTTTTTTGCGGCGGAGGCAACCCCTTTCTTCCGCAGAATATCAACCGCCGCGTCCAGGTTGCCATCGGCTTCAATAAGCGCGCGTTTGCAATCCATCAAGCCGGCATTGGTCATTTCCCGCAGTTTACCAACACTGACAGCAGTAATTTCAGCCATGTTAAATCGGTTGAGAGTTGAAAGTCAGGAGGAAACCAATTATTTCAAGATCCAATCCGACGCGCGAACTACGTTTGCGGTCCCGCCGCTTCAACCCCGACGTTCGATGTTGGGGCTTCCACTGCGACGACCGGGTTCGCTTCGACGGGTTGAGGTTCGGTCGGCGTTGTCTCTTCCGTTGGTTTGCGTCGGGCATACCGGGTCTCGTATTCGGCCTGTGCTTGCGTAAGGGTTTGGGCCACGGTGCCCAAAATCATGCGTACGGAGCGGATGGCGTCATCGTTGCCGGCGATCGGATAATTGACCAGTTCAGGATCACAGTTCGTGTCCACGATGGCCACGACCGGAATTTTCAAACGGCGCGCTTCGGCGACCGCATTGTGTTCGCGCTTGATGTCCACGATGAACATCGCGGCCGGGTATTTTTCCATCGACCGGATGCCGTCGAAATACTTGAATAACCGCGCGGCTTCACGCCGCAAAACCGATTGCTCTTGTTTGACGTAGTCGTTGATGGTGCCGTCGGCTTCCATTTTTTCAATTTGCTTGAGACGCGCGATGGAACGCTTGACGGTGCTATAATTGGTGAGAGTGCCACCGAGCCAACGCTCGGTTACGTGAAGCTGACTGCACTCTTTGGCCGTTTCCTTGACAGCCTGCTGGGCCTGTTTCTTGGTGCCCACGAAAAGAACACGCCCGCCTTTGCTCACGGTCGCCGACAGAAAATCGCAGGCGGCCTCAAGTTGACTGAGCGTTTTGCTGAGGTCGATAATGTGGATTCCGTTGCGCGCATCGAAGATGAACGGTTTCATCCTGGGGTTCCAACGCTTGGTCTGGTGCCCGAAATGGACGCCGCCTTCCAGTAATTCTTTTACGCCAATACTGATCACAAGTTTCCTTTGGTTAAAAATTCACCCGGCATGAAAGGTCCGGGCGAACCATCCCGCGGAACACGGGATTGATTTCGATGTTATTCTGGCCGCCGACATCACTTGAACGCAGGCAAAATTAAGGCCGTTTGCTCCCGTCCGCAGTGAGCCGGCCTACTCCGGTCTCCCGCAAAAGGGGTGGTTAAGGTAGCAAAGCCGAACGCCGTAGCAACCTTTATTTCATGGAAAAAGCACAAGTATTCACTGACCCGCGTTACTAGATCAGGAAAACCTACAGTTCCCGGCCCGCTAATTGATTTATGACAAATTGACGCTGGCGTGGAACAACGGTAGTTTCAGGCGAACGGAAAATTATGATCGCAGCCACTACCAACAAACCGGGTTTGACACCCAACTTTCGAATCGGGGATGAACGTCTGGTCAAAGTGACCTGCAACGCCGCAAAAAAAATAAACTCCTTGCTCACCAAGCAAGGTCGGCAGAACGGCGTGCTGCGAGTAGCGGTGGTGGGCGGCGGTTGTTCGGGGCTGCAATACAAGATGGATTTGCAGGATGGCCCGGCCAATCGCGACATTCTCGTCGAGAGCAGTGGCATCCGCGTGGTCGTCGATCCCAAGAGCGCGCTCTACGTCACCGGAAGCGAATTGGATTATGTCGACGCCTTGCAGGAAGGTGGGTTCAAGGTCAAGAACCCCAATGCTGCCACCAGTTGTTCCTGCGGTGAAAGTTTCAGCGCGTGACTACGGACTACTTCGCGCTGCTCACTGAACCGCGGCGGCCATGGCTCGACCCCGAGTTGCTGAAAACAAAATTTCTTGCGTTCTCCTCCGAAGCTCATCCCGACCGGCATCACAGCGCCGGTGAGTTGGAAAAATTGGCTGTCACCCGACGTTACACTGAACTTAATGCGGCCTATAACTGTCTGCGTGAGCCGAAGGATCGGTTGCTCCACCTGCTGCAACTGGAAGGCGGCGTGAAGCCTGCTGCTTTGCAGCACGTCCCGTCTGAAACAATGAACTTGTTTGTTGAGGTCGCGCGAATTTGTCGCGAGGCCGACGCATTTTTGACGGAGAAGAACAAAATAACTTCGCCATTGTTGCGAGTGCCGATGTTCAAGCGCGGCGCAGAATGGACGGAGAAACTCCAAGCGTTGCAACAAAAGCTGAACGCCCGGCGGGATGAATTGACGCAGGAACTCAAGTTGATGAACCGGGCATGGGAGACGCCCCACACCCACCGGCCACTCGAACGGCTGGAGGAACTCTATCGGCACTTCAGCTTTATCGCCCGCTGGGTGGAGCAAATTCAGGAGCGGGCGGTGCAATTTTCATTTTGATGGCGGTGATGAAACGATTTGCCGGCTCCTTTATTTTCATTGTCCTGGCACTTGCGTTGCGGGCCGACGACTTGTGGCCATCGGCCCTTTCCAAAATGCCGCTCGACACCAGTGTCACGCAACTCAACCGGACCAACTGCGTGGAGGTGATGTTACGCGCCTTTCAATCCAACAACGTCGTGAAAGCACTGATCTTCATGCCCGGCGCCACGGACGAGTTTTATTTTTTCCGACGTGCCAGGGCGGTTTTGACCAACGATGCCCCTACCCTGCTCCACGCCGTGCAGGCGCTCACCAATCAGACTTTGATTCACGCCACGTTCCATCCGCCGATGCTGTTGTTGCATACTGCGGAAGATCCGCTCGAGCCTTTGGCACGAATTGAAAACAGGGAGGCAGAAGAACGGCTCAAGAACGCGCGCTTCGTCCAACACGCCCTTTACAACGACCGTGACTGGGATTATCTGCTGCCGATTTTGGGCAAGACGATGAAGATGAGATTTATTCCTTATCGAAAAACCACGGACTCATGGCACTTTTTCCGGCACAGCTTTGCCGGCTGGAATCTTACCGGATGGGAAGCATTGGAGGCAATTTCGCTGGCCGGAAAAACGACCTTCATTGTTCAAAAGCGGCGTGTCATCTTTGAAGGCGACGCACGGTCACCGGAGAGCGGCAACCCTTAACGCCCGCCAATTACCTTCGGCCATGTCGATATTGAGACACGAGACGTCCAAATTGAGACAGTCACCATAATCACATCAAGGGCAAGCTTGTTGAATTGGCCTGAAGAAGAACCTCTCAATGATGGTATGGCGCGTGCTAAATGGTTTTCATGCAAAATATATGGAGTTTCGATTCTCGAAATTTTGTATTGCTCTCCACCTTCGTCATCATGATGGGGGTAGAAAGACCTGCCGTAAATCTGCCGGTTAACGCTGCGCCTTTGGCCTAGCGTCCCACGCATTGGGTTGTTTCTGGCGGTCTGTGCAAACAGACCGCCAGTTTCTTTTGGAAACGATGGTCTTGCCGCCGCGATCGAGGAGTGACCGTTCGATGATGCGCTTCAACTTCCGGATGTTCCCTTGATGACCCATCATCGCGAGAACGTTGCCAAACTCAACCATCCCGGAGGGACTCCCGGCGTCTTGCAGAATCTTCGCTCAGGCAAACAACTTCGTCACCGCCTTGGCTTTGACCAGTTCGCGCGGTTGTTTTAGGTGGTTGTAAACGATCGTTTCAGGGTCAATGCCGAAAGCGTGGTACATCGTGGCGAGCAGTTCGGTCGGGTGGACCGGATCCTCGGACGGGCTGCTGCCGGTCTTGTCGGACTTGCCATGCACGTAGCCACGTTTGATTCCGGCCCCGGCGACGACGGAGGTGTAGCAATACGGCCAGTGGTCACGGCCATCGGCGCTGTTGGTATTGCCGGAGGTGCTGACGCCCTTCTGCGGGCTGCGACCAAATTCTCCAATCGCCACAACCAGCGTGTCCTTGAGCAACCCGCGTTCGTCCATGTCGGCAATGAACGCCGCCAGTCCCCGGTCGAGCATCGGCCCCGACTGGGTTCCCATGCGCTTGGTCAGTTCGACGTGATGGTCCCAAGAGTGATTGTCCGAATTGGCGACCTTTGGCCAGATCACTTCCACGACCCGCGTGCCGGCTTCGATCAACCGCCGGGCAAGCAGACAGCTCTGGCCAAACGTATTCCGCCCGTAGCGGGCGCGCACCTTTTCGGATTCCTGGGTGAGGTCGAACGCCTTGCGGGCGCGGCCGGAGATGATGAGACTCAACGCGCGCTGATAATAGTCGTCGAGGTTGTAATTGGCAACGGCCTTGTCAATGTCGGGCATGGCTTGATCAATGGCTTCGCGGAGTTTGGCGCGCCGTTCGAGGCGCAACGCGAAGACCTCCGGTGGCAACTTCAAGTCATCGGTCCGGATGCGGTCCATTTTGTTCAGGTCCATGTCGTCGCCGTCCGGGAAAAGCGTGTATGGATCGAAAGCTTTGCCGAGGAAGCCCGCACTGCCGCCTTTGCCGACCACGTTCGATTCCTGGAGCGGGCGGGGCAGCATCACGAACGGCAGCATGGGTTCGGTTACGGGACGCAACCGGACAATCTGGGAGCCGAAATTGGGAAAATCCTTGGGGTCCGGCGGCTCGAGCTGGCCGGAGGGGCTGACCTTGTCGGTCGTGTAACCAGTCATGATCTGATAGATCGCGGCCGTGTGATTGAACAGGCCGTTGGGCGTGTAGCCCATCGAGCGGATCATGGTGAACTTGTCATTCACCTTTGCCAGCTCCGGTAGGACCTCGGTAAAGTGGACGCCGGGGATCTGTGTCGGAATGGTCTTGAAGGAACTGCGCATGTTGTCCGGCAGATTTTCCTTGGGGTCCCACAGATCAAGATGGCTGGGTCCGCCCTGGAGATAAATCATCACCACGTTCTTGGCCGCACCCCAGCCGGGGCCGCCGGCGCGTTTGCCGGGCTCGCTCGCGAGGGCCTGCAACTTGAAGAGTGAACCGAGCGAAAGGCCGAGCATGCCGGCGCCGCCCACCCGCAGCAGATCGCGGCGCGTCATCTTCAGTTGAGGATCACAAAGGTCGCTACAGGTGCCGCCGGATATCTTAATCATAATCTTGTTCCTGGGTTTGGAGGTTTAGCTGGGTGATTGGTTCAATGGTTAAACAGGAAGCCCGGGCTGTTAATCAACGCCCAGGTCAAATCCTGCACGACCGTGAGCCGGGTGTTTTCAGTTTGGCGCGTGCTGGCTTGGGCATCCACCCGCAACTGCAGCAAGTAAGGGTCGAGGCGGATCGGCTCTTCCGCCCGGACCAGCGTCTTTTTCAACTCGGTCAATTTGGGATCTTCCGGAAGCGGGTCGGCGGCCTTCAAGGCGGCCAGTTTGCGCTTCCAGAACCCGGCGTCCGAATCGCGATAGAAATCGAGAATCGCCGACGCCTGCTCCGGCTTGCGCTGGCCGGCGGGCGCGCGCGCGGCCTGCACCACGCTCTCGGGCAGCCCGAAATCCAGCGGATCGGCGGCCGTGGTCACATAGAGCTTGAATTTGCCCAGCAGGAAGTCCTCCCCAAAATGCTGCCGCAAATTGAAGCGCAGCATCACGCCGTTGGTGCTGACGAGCGGGCTTTCGAGTTTGAACGAGGCCGGGTGCCGCTGGAGGCCGGGTGCGCCCCCGATGGCCCAGCCGTTCTGCCCGGCCACAACTTTGCCGTCAATGGCCTGCGCGACCGCGAAATCGGCTTGCGAGAAGTCCGCCCGGGCATCGGTGAATTTGGCGGCGGTGTCCGGCTGGTTGGTGCCCGCCGCCCACCTCAACTCCAGTTCGCTCAGGACGAAATTGCCGTCCGTTTTGTTCCGGCCGGGGCCGAACTGTGGCAGGCTCTCATCCGGCAATGCTTCGAGCATGACACCAGTGATGTTGGTCAGCGGTGAGGCAGTCACAATGGTATAGTCGGACGGGCTTTTGCCATTTTTCGAAGTGATTGAGCCGTCGCTCTGCAGGGCCAGTTTGACTTTCCCCGTGGCCGAAATTGTCAGGGGGTCCACGAGTACCCAAGTCGTCTTGGTTTCCGTCGGATTGTTCTTCGCCTCCCAGAAAGCCGCCTGGGCAGGGAGCAGTTTTTCATAGTCCTTCAATTCGCGCTGCGTGAGCGTGAGTTCCGCCTGGTGCCGCTTCTCAAGTTCCGTGCGCAGGCTCTTGGTCATTTCGTCGTACGTGCCGAGGTTGGTCTTCGCCTGGGCGATCGCCGCCACCCGCAGGCGTTCCAGTTCGGCAATTCCCGGTGCCGACTTCACTTCCAATGCGACGAGTTCATTGGTGATGTTCGCGTGGTCCGTCCCGACGGTCCCGAGCAGGGCGAGCGTTTGTTTCGTCTCCGGCTCCGTCGCGGGCCGATTGACCACGCGCAGGAAAACATCGTTGATGAGTTTCTGGTCGTCCTTATCCGCCTCGACCAGTTTGGCCAGCGCGTTGGTCGGCTCGTTGATGGCCACGGAGATGGTTGGCCCGCTGAGTAGCGCCATGACCGAGCCGAGGCCGAGGTCGCTGCTCCGCTCGGATTCGCAGGCACTCTGGCGGGCGGGACGGCCAAGCGTGGCGAGCAGGCCGCTGCCCACGTCCAGAGCCGAGTCGGCCAGTTGGGTGGCGCGCTGGCCGGGTTTGGCGCCGGGTATGTTCGGCATGCTGCCGGTCACGCGGAACACGGCGTCGAAGAGCGTTTCCGCCGGCAACCGCCGCGCGAGGGCGTGGGAATAATTCACCTTGTCGTCCTCATTCCATTTGTTCGAGCGGATGGAAAGCTGAT
>PLJQ01000481.1 GCA_003140275.1 Limisphaerales bacterium
GGGCAGTGTCAGGATGCGCCCTGTAAAATACTAGCTGTAAAATACTAGTTGCACAATCGCTCCGCTTCCGTTATAAATTTATTTATTATGCACTTGAAAAAGCTCATCACTCTCATCTTTTCGGGCATGATCCTTGGTGGATTGTGCCACGCGCAACCGACTCAATTGGGCATTGACCGCAGCGCCGGCCCCGCCCGCCTCACCCTCCAGGGCGAAACGAACCGCGATTATTCGCTGCAAGCCGGCAACCTGTCGTCCACCAACTGGACCTTTCTGTCCACGCTCAGCCTCATCAACTCGAACCAGACCTGGTTCGACTCGGCCTCGACGGTGACGCCCGCTCGTTTTTATCGGGCCCTGAAAGTGGATACCTACACAAACTCATTCTACCCCTACACAGTTTACCGATCAGCACCCGAACGCGCCGATGATTTCCGGCTGGTCGATCACCTGGGCATCTCCCATTCGCTCTACTATGTCGAGAACGACCCCACCGTCAAAGCCGTGGTGCTGATCTTCACCGGCAACGGTTGCGCGAGCATTGCGCAATTCGTTCCCACCATCGAAGCGTTGAGCCACCAGTTCACGCCCCAAGGAATCGTTTTCTGGATGGTCGATGCCAATGCGGCGGACAACCGTTCCAACATTGTGGCCCAGGCCAACGCGCTCGGCATCGACCTGCCGATTCTCTACGACCGGGCGCAACTCGTCGCCAACGCCTTTCACGCATCCACCACCCCCGAAGTGGTCTGCCTCGACAAGCTGGGCTGGCCCATTTTTTATCGTGGTACCATCGATGACCGCACGGGCAGCCTTCCGGTGCCCACCACGCAAAATTACCTGTCCAATGCGTTGACCAGTTTTCTGGCAAACGGAACGGTGAGCCCCAGTCAGACGCAAACGAACGGCTGCCCCATCACCCTGAATTCGATCCCCACGCCTTCCTATTCCACCGACATTGCGCCGATGATCCAGGCCAAATGCATTGGCTGTCACAGTCCGGGGAACTTTGCGCCTTTTGCCTTGACGAATTACGCCTCCGTGACCAGCAACATGGCGCAGATACGGCTTTCAATTCTGGATGGTTCCATGCCGCCGTGGCATGCCGATTATAATTACCAGACGTACACGAATGATTTTTCCCTGAGCACCACTCAAGCCGCCATGCTGGTTAAATGGATCGACGCCGGCGGACCGAATGACGGAGGTCCCGATGTGCTGACCAATCCGCCGCCGCCGATCGACTATCCCTTTGCCTGGCCCACCTCTTTGGGCACCCCAAGCAATATCATTTCGATCGGAAGCCAACCCATTCCCGCGACCGGTGTCATCGGTTATCGCACTGTGAACATCACTTGGACTGGTGGGGATGTCTGGTTGCGCGCGGCGGTGGTTCTGCCCGGCACCGTGCCGGTGGTGCATCACATCCTAGCCTACAACAAATCCGTGAATGACCCAGTGCAAACTTTCATGACCGGTTATGTTCCAGGCGCCTATCTCGGGTCGTTTCCGCCCGGGACCGCCAAGCTGCTGACCAACAATACGACGATTCAATTTCAATTGCATTACATTGCCAACGGGGTGACCAATAACGATAACAGTCAGCTTGGCCTTTATACCACGCCGATAGCACCGACTTATCCCTTGATCCAGACCTCATCGTGGTCCGACCAATTCTGCGTCCCCACCAACACAAACGACTACGTTTTTGTTACTGACTCCACTCCTCCGTTTGCTACCAACGTCCGGGTTTATGAATTTAGTCCCCATTTGCACGCCCGGGGCAAATCATTCAAATACGAAGCCATCTATACGAATGGGACCAGCGAAGTGCTGCTTTCCGTTCCTTTCTACGAGTTCAACTGGCAGACCGCCTACCGTCTGGCGCAGCCCAAGGATTTACCCCCCGGCACGATAATCAGATGTACCGCGCATTGGGACAACTCGACTCAGAACGCGGACTTGATGGCGCTTTACAACGAACAGAGCGGCAGCAACCCCAACTACGCCTTGTATTCACCCAGCTATGTTAATTACCCGGTGTATTGTCCCTATGGTATAATATTCAACCAGCAAACCTGGGACGAAATGTTCATCGGTTACTTTAGTTACGCCGTTCTTCCGTAGGCAATGGCCTTGGTTTGGTTTGCCTGAATGCCGGCAAGGAAAGTCCGGCGTCATGGCAACCCCCGGCTTTCGTGGCACAAAGGATAATGAAAACTCGGATCCCCATCCTCCTGACCGGATGTCTCGCGGCCATCTACCTTGCGACCGGCTGCGCCACGGATCAATCCAAGACTGCCGCCCTGGCGTCGTGCTGCGCCACGAACCTGCAACCGACCGCGGCGCCGGTCCCGGCGTTGACCGGCAAATCGATTTATCAACTCGACTCAACCTGGACCACGGACACCGGCCAACCGTTCAAACTCGCAACGCTGCGCGGGCGGCCCCAAATCGTGGCCATGATTTTCACCTGGTGCTCAAACGCCTGCCCCATCACCGTCTCCGACATGAAGCGCATCGATGCGGCGCTTCCGGAAGCGTTGCGCGCGCAGGTCGGCTTTACCCTCGTCTCGTTTGACCCGGCGCGCGATACGACGGCCGCGTTGCATGCCTATCGCCTGAGACGCACGCTGGATCCGGCGCGCTGGACTTTATTGCGCGGCGAACCGCCCGACGTGGCGGAACTGGCCGCCCGGCTGGGCATGAAATACCGGGACGGCGCGCGCGGGCAGTTCAGCCATTCCAATCTGATCACGGTACTGGATTCCGGGGGCGAAATCGTCCATCAGCAAATCGGGCTGAACCAAAACATCGAGGAAACGGTCAATCTGGTTCAACGAATCGCCGCGCGATAGGCGAAGTTTCACCCTCTCCCGGGGGTTCACAGTTGAGTGGTGGAAAAGATGAAAACGAAAGAACCACTCTGGTTGGAAAGCTGATGACTCATAGAATCACCCTGGCCAGTCTTCTGGGCCTCATTTCTGCGGTGAACTTGCACGCCGCCGCCACGCTGACCAACTCGCTACAGGCCAATGGCAGTCTGGGCATCGGTTGGGACAGCCGGGGTGCTTTGGAATGGGCGGCTCAAATCTCCGGGCCTTGGACCACGATTACCAACGCCCCGAACCCTTATACGATCCCGGTTACGAACGGCGCGAAGTTCTTTCGTTTGAATCAAACGGTGGACGCCACCACCCTCCATAAGAAAGTCCTCTGCGGCTACCAGGGCTGGTTTCGGTGTCCCGGTGACGGCGGCAGTCAATGGATTCATTGGAGCCGTTCCTCAAGCACTATCGCGTCCAACACTCTCACTTTCGAGATGTGGCCGGAGATGAGCGAATATACCAACCAATATCCCGCCCCCGGTTTCACGTATCCGGATGGCAGCCAGGCGTATTTGTTCAGTTCTCAGGACCAGCAGACGGTGGATCGGCATTTCGATTGGATGCTGGATTACGGCATCGACGGAGTCTTCGTGCAACGGTTTGTCGTTGGCGTTGCGGGCCATCCAACCAACGTGCTGGACCACGCGCGAAACGCTGCTAACCGCACGGGGCGCACCTTTGCCATCACCTACGACATGAGCGGGCAGGCCACCAACACCCTTTTCAGCCAACTGACCAACGACTGGGCCTGGCTCGTGGACAACCTGCACATCACCCAAGACCCGCGCTACTTGCATCACAATGGCAAACCCGTCCTGATGATCTGGGGCTTTTTCACCGACCGGCTCTCCACCAACCTTGCCAATCAAATAATCGATTTTTTCAAAACCAACGCGACCTACGGCGTCACGCTCGTGGGTGGCGGCGAGTGGTGGTGGCAGACGGAAACCGCCCCGGGTTGGTCCAATGTGTTCCGGCGCTTCGACGTGTATAGCCCGTGGAACGTGGGAAATGTTTCCATCGACGGCACCAACAAATACGCCTCGACCGCTTACTGGTCAACGGATTTGCCGGCCGCCACGAACGCGGGAATGCTTTACCTGCCCGTGATTTATCCGGGGTTCAGTTGGGATAATTTGCAGCAACTGCCTCCCGGCACGTCCCTGATTCCCAGACTCGGTGGCCAGTTCCTCTGGAAGCAATTCTACGCCGCCGCCAACCTCGGCCTCGACATGGCCTACGTGGCCATGTTCGACGAAGTGGACGAAGGCACCGCCATTTTCAAGGTGAGCAACACACCGCCGCCACAGGCATATTTCGTGACGTACGAGGGCCTGCCCGCCGATTGGTATCTGCGTTTGACCGCCGCAGGCTCAAAAATTATCAGCGGCGAGCAGACCAACACCGCAACCATTCCCATTTCACCATGGCCGCCACTGGCAGTCAGCCTGTCGGCCACACCCACCAACGCCAGCGGCCCGCCGGTTACCGTCCAGTTCACTGCGCAGGCGGGCGGCGGAACCCCCGCCCCGGTTCCCTTCGACACCACCGATGATCACCTCGGCACCGTGACGGCCGCGGGTGAAAACAACGGCCTCAACGGCAATTGGGAAGTGGCCACCAATACCTTCGACGACACCCTGGCCAAATGGCTGGACTTTGCCAATAACAACCCCGCCACCCGCGCCAGTTGGCTCCAATATCAATACCCCGGCGGCTTGGAGCGCGTGGTGACCAATTACACGATCACCTCCGCCAACGATGCGCCGGAGCGCGATCCCGCCAATTGGGCGTTGCTCGGCTCCAATGACGGCGGGGCGACCTGGGTCACTCTGGACACACAAATTAACCAGGTCTTCACGAATCGTTACGAGACCCGCGCCTTCCCCATCGCCACCCCGGTGGCTTACAATGTTTACCGCCTGCGCATCGACTCCGTCGCCGACCCGTCCACCGCCGTCGCCGTGCAGTTGGCCGAGATCCAGTTGGTGGGAACGCAAAAATACACTTATTGGTGGTCATTCGGTGACGGCACGACCGCCAGCTCCGAGCAGATCGGCGCACCCGTTCAACAGCAGCATACCTATGCCGGCAATGGCACCTACACCGTCGTCCTCGGCGTCACTTATGGCGCCTTTAGCGGGACAAATACCCTCACGATCAACATTGGACCGTAATTGGCCGCGACCGCAACCGTGACCCCGCCAACGGCGATGCGCCATTGACCTTCAGCCTCAGCTCAGATTCGCTCCGCCTCACAATTTGACCGCCAGAGACCGCTGCCGGTCGCCGATCTTGGCGGAGACCGGTTGGGGAAACCGGGTTATCCGACAGGATTTCAGGATGAACAGGATGATTTACAATCCTGCCAATCCTGTCTTGTTTGTTCTCACGCCAAGCCATGAAGTCAGACGGTACGTCTGCCCTCACCTTAATCCTCTCCCCCAGGAGAGGAAAAAGCATCCGCCGCTCGTTTGAAAATTCTCTCGTCGCACTTGGTCATCACCGGCTGCTGGACTTCGTTTCCAGAGCGCGCGAATTGCCACGCACCGGACAATGATTCACCCTCGCCTGGGGTGCTTGCGCACGGCCACAAGGGACGGGGTGAGGACGAGCGTTTCTCAAACTAACTTCCTGCAAAGGCTCAACAATGAGGATCGCTTTTTGACCCGCCCTCACCCCCGCCTGCCAATCGGCGGGCAGGTTGATCCTCTCCCCCAGGAGAGGAAAAAGTGTCTGCGCACGCGCTTGAAAATTTTCTTGTCTCCCTTTGGCATCACCCACTGCTGGACTTCGTGTCCAAGGCGCGGTCGCTTTACCACGCGACAGACGATGATTCTCCCTCTCCTTGAAGGAGAGGGCCGGGGTGAGGACGAGTGTTCCTCAAACCGGCTTCCTGCANNCCCCCGCCTGCCAATCGGCGGGCAGGTTGGTCCTCTCCCCCAGGAGAGGAGGAAGCTTATGCCCGGGTATTTGATAAGCCGTGCGTCCATCTGGTGTTGGCTGCACTTCGCTTTCGGATTTCGGATTTTCAGTTAGAGCCTCCTTACCTGCCCGCAATTGGCAGGCGGGCGTCGTCTCCTACAAATAGGGTGTAGGAGTCGAGGTGAGGAATCGCCCCTTTTTTTGCTTCCACAACCCGGCATCATCAGAGGCTCTGGGAAAAGGCCAGGCGCGGTTTCGGCAATCCGCCCCAATCCATCCACTTTTTCCGATTCCGTTTCTGAAGACGGGCGGGAATCGACGGGCTGAAAAATGTCTTCCCGTTTTGGACTGATCGAATCGCGGGGCACACACTGTCAGCGGCGGTTTGTTTGATCAGATAGCCCATCGCGCCGGAGTTTATCGCCTCTACGACATACGCCTCATCATCGTGTGCCGAGAGGATGAGCACTTTGGTGGTGGGGGCGGACTTGAGAATCTGGCGAGTGGCTTGCAAACCATTGAGCAGCGGCATTGCAATATCCATCAGAACCACTGCGGGACGAAGTTTGTTGACCATGGCGACCGCCTCACGGCCGTTGTGTGCTTCGCCGACCACTTCAAGATCGACTTCGTGTTCCAGTATCCTTCTAAATTCGCCGCGCACGACGCTGTTGTCATCCGCCAGCAGGACAGTAATTCGCTTCATGGATACTGTTTGTTGAGCCACATTCAATTTGTGTTCGATGGATCTGAATGAACGTGCGTTAGTTCCCTCATTCCGTCTATGGGGTAAACACCTCATGAACGGCTGCTGGATCGCACTCGAATTATGCCGGGTGGCAGACTAAAAAATGGACGATCTCCTCGGAAATCAAAGGAATCGCCCCATGAACCCGGCATTATTCAGAACACGGCAGAGCACCCCAGTTCAGAAGCGAAAGCGGCGCGGCGTGAACCTCCTGGAAACCAGCACCGGTTTGGACGGTCCGAAGTAGAGGTCGTCCACTGACGTGATTGCGCCAGTTGGCACAGAATCAACATCCTCGTAGTAACGCAGCGCATCCAATGAATGATCGTTATCCTTGACCGGCGTAGGGGCTGTAAAATTAATCGTGTAAGTGGCCAAAGATAGCAGAGAGGATAATGAACTATGGCCATTACCGATGAAGTGTTGAACGAACTACTCAAAGATTATCAGAAGCCCGAAGATTTATTGGGCCAGAACGGGCTACTTAAGCGGCTGCTGGAGAAGGCGATGGGAGCCGAGTTGACGGTGCATTTGGGTTATGGCAAGCACGATCCGCCAGCGCTTCGCGCCGGGCGAGACTGGCCATCACTTGCAGCGAGTCGCCCAGAATCATCCGGTTCGACCAGTCCACGTCATGCTCGTAAAATTGCACGGCCTGCTGGTAGGAGAGTTGCGGGTCGGCAAACATATCGCGCTGCACGTCCTCGCGCGCCGCGACCTTGAGAATTGCCTGCGCGGAGATGCGCTCGTGAATGTGGAGCGCGACCGGCTCAATCTCGAAAGCTTTCTTCTCCTGCTTGCCGCTCCATTCCAACCACGGCTCGTGACGGCGCAGCGCCTCCGCGAGCACCTTGGCTTCGTCTTTGGAGAGCTTGCGCGTCGTGGCGTCGCGGAGCAGTTCCGGCAACGTATCGGCTTTGCCGGTGGGATCGGTTCGGAGTTTGGGCGGCAGGTGCGGGTTGTAGGCGAACTGTAGCTTGGGCGTTTCCTTGATTTCTCGGGAAGCCGCGAGTCCAGCGGGTGGGATGTTTTTGCGCTTCGCCGCGTGGCGGTAGTCCGCTACTGGCGGCTTGGCTGACTTTGAAGATTTGG
>PLJQ01000371.1 GCA_003140275.1 Limisphaerales bacterium
CCCGAAGAAAAACGTGAAATGGTAAATATTCTCACCTCGAACCGGCAGGTAGAGGGGAAAAAGGTAGAGTTGAAGCCTTCGCCTCCGTTTCAGGAAGTCGCAACTCGGTTCAAAAATTCAAACGGTGCCCCAGAGCGAGCCATACCTCGAACTTGGGACCGATTACTCGATATTTTAACAAAACTAAATGCCGCCGGCCAATTGCCGGATTTGCCCGCGATATTTGGTCGCCAGGCACATGATACCCCTAACGAAATCTCACTGAAGGAGTGAAGACTTGCCGTTAAAGGCATTTAACTCAATCGCAGAGCTTGGTCAGGCTCACAACCCGTTGGCCATTCTTCTTGACCTTGCCCGCACGATCCCATGCCGGTGCACCGGGACCGTCATAAATAATCTCGGCTTCCTTGGGAGAGACGACACGTAGAACCACCAATCGCTCACATTTCTCGTACATCGCTACGCTTTTTCCTGCCGTCATCTTAATTTGGACATCGCCGTTAGCATCATACGCATCGTGGCCAGCGTGGGACATCGGATGCAGCCTCAAACCGAGTGCTTCCGCTGCCACCACCTCGCCTAGCGAGCCTACGAGGTGGCCATCATTACTACGATCAGAGCAAACACACTTCATCCCTCACCCGAAATGCCGTCATTATTTGAACTGGCGGGATCGAAGATTCCACGCACCACCGATTGGAAGATGGACTTGTCGGTGCAGACCGTTCCACAGAATGGGCTGGGTCCCGCACAAGGAATACCAAAGAATTTTGCGATAGTGAAAATCGTTCCGTCCTCTGGACTGTTCAAGCCGAAGCCGACCGGCACGACTAGATCCAATTTCGCCTCTGACATCTGCTTGATCAAATCCAACTTTTGAGCCGCGTCGGTAACTGTTATTTGCCATCCTCGATTTTTTAATGCTTGAGCAACTCTTTGACCAGATGTAATTCCGAATGAACGTTCCTCATTTGCAGAACCAATGACAACAAGAGCTGAATACGTTTTTGAATGGGATGGTTTCATAAAGTGTTTTTGACCAACTCCCTAATTCTAAGGCCGAGTGCAAATTTTCGTTCGTCGGCAAATTTGATCGCACCGGCAAATGTGCTTATCGATTGAGCTAGGACTCTTATGCGGCGATCACTGAATAGTTTTAATGCGTGAGTGCTTTCTCTTTTTAATTGATGGTGTTCTTTGATCAAACCTTTCAGTTTTTCCTCAATTGTTTCTTCTGCCTCAATTAAGAGATCGCCAAGTTGGCTCTGCTAATCACCCGCAACAGTGAAGCACGAGCAATTTTAAGTCCTTGACTTTCAACATTGTCTGACTTATCATCAGGAATGCTGAGCGGAGGTGAAATGCTATAACACGCTGTTTTCATTTCCGTTTTGCAGTGATTTGGTGGTGATACACCGAATCGAGCCGCACTTATCAATTTAGTGCGGCTTTTTCAAAGTGATTTCAAAAAAAGTCGCCTCTAAGTTGTTCTATCACTATGGTTGTTTATAATAACACGTTGTCAACTAATTTTTTACTATGTGATTTCGCTCAGTCCCCTGACGCTCTGTAGTTAAGGGCTTTACATTGCGTTCTTATTTTGAAACAGTTGTAGTTTAACGAAGCATGGCCAAAGACCTTTTGAAATACGCTGCCGAATTGATTGTCGAGACAGGTCGATAACGATCACAGTCACGACATTGGTTTCCTTTGCGTGGATACACCCTCACCCAACCGACTGAGAAATACATGGCACGTTGAGTTGCTGGCGGCGTTTGCCGATCAGATGTATAATTTCATTAGTTTGATGAGAGGTATCTACCCCGGAAGAGATCGTGGCGCTGTGGTGTCTCACGCGCCGTCGGTCAGACAGTAGTTTCTCAACTAAAATTGCACCTTAACAAAATATGAAACAAGCGTTACTGAATATCTCGGACTTTGATAATGAATGGAACAGGTCTGTGCTCGACAAAGGATGGAAAGAGCGCGAAGCGCGGTGGGCTGGTCCTAAATCCCAAAATCAACAGCCTCCTGAACAGCCGGAAACACATCCTGGCTCGCAGCCAACTATCGTTATCACACCAGTCCCAACTAAAAAAATCACTGATTGACGGCGTTTGTCTCTCAGCACATGTGCATCAGCTATCTGATGCACTTTTTTATTGGCACATCCGGGTGAGCCTTGACCGCTGGCCTGGCAGTCCAGATAATCGACGAATGAGTAAAAGATTGAGGCAAGACAAACTTTCGGGACCAAATGGAGAAATCGTCAAAGTCAATTGGATGCCTGACGGGAGATTGCGCTTGGACTTTATCAATTGTGGAACGTGCGTTGTAACGAAAATCTTTCCGGACCCGAAAGGTGAGACGCACATTGAAGTGAGTTACAGCGGACAACAATAATCCGTCGTATGGCGTGCCGTTTTTCGTCACCGTTGTGGCGACTGGGGCGACCTCTGTGACGAGGACAAGGCTTCAAACGATGAAGCACTTGAAGGCGGGGGTCGCCTGACTTCCGCCTATGAGGACAGCAACGGCGTGAAGTTCTGGATTATCACCGAGGCCGATAGAAATTCCACTACCGTCTTCGTTGCGGACGATTACTAGACGCAGAGTCCGAGAAAGCCCCGCGCGATGCGGGGTTTTTTCGTGCAAATGCGAGGCGAGTGGCGCGCCCCGACCCCCTTACCCCCTGCCAGACTCCTCCCCCAGGGGGAAATTAATTGAAAACCATTTCATTTAGTCAAAAGATTCCACGTATGGACAAGTGCTCGTTGTATCAACTCAAAACGAAATTCATTTCCAGTAACGAACTCCATCCGGATCGGGCTACCAGAGGTGAATGCATCAAAGTTCCGTGGTGCGCCCATAAGCATTCTCCCGTCACGAAGAAACAGACTTCTGTCATAGGCGGCGCGAATCTATTGAAATGTGACGGAGACCTTTCGAAATGCCAAGTTGACCCTGCAAAAATGGCGGATACAAATTGACTAACGGTAGCGGATTCAGAACGACGGAAAAGCCCGGCAACGATTCGCGCTCAACGCCTGTTAATGACCAACATTTTCAAATAAAGAGCCATTCAGGAACGGCGAATATTGTTCAAAAGCCGCTGATGACCATTGCTCGTCAAGCACCATTCTCCCGGGCGAAGCGGATTGTCCAAATCGTCAACCACCATGAGGATGACTGATCCTAATGTGACGATACACAACATGAACATAAAATCCAGCCATAGGTTTTTGACGCCGATAAAGAGGGAGAGTCCGATCACAGCCACATCTACCAAGAAAACAGTGAATTTAAGAATCGCGGGCAAAGGTTGACAACTATACTCAATGCGAATGGCTCTGTGGCTGAGTAACTCATTAAATGACGTGAACATGTGAGCGCCAATATCTAAATTCTCCTTGGATGCAAGTATGAGAAGGTCGTGGAAGGTGGATATGATTGATTCTGTTTCAGCGCTTTCGCTTCCCTCTCTCAGCGACTTCCATTCTTTATCGATGACCGTTTCGAGATATTGCTGAATCGTTTGAGAACATTTTTCCGATAGCGGTTTAGATAATCTTTTTGACCATAGAAAGAGTTCATTCAGATCGCGAACCTCATCTTTAGAAGCAACGCTGAGTCTGCTCCAATCCTGGGATTCAGAGATAATCACAAACGCGGCGAAGACTGCAAAAATTGTGCCGACTGTTGAATAAAGATATGTAAGACCACCCAAATCGGAGACGAGCGTGCCGATGTCGTAACCGATGTATTGACCATAAAATCTTAATCCGAAAAAGAAAACTGAGAAAGCGATAATGATTAACAAAAGTTTAGATAAAGACTTCATTTGTAGTTTAAGATTATTTCAACCCTCCTCGACTTTTTGATTATATCACATCCTAGGCAATTGGAGTTGACAGTCACAATGCGCGGGCTCTTAATCCCCAAAAACCAAGTTTTCAAACGCGCTCAACCTATGAACCAAGAGCAAAGACCGCGATCGTCCAAAATCGAAGAATGGTTTGAAAGCGGTCTTTACAGTTGCAGATTCCTTGTGATGTTTGCGGTTTTAGGCACAATGGTTGCCGCCGGAATCCTGTTTCTGAAGGGAAGTGTTGAGATTATTCAAGGTGTAAATGGGTTTTTCCGCCATGTGGATTTTGTTCGACAGACGGCGAGCGACGATAAAACTGTAATTCTGGCTTTCATTCCCGCGATAGACAATTACCTGTTCGCAACAGTTCTCTTGATATTCAGTATGGGCATTTATGAACTGTTTGTGAGCAAAATAGACCCGTCCATGAAAACCCCGGACTCGCGTCCGAATTGGTTAAACATTGAGAATCTTGACGATCTTAAAACTCACATTAGCGAGGTCGTGATCATGATTCTCATTATCAATTTGTTCGAGTATGCTTTCACGATTCCATTATCGAAACCCGTGGACTTGCTGTTCTTCGCCGGATCGATTTTGATCGTAGCTGCCACGCTCTATACCAGTCACAAAATGATTGAACATCGCCGAAAGCGCTCAGACCCCACACCGCACCGATGACACCTGCGCGACAAGGAGACCGAAATCGCTGCGATTAAGGAAAACCTCAATCGCTTGATTTCAATTTACGTAAGCCAAGACATCGATCGAGAGTCATTTGTGAGACAGAAGGAGGAACTTCTTTCCAAGAAAAAAGTTCTCCAAGAGGTGCTTCGAATGCACGAAAGCACTGACCTCCATGTATGGCTCGAACCATTCAAAGAATGGATTCAAACCGCGCAAATACTGGGCAAAATAGCTCAACACGGTTCTCCCAAGGAGAGGAAGGCTGTTACCGTCAAAGTTTACGGCTCGAACCTGTTCCTCGACAGCAAAAAAGCCCGTGGTGACGCTCTGAAACCGTGGTCGCTCCTTCTCGAACAACCTCTTGATGGTGGAATGGTGCCCCAGAGCGAGCCATACCTCGAACTTGGAATCGATTGTTAGCCATTTTAACAAAGTTAAATGCCTCTGGCCAGTTGCCGGATTTGCCCGCGATATTTGGTCGTCGGACACATGATACCACCGGCGAAATTTCACTGAAGGAGTGAAGACTTGCCAGCTCGGCAGGAAGTTATGGCCGGGTCGCCCGATGAGTCACCGTCGTTGTGATGAATGAATCGGTTTAATGATAAACACAACCCACATAAAATCATATTTCGCATTCATCCGTGTCTGCACGACACGGCAGGGAGATGAAGAAGTTTCACTTCAGGAACAACTTCGTGCCCTTTTCGAATACGCTTCCAAGCGTGGGATGCCAACATTACCGGGCGGCAAATTCAATGCGAGTCCACATAGAGAGCATTGCACGATACCATCGCCGACGAATACCATCATGCTTATAGCTCCACTCGACCTGAAACAGCGGTCGCAACCGACTTCAAGGTCGGTGATGTATAACGATCTTCTTTCACCACTCGCATTTTGACTCATGGGTTTCTCTGTCACCGGTCACTTCAAAACC
>PLJQ01000028.1 GCA_003140275.1 Limisphaerales bacterium
ACCACGCAAATTCCCGTCTGCCTTTGGTTTCTGGCCCGCAATAAATCCGGAGGGACGAGTTCCAAGAGTCCCAAATATCGAGACAGGCGCGGTGAAACACTTTTCATTGATGCCCGGAAAATGGGCGTGCTCGTTGACCGCATCCATCGGGAACTGACTGGCGAAGAAATCAAAAAAGTTTCGGACTGCTACCATGCTTGGAAATCCAAAGCCGCGAACCCGGCTTATGCTGACGAACCCGGCTTCTGCAAATCCGTAAAGCTCGAAGAAATCCAAACGTACGGTTACGTTCTCACGCCCGGACGCTATGTGGGCGCGGCGGACGTGGAAGATGACGGCGAAGCCTTCGATCAAAAGGTGAAACGACTCACCGCGACGCTCGAAGAACAATTTGCGGAATCAGCGAAGTTGGAGAAATCGATTTGGCAGAATCTGGCTTCTCTCACTACGCACAACAAATCAGGAAAAGCATGAGCAACGAAAACCGCTGGATTCAACGGCTTCAAAATCTCAACAAGGCGTTCAAGCGTCTTGAAGCCGCCTGCGATCAGGACGAATACAACGAACTTGAAGTTGCCGGGCTGGTTCAGACGTATGAGTTCACGTTCGAACTTTGCTTGAAGACTTTGAAGGACAAGCTCACGTTTGAAGGTTACGAGGTCAACAGTCCGCGCGAAACCATCAAGAAGGCGTTCGAGATGGAACTGATTGCGGACGTTGATCAATGGTTGGAGGCCCTCGAAAGCCGGAATCTTTTCAGCCACACCTACGAAGACGACATCGCTAAACAGGCCATCGCGCTGATTAAGGAAAAACTTGAGCCCATGCTCCGGGCTTGTGTTGGCAACCTGAACGAACTGGCCAAAGGCGCGTGACAGATGGATTGACAGAACGCGACAGGCAGGGAATCCTCTCAATGCTGGAGGCGTTTCCGAAGATCAACCGTGCAGTCCTGTTCGGCTCGCGAGCGATTGGCACTTTCCGGGGAGCATCCGACCTTGATCTCGCGCTTGAGGGAGACGATCTCAAGCTCTCTGATTTGGTGACAGTCAGGTCTCGGATTGGTCGCTTGGAATTGCCATTTGAAGCCGACGTTGTCATCCGTGCCAAAATCACCAACCCGGATGTGGAAAAACACATTCGGGACTATGGGCGGGTGTTTTATCAGCGGAAGATGGCTGACGCTGACATGAGCGGCTGGCGGGAAATGACTCTGCGCGAAGCTGGTGTTTCTTTGATTGACTGCGACCACAGAACCCCGCCGCCATCAGAGAACGGTTACCCGTATGTGGCGATCCCACAACTCAAGCAAGGGCGTCTCGACTTGTCAGATGCTCGCAGAATTACCCGCGAACATTTTGTAGAGTGGACGCGCAAGGCGAATCCCCAACCAAACGACGTTGTTCTCTCTCGCCGGTGCAATCCGGGAGAGTCGGCATTCGTGCCAAAAGGCTTGGAGTTTGCGCTTGGGCAAAATCTTGTTCTGCTTCGCGCTGACGAATCAAAAATGTTTCCCCCGTTTCTCCGCTGGCTTGTTCGTGGCGAAAAGTGGTGGGAGCAAATCGACAAGTTCATCAACGTCGGCGCTATTTTCAATAGCTTGAGGTGTGCAGATATTCCCAGCTTTGAACTTCCCATTCCTCCCGTCTCCGAACAGCGCGCGATTGCTTCGGTGTTGGGTTCGTTGGACGACAAGATTGAGTTGAACCAGCGGATGAACGAGACGCTGGAGGCGGTGGCCCAGAGCCTGTTCAAATCCTGGTTCGTGGACGCCACCCAATCCGCCCTCCCCAAAGGCTGGCGCGAAGGCGTAGTAGAAGACTTGGGCGACATTATTTGCGGCAAGACACCGCCGACTTCCGACCCAACAAATTACGGCACGGATATTCCATTTGTCACAATCCCCGACATGCACGGGCAGATGTTTGTTACGCGAACCGGAAAATCATTGTCACAACAAGGTGCAGATACACAACCCACGAAGACTTTGCCGCCATATTCAATTTGCGTTAGTTGCATCGCGACGCCGGGTCTTGTCATTTTGACCAGCCAACCTTGCCAAACAAATCAGCAGATCAACAGCGTCGTTCCTAATACTGGTTACTCACCTTTTTACTGCTATTTTGCGCTTAGAGAACTTTCGGAAGAAATTTGCTCGCGCGGGAGTGGAGGCTCGGTGACAGCAAACCTCAATAAAGGTGACTTCGCCAAGATTCCCATTGGGTTACCCCCCGTAGAACTCTCGAAGCAGTTTCAGGAATTAACCGAACCTGTTTTCAAAAGGATTCTCTCAAATGAGCACGAATCCCGCACGCTCGCCGCGCTGCGAGACGCGCTGCTGCCCAAGTTGCTGTCGGGCGAGTTGCGCGTGCCGCAAAAACTTGAAGTCGCATGAACCGAAATATTTCCGAGATGGCCCGAGCGCTTGGCGTTGAAAGCGACCAAGTAGAGAAGTGGGCCGTCTTGTTTGATGAATATCTGAGCGAGCACGCCAAGACCATCAATGGCCGGGCACGCTGCTTCTCTGACTTAGACTTCTTGGTTTTCGCCTACGTCTCCACCCTTTGGGAAGATGAACCTGATTTGGAACACATCAAAATCGGTTTGAATCGGGAAGACTACCTGGACGAAGAGTTTTATGAGTGTCTGTATCTCAATAGTCCGATCCTCCAGGAACTGCCGGAAGATCTTGATGAAACATGGCGGAACGGCGTCCTGTGGGTTGGTGACCATGGTCAGGAACGTTTTGAACTCGCGAGGAATTATCGGTATGTCGCAGAGAAGATGCTGGATCAGGCCCTACAAAATGATGAAGCGCAACATTGGCTTTGTCCGGTATTGTTTGCGTATCGCCACACCTTGGAGCTTTACCTAAAGACCATCGGCAACATCAACGAGCATTGCCGAGTTGGTTACCACTCAATTGGCCGACGATCTTGGGTTGCAAGTTCCGCAAGCGGCCGTGGTCGATGTGCCGGTTGGGTTCGAGGCAATTATTGCTGAGAAGGATTTGGCGACGATGGTGAAAGGCAGTCCCGGTCTAAATTTTGGTTCGGTTCACCTTGGCGCGGGATTTACGACCTGGCCACCTGGACGTGAACCTTAAGGTGCGCAACGGGATCAAACGGCAGACGTATTTGCCTTTGACACGTTGATTCAGAACGCGGACCGGCGGGCCGTGAATCCCAACCTTTGGGCGCGTTCGGATCGCCTCGGCGTTTATGATCACGAAATGGCTTTTCGATTTTTGGCCGTGCCGATTATCGGCGGAGCGCCGAAGCCGTGGGCAGTGGCGAAACAGGGCAAAGCCTTTGCGTTTCTGGACCAGCACATTTTCTATCGGAGCCTGCGCGGCGGGCGGCTGGATTTCGGTCCGTTCAAGGAAAAGCTCGGTGCTTTGACGGACAAACAGATTCAAACGTATGCCACTTCCGTTCCGGCGGCATGGCGAAACAAGAGCGACTTTTGCGACCGGATTGTCGAATATCTGCGCGAGGCTCGCGAACAGAGGGAAACTTTGATACAGTTTATTAAACATTTACACTGGCAAACCACAGCCCTAC
>PLJQ01000227.1 GCA_003140275.1 Limisphaerales bacterium
GATCCCAATAATTGGACCGACTTGCCGGCCAGTTATCACAATGGCGCCTGCGGTTACAGTTTTGCCGACGGTCACGCCGAAATCAAAAAGTGGTTGGATTCAACCACAATCGTGCCGGTGTTGAAACAGCAACGCAACGGATTCCCCGGCGGCTCAGGGAGAGATACCCGGTGGGTCATTGAGCGATCTACAGCTCTGAGGTAATGGCGGGCGTTGTCTTTTGAGAGCTGCATCCGGCGAACACGTCTGACACCGGCCGGAGTCAAAAAGGTTTCGAGCACCTCCTAACCTTTTCCAACGTTCAACAAATCGTTCGACGGCATTGGGTTTTTCTGGTAAGGATGATTCACACCTCACGAAGGCTGATGCAATCAATTCGACCAAACAAAATGCTGGTTCCGCTGACCCTCCTTGCTGGGTCGCTTTGGGTCTGCCAGGCGATGGCCGCTGAAAACGGCCCGGTGAACGCGGACAAGACGGAACACTGGTCGCTCAAGCCTCTGGTGAAGCCGGTGGTGCCGCTGGTGAACAATTCAAAATGGGCGCGGAATCCGATCGACGCATTTGTGCTGGCCAAGCTGGCGGAAAAGGGAATGAGACCCTCTGCCGCGGCCGACCAGCGATCATTGATCCGCCGTGTGACGTTCGACCTGATCGGCTTGCCGCCGACGCCGCAAGAAGTCGCCGCTTTTCTCGCGGACAAATCAACACAAGCTTACGAGCGCGTGGTGGATCGTCTGCTGGCCAGCGAACGTTACGGCGAACGTTGGGCGCGGCACTGGATGGATGTCGTTCATTACGCCGAAACTCACGGCAACGACCAGGATCGTCCCCGTCCCAATTCCTGGCCTTATCGCGACTACCTCATTCGCGCTTTCAATGACGACAAGCCTTACGCGCGGTTCGTTCAGGAACAACTGGCCGGCGATGTTTTGTTTCCCGAAGACCCGCAGGGAATTGTTGCCACCGGATTCATTGCCACCGGCCCGTGGGACGAGAGTTCCTTGTTGAACATCATGGAGGACACGGTCGATAAAAAGATCGCGCGGTATCTGGATCGCGACGACATGTTGACCACCACCATGTCCACCTTCGTCAGCACCACGGCGCAATGCGCCCGCTGTCACAATCACAAGTTTGATCCCATTCCGCAGACGGATTATTACAGCTTGCAAGCCGTGTTCGCTGGCGTGGACAAAGCCGAACGCCCTTACGATCTCGATCCGAAAACCAATTTGTTGCGCCAGGCGCTGCTCAAGCAAAAAACCGCTCTCGATATAAAACCGAAAAAAGTTGTCGATGAATTGCTCTCTTCGGACACCCAAACCGAAGTCGCCGCGTGGGAAAAAACCCTGAACTCCCGGCCATCCATCTGGATCGCGCTCGATCCGGTCGCTTTTACTTCGGCGGGTGGAGCGACGCTGACCAAACAATCGGACTTGTCCCTGCTCGCCGGCGGCACGAATCCAGAAGTGGATACCTACACCATCGTGGCGCACACCGATTTGAAAAACATTACAGCCGTGCGCCTGGAAGTCCTGACCGATGACAGCCTGCCACACAAAGGTCCTGGCCGACAGGACAATGGCAACCTCCATTTGTCGGAATTTCAATTAAAGGTTGCGCCAACGTCCGGTACGACCACCAACAACACAGTCGCTTTGCAAAATGCCACGGCGGATTTCAATCAGCCGGATTGGGGCGTGACCAAGGCCATTGACGGCAAAATTGAAACTGCCTGGGGCATCTATCCCGAAGTTGGCAAAGCGCATCTGGCGGTGTTTGAAACGAAGGAAAGCATCGGCTTCGACGAGGGCACGACGCTGACGTTTGTGCTCGATCAAAAACATGGCCGCAGTCATTTGATCGGCCGGCTGCGATTATCTGTCACCTCCGCGCCGCGCCCGGTGAGGGTGAATCCGTTCCCGGACAACATCACCAAAATACTTGCGCTGGCTTCCGATCAACGCGGCGACGGGCAAAAAGTTGACCTGGCCGCCTACTTCCGCAAAGAGCAAATTGAACAACAATTAAAAGCCCTGCCGCCGCCTCAATGGGTCTATGCCGCCGCCAATGATTTCACGCCCGATGGCAATTTCACTCCGGCAAAAACACCGCGCCCGATTTATCTGTTGAAGCGGGGTGACATAACCAAACCCGGCGAAATGGCCGCGCCCGGGGCGCTTTCCTGCCTGCCGGGTTTGGAGTCGCAGTTTCAATTGGCGGACGCCAATGACGAAGGCAGTCGGCGCGCCGCACTCGCCCGGTGGATCAGCGACCCGAAAAATGTGTTGACCTGGCGCTCCGCGGTAAACCGCGTCTGGCATTATCATTTCGGGCGCGGCCTGGTCGATTCGCCCAATGATTTCGGTCGCATGGGGGCACGACCCACGCATCCCGAATTGCTCGACTGGCTGGCTGTCTCGTTCCGTGACGGCGGCGGTTCGTTCAAACAACTCCACAAACTCATTGTCACCAGCTCGACCTATTGCCAGTCGTCACAGCACAACCCGCGCTATGCGAAGCTTGACGCCGACAACCTTTTTCTCTGGCGCATGAACCGCAGCCGGCTCGACGCGGAATCGGTGCGCGATGCCGTCCTGCAAATCACCGGCAAACTCGATCTGACCATGGGCGGCCCGTCGGTGAAGCAGTTCATTCAATCCCCCGGCATCCACGTCACTCCGAAGGTTGATTACGCCAACTTCAATGTGGACAGCCAGGAAAGTTATCGGCGCAGCGTTTACCGTTTCATTTTCCGCACCTTGCCCGACCCGTTCATGGACTCACTCGACTGCGCCGACTCGTCGCAACTCACGGCGAAACGCAATATCTCCGTGACTTCCCTTCAAGCGCTGGCGATGTTGAACAACCATTTCATCGTCCGGCAAAGCGAGCTTTTCGCCGGGCGCGTGGGCAAAACCGGCGGCAATCTAAACGCTCAAATCAAAACGGCGTATGAACTGGCACTGGGCCGCGCTCCAGCTTCCAGTGAAGCCAAAGCGCTGAAGACCTATGCCGCCAGGCACGGCATGGCCAACACTTGCCGGTTGATTTTGAACGGCAACGAATTCATGTTTGTGAACTGACTGGAATCCGATGCCGACAAGTTTTTCAAATTACCATCCGCTGCCGCGCCGCGAATTTCTCTGGCGACTCGGCGGCGGACTCGGCGGCATCGCCTTCACCCATTTGCTCAGCCAGAGCGGTCTGCTGGCGGAGACGGCGGCCATCAAACCCCGCGCGGAGCTGAACGGCGGACTACACCATCGCGCCAAAGTCAAACGCATCGTGCAGCTATTCATGAACGGCGGCGCCAGCCAGTGCGACACGTTTGATTACAAACCGGAACTCATCAAACGGAGCGGGCAAAAGTTTGATCCCGGCGAGCGCGTGGAATCGACCACCGGCACGGTCGGCAATTTGATGAAATCTCCGTGGGACTGGAAGCAGCATGGCCAATGCGGCCGCTGGGTGAGCAGCGTCTTCCCGCAGATCGCGACGTGTGTGGATGACCTGGCGTTTCTCATGGCCATGGCCTCCAAAACGAACGTCCACGGCCCCGCCAGCTACATGCAAAATACGGGCTTCGTCACGCCCGGCTTTCCCTGCATGGGCGCGTGGATTTCTTATGGTCTGGGCAGTTTAAGCGACAACCTGCCAACGTTCGTCGTGTTGCCCGATCCGCGCGGGTTGCCTTACAACAACATGGGCAACTTTTCGTCGGGCTTCCTGCCCGTGGCCCATCAGGGGACGATCATCAAGCCCAACGCGCCAACGCCGATTGCCGATTTATTTCCACCGTCCAACGCCAAATACATCACCAAGGAAAGTGAGGCGGATGGTTTGGCGCTTTTCAAAAAGCTCAATCGCGAACATCTGGCCAAATGGCCGGGCGACTCGCGGCTCGACGCCCGCCTGGCGTCCTACGAACTCGCAGCAAAAATGCAACTCAGCGCGCCGGAAGTGCTCGACCTCTCCGGCGAAACCGATGCGACGAAGAAACTTTACGGCATCGATGAGAAAGCGAGCGAAGATTTCGGGCGGAGTTGTCTCACCGCTCGCCGGATGTTGGAACGCGGCGTGCGGTTTGTGCAGGTCTGGAGCGGCGCGGGCGGCGCAACCGGAAATTGGGACAATCACGGCAATGTGGAAAAAGAGCTGCCGTTGATGGCTGCCAGCACGGACAAACCCGTTGCCGGTCTCGTGAAGGACCTTAAAGCCCGCGGCATGTTTGAAGACACACTCATCATCTGGACGACCGAGTTCGGGCGGATGCCGTTCGCCCAGAGCAGCACCGGTCGCGATCACAACGGCGGTACGTTTGTCACCTGGCTGGCCGGCGCGGGCATCAAGGGCGGCGCGGCTTATGGCGAGAGTGATGAATGGTCGTGGAAGGCGGCATCGAACCAGACCTCCTGTTACGATCTGCACGCGACCATCTTGCATCTACTCGGGATCAACCACGAGAAACTGACCTTTCGCCACAACGGCAGCGACCGCCGGCTCACGGACGTTCACGGCGAAGTGATCAAGGAGATTCTGGTGTAGGCGGGCTACTTTCGGAGTGATTGCAAGAACTCTGAGTGCTCTTTCACGGTGTCGGTCCTGATTGTTTCAGACTAATCATGAATGCAGTTGCCGATTGGATTGCGCCCGTTGGTGCGGCTAGCACATCGTTGAGATACCACAATCGCCTTGATAATCTTGTCCACGCGCCTGAAATGCCAATTATGAAGAACTCGCCACTTACAATTGCTGCGGGTTTGGTCTTAACCATTACTCTTGTTTTCTTGCTGGCCGGCTGCGGGCGTTCCATCCAAGAGAGTAAGGTAGTAGGCTCGTGGCAGGTCTATTTGAATCCAAAACGGGCTATTATTTACACATATCGTAAAGATCATAGTTGGACTCTGACAGTCACGGGCCGTAAATTCAGCGAAGACACCGCCGTGATTGGCGATTGGAGGCTCAATGGTGATCAACTTGTCACTGTCATGCGTGCAGTCACTAACAATAATCTTGCCGAAATTTTTTCCATAGCAATGTTCAACAATGCGACGAATAGGATAGTAGAATTGAGCGATTCAGTAATGATCTGGCGCAATGAAGGTCAGTGGAGAGGATTTAAGCTGAAGCGGATCAATCCTTCTCCATCAGCGGGCGAGTAAGGACTGTCAGACAAAGAATTCCACAAAAAAACTGCTCGGCATATATTTTCCAACTGTTATGCCAACCCTCTTGAAAGCATGTGGTGGATGTGTTGTTTATCTATTGGGTTGTTCTGTGTTCGTCATGTGTGCCATGGGTTGCTTAAGCTATTGGATGTTCCTGCTCGGACCAACCTGTTTGTCTCCCTGCCAGTTGGCGTCGTTGGTTTCATAATCTTCATATGGGTCAACCGGGATAACGATTTTAAAGGTTGGGAACGCAAAGGCTGGCGGACTAGAGACGATGACGAAAACGACGTGAGCTAAGGATCAGCATTTCATTGATGTTTGGATTACCTCGACGTTTCATAGGTTGTTTTCAACCTGTAATTCTTTACCCCGCTCCCTTTTACGGTAGTTGGACACTGACGAACTCTCACCCAGCCTTCAGGACTTTGCGGCCTGGTCCCCGATTTTTGTCGTTTTCTTCTTATTCGCGTCATTCAGCAGCCAGCGCCAGCGTCAGCCGTGCGATCTCCGCCCGATGACGGCGGAAAGTTTCGAGGTCGGTCCATGTGTGGCTGAGAACGCGATCACCCACGCGCAGGAAATCGCGGCTTTCCACAAACGCTTCGTCCGATAATTCCATGATGTCGCGCATTGCGATTCGGAGTTCTTCCCCGGCCTGCTCCACCAGTTCACGCTTCGTCCCTGCCTGGCGATGGCGCCGGATTGCCTGTTCGAGCAAAGCGATGGCGGACACGTCTTCCAGACCGTCGCGCACGGCTTCCCAACGCACGCTCGCCACCGGCAGTTGGCCCGGATAAACCAGCGCGTATTCATCGTTCATGGTCTTGCCGGCAAACCAAGGGTCCGCTTCCGTGGTGCTGTGCGTCCAGAAACCGATTCCGCTCAAGCCGAAAAATTTCGCCCGCCACGCGTTGGCGCGGTTGTACCGCAGCGGCGAGAGTGACTTGACCTGTGACACACATTCATACGACCAGACGGTCTTCGCGTTCATGATACGCTTGATGCGCGGGTCGCCGGAGAGCAAACCGGAAACCAGACGCATGTTCGGCGCCCAGACATCCACCAGCGGCTCGATGCGCTCAAAATCTTTCCACGACAAACCGGGTACGGGATCGGTGTAGGTGCGCAGCTTGGGGTCGGCTTCCCGGAACAGTTGCCCGGCATCAACCAAGATGGCGACGTTCGGGCCATAATCGAGACCCGGTTCATCGAGCAGGTAGAAGGCATAATCCTCGTAACCCCGGCCGCGCGAGCGCAGATGGTCGCGCAAGGCGCGGAGGTATTCGAGTTCGACGGGCCGCTTCTCCTCGTCGGTTTTCTTCACGGCGAACTCGACGGGCGGATGATTCAAATGAAACAAAATCTTTCCGCGTCCGTGCAATCGCTCCAACTCCGCATCGAGAGTTGACCAGTCGATCGTCATGATGCCTTTGGCGTCCACGCGGGCAGGCGGGATCGTCGAACGCGGAAAAACATTGACCCCGTGTCGCGACATGTCGTCGAGCACTTCTTTGGTGCGGGTGGAGAACCAACGGTTCGGCACATAGTCCCACGTGCATAAGGTCAGCGGGGAGTGTTCGGGCAGACGCAGGTTCAGGACTTCGATGGACAGTGGCAGGTCGATTTTATTCGTGTCACTTTGCAGTGGCGTGAGGGTGATGCGGCCCGTGTAATTTCCCGGCTGCGCTCCCAGAGTATCCACGCTCACCCAGACTTTCACCGAGCGATGCGGCGGAATTGTCACCAGGCCGGAATCGTCCAGCCTGGACAGTGCGTCCGGCACACGCTCGCCATTCACCGAGCCGGTGGCCACCACTTTGCGCAACACAATCATTCCAGCGAAGGGCGCGCCGGCTTGGCGAACCAAATTGGTGAGCGTGAGCCTGGCCCGAACGCTGTCGTCCCTTGTCGAAGCGATGATGAAGGCACCCTGGTCGGCTTCGTCCAGATAAAGGTTTGGCAGACTGACTTCCTGCCCGTGGTCGGGCTTGGTTTCGTCATGCAAAGGGGATAGACGGGTTTCATCAAAAGAACCATACGGTTGGGTGGACCAGGCGCGGAGGAATCCCGGACCCGCCGGTCCGGAGTTGATGACGGGCGAAGGTGGAAGCTGCCACATCTTTTCGTCGAGCAGATGTCCGGCAACGTCTCGCGCCGTGGCACGCAGCGACCAGGCCCCGGTACGAACCATGCCGGGCAGGGGAACTTCAAAGGCCGATCGCGCGGTCAGGCTGCCCGCAATCTGAGTCCAACCATTGGTGTCAGTCATCGACAAGTTGACGTTGATGAGCGCACCGTGCGGATTGCGCACCTGGAGCGCGGGTGTTTCATGCGCCTCGCCGGCTGGAGGGGGTTGCAAACTCACTTGTTGCGGCTCGCCGGTTTTTCCGTACGGCGATTTCGGCGCGCCGGGTCGCAGGCGATAGGCGAGCAGTGTGGTGGTCGTCACCAGCAGATCGGTGCGTCCGCCGGCGGAATCGAGGATCGGTATCAGGGCCGACGGCATGATTCCGGAAAGGCGAACGTCATCAATGAGGCCGCCGTTCTCGTCGAACGCATAAACGTGTTGGTGAAAAGTGGGGATAAAGATCTCCAGGTGACCGTCGCCGTCGGCATCCAGAACCAGTGGCGCGCCACGCGTCTTGGAGCGGAACAGGTGAGTCCATACGTGATGGCCTTGAACATCAATTGCGTGCAGGTTGCCCCACAATCCGGCGCACAGAATCAACGGTGACTTATTGGCGCGGGGCAGAAACGCGACGCTGTTGTTCAAAAGGTCGGTTGTCGGACATTCCCAAAGAATTTCTCCACTCGAACTGAGGCCGAACAGCGACCCGGAACTGGTGCCGCATAAGATCATGTCCTGACCGGGCAAAGAGAGAACCTCCGGTCGGGTCAGGATTTCTTTGCCCAGATCGCGTCGCCATCGAGTGCGGCCGTCGGCGTCGAGACAAAACAACGTCGAGCCGGCCGCGATCAGGAGGCCTGCTTTACTTGGATTATGAGCGATGTTTTGCGGTGGCGTCTTGATGGGTCCTGCGCCCAAGGCGTTTGTCCACACGACGCTGCCATCCTCAGTGAGACAGGTAACGGTGCCAGACTGATCGCCGAAGACGAACGCCTGGCCGCTGCCGGCTCGCAGTGGCGCCGCCGTTGCGCGGCCCCAACCGGTTTCGCCGGTCAGCGTGTGTTGCCAGAGCAACTGAAACTTCTGATCCAAGCCAACGACCAAACCTTCCACGCTGGCAATCACCAGCCGCGCGCCACTTGCCAGGTCAACGAGCATCGGTGCCGTAGTCCAGCGTCCCTGCGGCAACTGGGCAACTAAACCGTCCTGGCCCGGACCCATCGCGGTGCCGTCAAGCGCCCACAACATCAGTTGGCCGCCGCGGTTGAGCACCAAGATGTTCGTTTTGCCGTGACCGCTGAACTCCGCTACGAGCGGCGATGCTTCGACCGGCCATTGTCCAGCCATGCGCGTCCACTGAATTTCCATCGCCCGGCCAAAGATGGGCGTGACGGCCGCGACACTCAAAAACGATTGGAGCAAGGTTCGAAGTCTGGGGCGGCGGACTTGCAACCCAAGGAGCGCGGATTTCTGTCCGCCGAAGGCTGCGCATTTTCGCAGCCTGAGAAAACTCTTCTGCATAATTGACCGGCCTTCGTATGTCACGGGTTGGTTCTGTTCGCAACTGACAACCGCAAGTTCGTCGAGTCTCGCCCACCATCAGCGGCCGCCTCTACTTCGTCCAGTTGAGCGGCGGCAGTTCGTTCAGATCGATGATGGCGACGGTTTCGTGGGTGCGTCCGGTATGGAATTGAACGTATCGGCCCAACCGGTCGAACGAGGCGTGGGCGTGAACGCTGTGGATGGTGTCGCGAATGCCCGTGGCGAGCAGGCGTGTGTTGCCAGTCGCGGTTTCCATCAGCCAGAGACGACCTTGCATATCGTCGAGCACGAGGAATTTTCCGTCGGGTCGCGCGGCGGCGTGCCAGTAGTGCCCTTCACGCACCATGCGCGCGTCGCCGTTTTTGTTGACCAGCATCACGCCTGCTTTGTCGTTGATCATGGTCATGTCACCGGTTTCCTTGACCCACGCTTCGTGCGTGACCCATTCCTTCAATGGGGTGAACCAGGTCTCTGGATTGGTTCGCGCGTAAAATGGACGGTTGCCGCTGCCGTCTTCGTTGACAATCCAGGAACGTTGCGGCGCGTACCCGCTCGTTTCCCAAGTGTAAAAAATAATGGGGTCGGTGGGGCTGTGTTGCACATGACCCATGCGAAATCCCTGGGTAATGACGGTACGATAGTCGCCCGTCTCCGTGTTCATGAGGCCGATTTCCCAGTTGGCCGCGTCGCGCTGCCTGGTCAGCGTCATCCATTTGCCATCGCCGCTCAGGGTGGGCTGCTGAACTCCGCCCATGCGAGGCTTGGGCACTTCTCCGACTTTGCGTTCTTTGACATCAATGATGTCCAAAGCAATCACTTCCGCGCCCCGCACATAATAAAGACGGCGGGCGTTTGTGTGATCCGGACAAGCGGAGCGAGCGCTCAAAGAGGCGCCATCCGTGAGTTGAACGATGCGGCCAGTTTCGATTTCAACGCGATAGATCTGGCTCGATCCCGTTCGCTCGGAAGCAAAGATCAAATAGCGATTGTCGGCGGTGAAGTTGGAAAAGTGATAGTAGAGATTGTCGCTGGCCGCCGGGCCTTTGGTCAGTTCCAAAATACGGATGTGGGTCACCGGGTCGAGGTAGGATTCCCGCTCCACCCTCCAATCCTTGCCGGCGTCCGAAGCGTGCAGCCAGGAGCAAATGACGATGTTCAAAGAGATGATCGACGTTCTGTACATGGCGGTACTGAAACAGCTTTCACGGTGATTGTCGAATCGACTTGTCCGGGCGATCGGTCTTCGAACCCAACCGCACGCCACCACGCAAAGGTACCAGTCATTTTATTCGGAGTTCTGTGTTTCGGCGACCAGGGCATGCGTTGATCCTTGGGCTGCCCGAAAATGGAAATCCAAACGGCGGTCGTGGTGATCGCTTCCCAAATGGGTCGGCCCCCCAGGAAGAGGCTGCATCTCAGAACCTGTACGGCAAAACTGTTTGGTGTCCCGGCTTTAGCCGGCAAGCACGACCAACGCACGCTCAAGCGTGGACGCCAAACGGTAGCATCCGCTCGCCGTCGCATTTCCGTACACGCTCTCGGTGATTGACGGAGTATTTTTTTGACTGGAAACTTCATGCCAGCCCAATTGATCAACGGCCAACAATAATCCTTTATGAAAAAAACTGCGGAATCGTTTGTTGCATGGCTGACCTGTGTTTCTTTCTGGCTTGGCTCCTTCTCAACCCTCAGCGCTGCCGATGAGGTTGGCCTGGCGGGACTGGGTGACGGCGTGAAAGTGTACTTCGACAATCACAACATTCCGCACATTTACGCGAAGTCGTGGCCGGACGCCGCGCGCGTGTTGGGTTATCTCCATGCGGATGAAAGATTGTGGCAAATGGATCTTTTCCGCCGGCAGGGTTCGGGCACTGTGGCCGAGATTCTCGGCAAGGACGCGCTCGAGTCGGACATCATCGTCCGGCAGTTGGGCATTCGGCGTGGTTGCGAAGCGGCGTGGAATTCCGGCGAAGTGCCCGCTCAATTGCGCGCCGAACTGATCGCCTATGCCGAGGGAGTCAACACCCGCATCGCCGACTTGGGCGAGAAAGGATTACCCGCTCCCTTTCAAAAGCTGGGTTACAAACCCGCGCCCTGGACACCGGTGGACACGCTCGTCTTTTCGAAATACATGGGCTGGGACCAATCCGGAACGTTGGACGATCTGTGGTTCGGCCTGATGGTCGAAAAACTGGGCGTCACCGCCGCCGAAGAACTCTGGCCCATCGACCGGCCTTACGAAGTGCCGGCAGTCAAAGTGCAGGCCGACCGCCGCAAATACACCGCCGCTTGCCTCACTCCGGTGCCGGGTGCCGCGCCTGCCTATGCGGCGGCGTTGCGTCGCTACGCCAACGTCCGCTGGCTGGGGCGCGGCGGCAGTTTCGGCAGCAACAATTGGGCGGTGGACGGCAGCAAGACGGCCTCCGGCAAGCCGATGCTTTGCAACGACCCGCACCTCGGTTTCAGCCTGCCGATGATTTGGTATGCCTGCCACATTTCGGTCAATGGCGAAAATCTGGTCGGCGTCACGTTTCCCGGCGGCCCGGGCATGGTCATCGGCCACAACGACGATCTCGGCTGGGGCTTCACTAACTTGCAGGCTGATGCGGTGGACATGTTTGTGGAAACAATCAATCCCGCCGATGCAATGCAATACCGACATCGCGGTGAGTGGAAGAAAATCAACCGCATCACCGAGCAAGTCGCCGTGCGCGGCGAATCGCCACACACCTTGAACATTGACTCAACGGTGCATGGCCCAATCATCAGCCGTGAAGGAAAAACGATCGCCCTCCAATGGACCGGCCTCGGCCCGACGAAGGATTTCGTTGCCATCTGGCGCATCTCGCGCGGGAAGAATCTCAAGCAGTTCCTCAACGCTCTCGATGACCTGACCGTGCCTGCGATGAACGTCATTTATGCCGACCGCGCCGGAAACATTGCTCTCCATCCCTGCGGCTCGTTGCCAATTCGGCTGCGGGGTCAGGGACGCATCCCGATGGACGGCGCCAGTGGTGATAATGACTGGACGGGGATGATTCCGCGCAATGAACTGCCGCTGGCGGTCAATCCGCCCGATCACTTTGTCGCCTCCGCCAACGCCCGGCCCACGCCGCTCGACTACCCGCATTATCTCGGCTGGATGTGGGACTGCAATTATCGCATCCGCCGCATCAACGACATGCTCAACGCCGCCAAAAAACTTACCGTCGAAACCATGAAGCCGATTCAATGCGACGCTTACGACAAGGCCGCCGAACGCTTCGTGCCGATTCTGCTTCAGGAAATCAAAAAGGCGGATCTCAAAGACCCGTTGGCGAAGCGCGCAATACAGGAGCTCGAAAAATGGGATTACATCGCGAGCACAAACGCCATCGGCCCGGCCATCTGGCTGCGCTGGTTTGAGATTTACCGGGCACAGGTCTGGAATGACGAATGGAAAAGCCGTGGCATCGAACAACCCAACGGCTCCTGGGGCTTCAGCGGCAGCAACCACCGCGAGCCGGAGCTTGAAGTCCTCGAATACCTCACGCGCGAATTTCCAAAATCGATCTGGTTCGACGATCGCAACACGCCCGAGCGTGAAACCCGCAAGGAAATCATGCAACGTTCCTTCGAAGCTGCGGTCGCCTCGCTCAAGAAACAATTCGGTGACGACGTGGAAAAATGGCGTTGGGGTAACATCAACCAGTTGAAGATTGATTCGCTGACGCGGCAACCGGAACTCAGCCGCAATGGCGGGCCGACCGTCGGCACCGATTTCACGGTCAATCCTGGCAGCAACGTGGGCACGATTGGCGGCGGCGCATCGTGGCGGATGATTGTCGATTTCGGCCATCTCGATCAAAGTGTCGGCATTTATCCCGGCGGCCAGAGCGAGAATCCCGACAGCCCATTCTACAATGATCAGATGAGCCTTTGGGCCAAGGGCCAATACGTCCCGCTCAACATGGTCGGCGACGCGAACAAGCTGCCGGCTCAGGCCAAAGTCAAAACCATGACCTTTCGTCGGCCTTGAACACGAATTAAGCTACGCCCAAGAAAGCGAACGAGATTTTCGACCTGCCAACTCCGCCAAGTGCTTTTCTTGCCGATTCGCCAGTGCAAATATGTTCGGCCCTGCAAGGGCCGGACAGACGTTGAGACGAGGACCGTAGGCGGATGCCTACGGCTATTCATTTTGCGTCCCTGCGGGACTTGGGGCAATGTCGAGAAGTTTGCGCAACCGGTTTTTGATTTGCTGGCGGCGCGTCGAGTGCGTAGCTTATTCACCGGTTGATTCGGAACCTGGTTGGCGTTGGGCGACTCGATCCATGTTTAACATGAACATTTTTTCCCGTGCAACGGGCGTGTTGGCCGTCGTTTGTGCTCTGGTTGAGGAAGCACCCTTGCGCGGCGCGGACACCGGCGCGGCGCGGATTGAGCCACCAACCGTTTCGTCGGGTAAGAGTAGGCATTGGGCGTATATCAAGCCGGTGCGTCCGGAGCCGCCGACGGTAAAAAATAAAAAATGGCCGCGCAATCCAATCGACTCCTTTATCCTGGCCCGGCTGGAGAGAGAGAAGCTGACGCCGGCCAGGGAAGCCGATCGGGCAACGTTGATCCGGCGGTTGAGTCTGGATCTGACCGGGCTGCCACCAACGGTCGCCGAAGTGGACGCGTTTGAAATAGATCGCAGTCCACAAGCCTACGACAATCTGGTGGATCGGTTGCTCGCGTCGCCGCATTACGGCGAGCGAATGGCGCGGTTGTGGCTCGACCTGGCGCGCTATGCCGATTCCAACGGTTATCACATCGACACCCGGCGCTCGATGTGGCCGTATCGCGATTGGGTGATCCAGGCGTTCAACCAGAACCTGCCGTTCGATGAATTCACCATCGAGCAGCTTGCCGGCGACCTGTTGCCCAACGCCACGCAAGCGCAACGCATCGCGACCGGATTCCATCGGAACACGATGTTCAATGAAGAGGGCGGCATCGACCCGGAGGAATTTCGGGTGGGTGCGGTGGTGGACCGCGTTAACACGACGGCGGCCGTCTGGTTGGGAACGACGCTGGGCTGCGCGCAATGTCACAATCACAAATACGACCCCTTTACCCAAAAGGAGTATTACCAGTTCTACGCCATTCTTAATAACACGACCGAGACCGGCGGCGGAACCGGCACCAGCCAGTCGCCCCTGATAGAATTCCCTTCGCCGGAACAGGGAGCCAAGTTGAAAGAGTTACGTTCCAGGATCACCAGGGTCGAAGCCGGCCTGACCAATGCCACACCGGAAATCCTCGCGGCCCAGGCCGCATGGGAAAAAAGGGTTGGGTCCGGCTCGAATGTGTGGACGGTGCTTGAGCCGGCCACTTTTACCTCGGCGGAAGGCGCGTCGATGACCCGACAACCCGACCTTTCAATCCTCTCCGGCGGAAAACGTCCAGACACGGACACGTACACCGTCACCGCGCGCACCGACCTCAAAGGGATCACCGCCGTGCGTTTGGAAATTATGACGGACGACAGTTTGCCGCTCAAAGGGCCGGGCCGTCATGATAACGGCAACCCGGTGCTGACTGAATTTCGCGTTCAGGCGGCAGCCCAGACAGATTCCGCGGCGGCCAAAAAAGTCACCCTGCAAAATCCAACGGCGGACTTCAGCCAGATGGACTGGCCGGTGGCCAAGGCCATCGACGGCAAACCGGAAACCGGGTGGGCGGTCGCCCCGGAAATCGGAAAATCGCATCGGGCGGTCTTTGAAACCAAGGAAGCCATCGGGTTTGACGGCGGCACGACATTGACGTTTACGCTGGAGCAAAAGTTCGGACAAGGCGCCTTGATTGGCCGCGCCCGGTTTTCCGTGAGCACCGCTCCGCCGCCAATTCGCGCGGACCCGTTGCCGGAAAGGATCAGCCGGCTGCTCGCGGTAGCTGCCGATCAACTCAGCGAAGAGCAGAAATCGGAATTGATGGCCTATTATCGCACAATTTCACCCGAGCTTTCCAAAATCAAAGACCAGGTCGCCGAACTGAAAAAATCCGAGAAGGAGCTGCTGAAAGAAATCCCAACGACCTTGGTAATGGAAGAGAAACCCGAACCGCGAAAAACCAAAATCCAGGTTCGAGGCAATTTCCTCAACGAAAGTGAGCTGGTGGTGCCGGGATTCCCCGCGGTGCTCAATTCCGCGCCCGCCAACGCAACGATCAACCGCTTGACGCTCGCTCGTTGGTTGGTCAGTCCGGAAAATCCACTGACGGCCCGCGTCATGGTGAACCGTTTGTGGGAACTCCACTTCGGCAATGGGTTGGTCAAAACCATGGAAGATTTCGGAAGTCAGGGCGAGCGGTCGTCCAATCCTGAACTGCTCGATTGGCTGGCCGTCGAGTTCATGCAGCCCGACTCTCAACATTCAACCCTCAACTCTCAACCTCCCTGCGGTTGGGACATGAAGGCGCTTCATAAACTGATGGTCACTTCGGCGGCATATCGTCAGACAAGCCGGGTCGATGAAAAGCAATTGGAACTCGATCCCTTCAACCGTTTGCTCTCGCGCGGCCCGCGCTTTAGGATGGAGGCGGAGATGATCCGGGATAATGCGCTCGCCATCAGCGGTCTGCTGAACAAAAAAATTGGCGGGCCGAGCGCCTTTCCTTATCAACCGGCGGGACTTTGGGGTGAAATCGGAAACAAAGATTATGGCATTGGAGAATGGACGGTGAGCCAGGGTGAGGAACTTTACCGGCGCGGGATTTATACCTTTTGGCGGCGCTCGATTCCGTATCCGGCTTTCGTCGGCTTTGATGCGCCGAGCCGCCAACAATGCACCGCCCAGCGACCACGCTCCAACACGCCGTTGCAGGCGTTGACGACCCTCAACGATCCATCCTTCTTCGAAGCGGCCCGGGCGCTGGCGCAACGCCTGATGGACGAAGGCGGGAAAGATGCCGAGGCGCGCGTGACTTATGGTTTCCGGCTTTGTCTTGCGCGTTCACCAACCGCAAAGGAACGCACGCGACTGACAGCGCTGTTTGAACAGCAGTGGGCCAACTTCAAAGCCGATGGCAAGGCCGCTGAAACGCTGGCCAGGTTTGGCCATGCGCCCGCGCCGGTCGGTTTGGATGCGAGTGAACTGGCAGCGTGGACGATCGTCGCCAATGTGCTTTTGAATCTGGATGAAACCATTACGAAGGGATGAAATACCAAAATACCCAAGCACTCAAGTACCCAAAAATGATTCAGGGCCACAATTCCAAAACATCGCGCAGGGAAGATGATTTTTGGGGTGGAACGACTTTGTCACCGGCTGACGAACTGCGTGAAAAACCCAACAACGGAAAACCGTATGACCTGGAAGAGCGAACCGCACAGTTCGGCGAAGCTATCATTTGCTTTGTGAAGAAGATTCCTCAAAATCCAGTAAACAACCGTTTGATCGGGCAGTTGGTCGGAGCCGGCACGAGTATCGGCGCGAACTATTGCGAAGCTGATGATGCGGTTTCGCGGAAGGACTTCAAGAACCGGATTGGGACTTGCAAGAAAGAAGCAAAGGAGACGAAATTCTTTTTTGCGGATGGTGGCGGTGGCCGAAGAAAAACTCGAACCGGAAGCCCGGGTGCTTTGGCAAGAAGCGAAGGAGTTGCATCTTATTTTCTGCACCATTTACGCAAAATGAAAACCCCAGAACCGAAATATCCAGGGAGCCTCACGCACTGCAACTCGCCGTATTGGGTGCTTGGATCTTTGGGTGTTTGGGTACTTGAAGCGCGATGAGAACACCATTGACCATTACCGGCGAACATTGCTCCGAATACGTCAAGGTGATCACGCGTCGGCATTTCTTCGCCAGAAGCGCCAAGGGCATCGGCACCATCGCGTTGGCGTCGCTCTTGAACGAACATTTGTTTGCCGCAAATCGCAAAGCAGCCACGCCCGATCCCCTGACCATCAAACCACCGCACTTTGCGCCGAAGGCCAGGCGAGTCATTTACCTTTTCATGTATGGGGCGCCGTCGCAATTGGATCTCTTCGATTACAAACCCAAACTCAAGGAATTGACCGGCAAACCCGTGCCCGAAGAAATGATCAAGGGACAGCGCTTCGCCTTTCTCAAAGGCGTTCCCAATCTGGTCGGCACGCCGTTCGAGTTTGCCCGGCACGGCAAATCCGGCGCGGAACTTTCCGAATTGCTGCCCTACAC
>PLJQ01000064.1 GCA_003140275.1 Limisphaerales bacterium
TTTAGTTATACGCGGACAGGTAGCTGCTCAATAGTTTGCTCCTGAGCTTTGGTGGTTTGCGTTGGGTGAATCCGTCGTTTTTGGCGCTTCGATCGGATCATAATTCAACCACGGCCCGAGCCATCGCTCGACTTCCTGCAACGTCATGCCTTTGCGCAGGTGATAATCGAGCAACTGGTCGCGACCGAGCTTGCCGACGGCAAAATACTTTGATTCGGGATGCGCGAAATAAAGTCCGCTCACCGAACTGCCCGGCCACATCGCGAAACTTTCTGTCAGCTTGATGTCCGCATGTTTCTCCACCTCCAGCAGCTTCCAGAGGATTCCCTTCTCCGTGTGGTCGGGACACGCCGGGTAACCGGCGGCCGGCCGAATGCCGCGATACTGTTCCGCAATCAGTTCGTCCGTCGTCAACTCCTCAACTTTACCAAAGCCCCATTCTTTGCGGATGCGCTTGTGCAGGCATTCAGCGAAGGCTTCGGCCAAACGGTCGGCCAGCGCTTCGGCCATAATGACGTTGTAGTCATCGTGTTCGGTTTTGAATTTCTCGACCAGCTCTTTCAAGCCATGTCCGCTGGTGACGGCAAAACCTCCGAGGTGGTCGGAAAGTTGAGGGTTGAGGGTCGAGGGTTGAGAGATTTTCGGAGCGACGAAATCCGCCAAACAAAAATTCGGCTGACTGTCAGGCTTCTCGATTTGCTGGCGAAGAAAATGGAACTTCGTCAAAACCTTCGCACGTGATTCGTTGGTGTAAAGCTCCACGTCATCGCCAGCGCGATTCGCCGGGAACAGGCCATAGACGGCGCGCGGCTTGAGCAATTTTTCTGAAACAATTGTCTCCAGTAATTTCTGCGCGTCGGCGAAAAGTTTGCGCGCTTCCTCGCCGTGCTTCTCATGATTCAGAATCGCCGGGTAGCGCCCGCGCAATTCCCACGTGTGGAAAAACGGCGACCAATCAATGAGCGGCACGAGTTCCGCCAGCGTGATGCGCGCGGAGTGTTGCGTGTTCAACGTCGTGACTTCGGATGACAGCGCGCGGATGCCGACGAACTCGGGCTTGGGCAAATCGTCGAACTTCAGCTTTGGCGCGCGGGCGCGGGCTGCTTCGATCGAAATGAGTTTTGCCGTCCGGCCGCCGTGTTGAGCGCGAACGCGATCGTATTCCCCACGGATTTGTTGCGCGAAGTTTGGCCGCTTTTCGGCGCTAATGAGGCTGCTGACCACGGGCACGGCGCGGCTCGCGTCGAGGACGTGGACCACCGTCTGGCTGTAGCCCGGCGCGATCTTCACCGCCGTATGAGCCTTGCTCGTCGTCGCGCCGCCGATGAGCAGCGGCAATTTCAAACCTTGTCGCTCCATCTCGCGCGCGACGTGAACCATTTCGTCCAGTGACGGCGTGATGAGTCCGCTCAAGCCGATGATGTCCACGTTTTGTTCACGGGCGGTCTGGAGAATTTTCTCGCACGGCACCATCACGCCGAGGTCGATTACCTCGTAGTTGTTGCACGCGAGCACAACGCCGACAATATTCTTGCCGATGTCATGTACGTCGCCTTTGACAGTGGCCATGAGGATTTTTCCGGCGTTCTTGTTGGTCGCGCCGCTCAGCTTTTTCTCCTCTTCCATGAACGGAAGCAAATACGCAACAGCCTTTTTCATCACGCGCGCGGACTTAACGACTTGCGGCAAAAACATTTTGCCCGCGCCGAACAAATCGCCGACGACGTTCATCCCGTCCATCAACGGGCCTTCGATGACTTGCAATGGCTTGGCGAATTTCTGTCGCGCTTCCTCAATGTCCGCGTCAATGAAATCCACGATGCCCTTCACGAGCGAGTGCGTGAGCCGCTCCTCGACCGTGCCTTTGCGCCATTCGTCCTCGACAACTTCGGCTTTGCCCTTTTGCTTCACTGATTCGGCGAATTTGATGAGGTGTTCGGTCGCGTCCGGTCTGCGATTGAGTAAAACGTCTTCGACCAGTGCCAAAAGCTCTTTCGGGACTTCCTCATAAACTTCGAGCATTCCGGCGTTGACGATGCCCATATCGAGCCCGGCGTTGATGGCATGGTAAAGAAACGCGCTGTGCATCGCCTCGCGGACGGCGTTGTTGCCGCGAAACGAAAACGAAATGTTGCTGATGCCGCCGCTGACTTTGGCGTGTGGCAGGTTTTCCTTGATCCACTTCGCCGCGCGGATGAAATCCACGGCATTATGCGCATGTTCCTCCATGCCCGTGCCGACGGTCAGCACGTTTGGATCGAAAATAATGTCCTGCGGCGGAAAGCCGACTTTCTGAACGAGCAAATCGTAAGCGCGTTTGCAAATTTCGGCTTTGCGCTCGAACGAATCCGCCTGGCCACGTTCATCAAAAGCCATCACGACGACCGCTGCGCCGTAACGCAAAACGAGTTTAGCTTGATGCAAAAACTTTTCTTCGCCTTCCTTGAGGCTTATGGAATTGACGATGCCTTTGCCTTGAAGACATTTCAGTCCGGCTTCGATGACTTCCCATTTCGACGAGTCCACCATCACCGGCACGCGGGCGATGTCGGGCTCGGCCGCGATCAGGTTGAGGAAGGTCTTCATCGCCTCGGCGGAATCGAGCAGCCCTTCGTCCATGTTGACGTCAATGATCTGTGCGCCGTTCTCGACCTGGTCGCGGGCGATCGCGAGCGCCGCCGCATAGTCGCCGGCGGTGACGAGCTTCCTGAATTTCGCCGAGCC
>PLJQ01000392.1 GCA_003140275.1 Limisphaerales bacterium
ACTACCGTGCGCCGGAAACCAAAGCGAGCTGAACAACAGTCCGAACAAGCCCAAAGAAATCACCAACACCAGTGAAAAAATGAAGCCGCCCAGCCACTTCAAGCCAAGCAATCGCACCCGGGAAATTGGACGCGACAAAATCATCCGCAAGGTTCCATCCTCGGCCTCTTTGCTCACCAAGTCGCCGCCCACCAGCGCCACATAAAGCGGCAACAAGGTGTAGGCGAGTATGATGACCATCAACGTGGCGATCGTGAGCGTGGAAAGAAACTGATCGGCCTGATAGCCATTGTTTTCCAGTGTTCGTTTCATCCAGCGGGTGGCATTGGAGTAGCGAAAGATCAGAATGGTGACAATTTCAGCCACCAGAAACATCCCGAAACCGATGTAGGTTCGTTTCTTGGCGAAAAGTTTCCAGAGTTCGTTGCGGAGTTGCAGATAAAACATAAAATCGCGGGGAAAGTGCTGCTCAGTTTTTCTTCATCAACGACAGATAAAAATCCTCCAACGTTTGCTTTTCGCGCGCGATTTCAAACACTGCCATCCCCTGCCCCACCAGGTGACGCACGACTTGGTCGGTGTCAACGCCGCCCGCCAGGGTTACATAGTGACCGTCGCGCTGATCGCCGATCATTTGGGCTTTGGCAAGCTGTTTGACGGCTTCAGCAAAATTCCCCACCCGCAAACGCACCCAACTCGGTCCATGCGCAATTTCGTCCAATGTGCCTTCAAAAACCTTGCGGCCTTGGTTCAAAATCGCGATGCGGGTGCAGAGTTGCTCCACTTCATTTAACTGGTGCGATGAAAGCAAAATCGTCAGGCCGAGTTCACGGTGCAACCGCAGGATGGTCTGGCGCATCTCGTGAATGCCCTCCGGATCGAGACCGTCGCTCGGTTCATCCAGAATGAGCAACTCTGGTTTCGGCAACAACGCCTGCGCCAACGCCAGCCGCGACCGCATTCCATGCGAATAGGTTTTGACCTTGGACTTTTCCCGCCCGGTCAGCCCGACCCAATCAATGACCTCGCGAAGTCGTTCCGGCGGCGTAGGGGCCGTGTAGTGGCTCAAAATCTGCAAGTTCCTCCAGCCGCTCAAATAATCGTAAAACACCGGCGTCTCAAAAATCGCTCCGACCTTTTGCAGCGCCTGCTGACGATGATTTGTCACATCATGTCCGCAGATGATAACCTCACCCGCCGTCGGCCAGACCTGGCCGAGCATTATTCCAATGGCCGTGCTCTTGCCGGCGCCGTTGTGGCCCAACAATCCAAAGATTTCACCCTGCGGCACCGTGAGCGTCAGATCATCAACCGCCAGCCGTCCACCGAATTTCTTTTTGACGTTCCGCAGTTCGATCATTTCGTTCCCTCCAGTGTCAACAGATTCTTTATGTGGCCGTCGGCATACAAATAATTGATGCCCTTCTTTGCCCCACGCGCTTTGTGAAACGGCTCCTTGTCAAATATTACCGGGATTTGATGAGGATTAAAACTGATGTTGAAAATCTGCAAACGGTCGGCGTCCTGGCCATTGAGCAGACTGTTCCAGGAATAACTTGAACCGGTCAGTTCATAGAGTTGCGTTTTATCAGATGGACAACGCAGAACCCGCGCATTGCCGAGATAATTTGACAGAACCATTTTCACGGACGGCAAAGCTTCGGTCGGAATTTCATTCGTTCCCATCGTACGGTCCCGCATCAACGGCAAACGATTGTGGTTCTCCTGGATATAAAGCTGAAGCGCGATCCCAATCTGATGCAGGTTGCTCAGACAGGCGGTCGAGCGTCCTGCCTCCAGCGCTTTGGCAAGGACGGGCAAGAGCAGTCCGGCCAGGATGGCGATGATCGCGATGACCACCAACANNATGGCGATGATCGCGATGACGATGAGCAACTCGATCAGCGTAAAGGCTGGGATGTCCAATGGCACTCCTGGCGGCTCGCTTCTGGAAATCATCTCGGCCCACCTCGCGCAAGCCCCCCGCTTTCCATCATGCGCTGCAATTCCTCCATAATTGGCGCCAACTCCGCCTTCGTCTGGGCCGAACTCTCGCTGTAAAATGTTTTTAAGCCGATCTCCCGCACCCGTTTCTCCATCTCTGGCGTAATCAACGGCGACTGATTGGTGGTCGTTACCGGCCGCGACTGCCCGTTTTCACGCAGATTTTCACGTAAATCCTTGAGCCGTTTCAACGACTCGCCAATCGCTCTTCTGCGCTTGTCTTCCGACAAGTGCTCAAACGCAGTCAGCATTTGCTTGAAACCACTGGGCATGGTGGCTTCGAGGAATGCACTCTTCTCCTCCTCCGTCATTTCCTCAAACCAGTGCGCCCAGACGCCTTCCATTCTGGCCTGCTGCCGTTCATCTGCTGAAAGCGCGTTGAGCTTGGCGGCCAGTTGGGCGATTGCGGCGGCCCGTTCCTTGCCCGACAAGCGGCTCAAATCCACCGATTGCGCGTAGGCACACAATTTCTCAGCGGTCATCTTGGAGTTCTTGGCAACGGTGTAACCGCCCCACGACAACAACCAAACCGCGGCTATGGCCATGGCTGCGAATAGCAAAGGACGTTGCCGCTGATTTATCATGGCGAAATCTTAAATCACCTCGTGTTTTCCGTCACGCGAAAACGTCCGCCGCAAAATCACTTGATTTGCCCGCAACGCCTCGTACTTTCCTCGCATGTTCGCAGCGGAAGCAATCGACAAAGACCTGACTGACTCATTTACAACCACCGCCCCCACCACAATGGATTTGCTGAAACACCCTGATCGATTCGTTCGTCGTCACATCGGACCAACCTCGGCAGACATGCAAGACATGGTCGCCGCGCTGGGTTACCCCCATCTCGCTGATTTGATTGACGCGGCTGTCCCGGCAAACATCCGGTTACAAAGGCCATTAAACCTGCCAGCGGGTCGCAGCGAATTCGGCATCCTCAATGAACTCCGCTCCATCGCGGCTAAAAACCAGGTCTTTCGCTCCTACATCGGCATGGGCT
>PLJQ01000189.1 GCA_003140275.1 Limisphaerales bacterium
ATCGAATTTCGGAACACCCTCTTCAAACAAAATAATTGCGAATTGTAAGGTTGCTGTGAGCAGCCACAACGACACCCAGGGGTGGTTGGCCGGCTTGAATTGATCCTGTGAATCCAGTTCAACGGGAAACTGGAAGCGTAACAAAACTGAAGTGACAAGCCATTGGCGAACCATACCCTGCTGAAGCGGACTTGCGCCAGAAAAAGCCAGAGGCTCACCCGCGTCGCCCCTCAACCCGACGGAAGTTGGTCGATTCCGATTGCGTGCGCACGTGCGCGTTGTCCAGCAGTTTGCGGCCCTCGAAATCGCCGGTGGACAGGGTGTTGAACCAGACCCCGTCATCAACGCGCGTGCGGCTTAGCGTGAAGGTAAACCGTTTCAGTGACGCGAGGACGCCGCCCCACAACGTCACTTCGGATTGAAGTTGAACTTCGATTTTGGCAATTTCGAACTCCTGTTCGTCGATCCAGAGTTTGCCGGCCAAGTGGTTGAGCAACCGGTCCGCGACCTGTTTCTGAAGCAGGCCCGGTTTCGGCTGAAACGTCAGGATGTAGGCCGGCCGGCCGTTGACGGGCTTCCGGTCAACCAGCGCAAAACCATACTTGGCGATCAACTCGCTGGTGAGAAAATTCTCGCGATCATCCCCCCCTTTCACGGTTTTCCGTTGCGCGAGAGTTTCCCGATCCTTGAGTTCGCGTTCCTCCTGCTTTTTCAGTTCGCCCGGCGGCAATGCCTTGCCGTTGACTTTGACCAGTTTCAAATAGGTCAGGCCGGAATCGAATACCGCTTCGTAGAATCTTTCCTTCCGCTCCTTGACCCTGCCCGCAGCATCAAGTTCCTCGGCCAGAGTAATCTTCGTGTAGGTGTAATTGGGGCGGGCCCGTTGCGCCGCCGACCAGCGCGCCCGTTCCACGGCCTTTTGCATCACTTCATCCGCCGAGAGTGCCCGTTGGCCGTACACCGATGGCGCCACATCTCCGCTCAACAGGAGCAGAGTCAACAAACCGATGGACCAAAAATGAAAGCTATTGCGTCTCATGACCCAAGACTTTATCCTTAATTTACCCAAAGACTTGTAAAAACCAAATCTTGCACGGCATTTGATTTGAACTAGAATCTCACGCCATTGTCAGTTAATTACAATAAGGAACGAAATAACTATGAAAAAAATTATAACACTGTTGGCCGCCGTATCATTGGCGAGCATTGTACAGGCCGCCCTCAAACCGGGCGACAGCCTGACCCCCTACACCATCAAGAACGTCGAAAGCGACAAGGAATACTGTCAGGTCTGCGCTTACGGCGCCAAGACCGCCAAGATCGTCGCCTTTGGCAGTCTGAAGGACGAAGCGTTCTGGGCTGATTTGAAAAAGTTGCAGGCCTTGCAAAACGGGCAAATGAAACTCGGCGTATTTGCCCAGATCATCGATTCCAAGGATACGGCTGCCATCAAAGCCGCCGCCGCCAAAAACGGCATCACTTTCCCGGTGGTCGTGGCCGTGGAGAAAAATTGGGACAAAGCTTATAACGTGAAGGGCGTGAGTCGCACCATTTATTACGCGCAGAAAAACCGCATCGCCTGGACGTCCGTCGGGCTGACTGAAAAATCGGCCGGGGAATTGGCGGCCAACGTCAAACGTGATCTGGCAGGTTAAACTGAAGTCTTACCTGGCCAACCGGCAAGTTAAGGACTTGCCGGTTTTTTTTGTTGTCGGTTACCACGCTCGATCTGGCCGGTTGATTCGAGCGGCAGACCTGCCTGCGCGTCGCTCCTGAGCCATTCTGCTTATGAGATGAGATGCGAGGCGAAGATTATCCACTCAAGATTGGGCGCCGCGATCGCCCGAGGTGGGACGGAGCAGGATCATGAGCATGGCCGCCACCAGCACCGGGATGGCGCAAAGAGCGAAGCCCTGTGAGAGCGGCACGCCGCGGTCCTTCAGCTTGCCGAGCAGCGGCGTGAGATAGGCGCCGGCGGAGATGCCAACGAAGTTCATCACTCCGTAGCCGGTCGCCCGGAAGCGCGACGGCGCCAACTGGCAGAGAATGGGCATGTTATTCGCATCGAACATCCCAAAGCCCAGGCCGAACACCGCGGTGCAGATGATCACCATCCAGAAGGATGGGGCGAGGCCGATGCCCAGTATCGCCGGCACTGTCAGTAGCAAGCCCAGCGCGCTTACCCACGTTCGACCCCGCACGCTGCGTCTTGTCAGGTGATCCGCAAACCGGCCGCCGATGATGACGCCGAAGAACGCGGCACCGGCATTGGTCAAAGTCGCCCATAACCCGGAGGATTTCTGTTCAAGCAGGAATCGGTCTTGTAGCAGTGTGGGCAGCCAATTCTTCACCGCCCAGCCGGGCAAGCTGGGCAGGCTGAAGCAAATCAGGAGGATGACGAAGCCCCACCACACCACCGAACCATCGTCCGCCGTTTTGCTGGAAGCCCCAACCGCGGGGAGAGCGTCGTGCTCCCGCTCGCGCAGGAAAAACATGAGCACGAAGGCATACGAGACCCCGATGACGCCGCAACCAAAAAACGCCGCGCGCCACGAAATCTCCTGCGCCACCCAGCCGCCCACGCCGCCCAATGCCTGGCCCATGTAAACGCCGCTCAAATGGACACCCACCGCCAGCGAGCGCGTCGAGCCACGATGAAAATCAGCAATGAGCGCAAGTCCCGCCGGCATGTAGAACGCCTCGCTCAGGCCCATGATGGCGCGCAGGCTGTAGAGTTGGTGAAAGTCGTGCGCCTGGCCCATCAGCAGCGTTACCGCCGACCAGATGCCGAGGCTGGCGACGATGAGCCACTTGCGGTTCAGCCGGTCGGCAATGAAGCCTCCGAGCGGACTGCAAAACGCATAGACCCACATGAAGATCGCCATCAACTGGCCGAACTTCTCCGCGCTTTGCAGCACCGTGATGTCCGCCTTGATGGAGAGCCCCATCGTCGCGAGCATCTGGCGGTCGAGGTAGTTCAACACTGCGACCGGCCAGAGCAACAGGACCACCGCCCACGCATGAGCGGGCAGGCGGGACGCGGCGGCGGACGAATCAGTCATCGCAATAGTCGCAGGAAGCGACCGGTTGGTTTAGATCAGCTTCCATTCACCGAATAGTTTTTTCAGTTTGCCGACCAGTTCCTGATAACGCGATTGGGTCGCCGGTGAAACCACCGACTTGGGATGCCCGGCCGGCAGACCACGCGCTTCGATGGCCGCGGCGACGTTCAGCGGGAATTCCAGCGTCTCGACGAGCTTGCCCAGGGTCTTCATCCGCTCGCTCGCGAGGGCGGCGCGTTCCGGCGTTCCCGCTTTGACGGCATTGAAAATCTCCACCATCAAGTCCGGCACCACATCGCCGAGTCCGCCGATGCAGCCCGCGACGCCAAAGGACATCGCCTCGGCAATGCGTGTGTCCGAGCCGGCAAAAACCGCAAAGTTCTTCTCACGGCCCAGCTTCACGAGTTCGCGATTGTATTCAAACGCTGCCCCGCTTTGTTTGATGCCGGCGACATTGGTGCGGTCGGCGACCGCCGCGAGAGTTTCGAGCGCAATACAGTTGCCGACGCGCTCCGGAAAATTGTAGAGGAACAAGGGAAGCTGGGCCGCTTCGCCCGCGCGCACGAACCATTCAATGAGATCCGCCTGGGCCAGCGGATAAAAATAAGGCGGCAGCAGCGCGATTGCGGCGGCGCCGTTCTCGCGGGCGTGCCGGGCGAGTTCCGCCACGACGCGCGGCCGAATCTCGGTGACGTTGAAGATGGCCGGCAGCGGCGACAGCAACTCGACGACGCGAACCGCAAATCGTTTCCGCGCCTCCACGTCGAGGTGCAAGAATTCGCCCGTGCTGCCGAGCACCATCAACCCGTGAATGCCGTGGCCGCGCAGAAATGCGATGTTGCGTTGCAAATCCTGATCGCTGACGCGGCCCTCCTTGTCGGTGGATGTCCAGAGCGCGGCAAAAATCCCCCCCCATTTTTTATTCATCGTAGTTTGGCAGTTGATTAATTTGGCGGCGATGCTCCTTTGCTCTAGCGAAGTTGTCCAGCCGAAAGGATCCAGAAGCGGCTGAAGAGCTTATTTCACCCCCGCTTTGGCGGCGGCTTCAGGGTCAATTGTCGGTAGAGCGTTGGTGACTCGTAAGTTGAAGGGTTCTCCAACTCTGAGCGCACGGGCGGCGGGGGCGGCGGTTCACCGGTCGGCCACGGCCTAATTCTACTTTGTCACATTAACTATGGGACCACCACGCGCCTGCGGCCCCGTAAAAGGTAATTATGAGTCCCAGAGGGACACAGAGTATTGCTATCATTATACATAGCTGAAGTTTCCACCAAAGATCAAGATGGAAACCCGACACAATTGAAGGGAATGGCTATTGGCTTTGAACAAAATCTTATCGGCGTACAGCCCCTCTATGCAACCATCGTTTCAGCGATAGATGGCATTCGCAATATCCGTTCAAAGGATGACATGACCAGTGTTTTCTATTCGTTGTTGTTAGAAATCTCGACAGAAACTGATCAGGGTAACAAAAACATGGTTTCGCCTTTGACTTTGCGGTTTACGAAGGAGGATAAGTTGTGGAAATTCGACGGTAAGGTACCACGCTGAAAATCTGAAAGAAGTTGTCTTACTTTAATTGGCTTCGCAGTGATATCCCAGGCGGAACTGCGCGCCGTCAAAATGGAGTTTCTTCCCAAGCCCGTTGCGGCAGGCGCACTCGCCTGCCGCTACATCCGGTATTCGCGGTTTAGCTCATCACGCTGATGCTTTCCACGGCACCCCATTGGCCGCCTTGTTCGTGGTTGAGTCGGTAAATTGCTTTGTATTTCCAGACGGCACTAATGTAGTGTCCAATAAGTAATTGCTATTA
>PLJQ01000228.1 GCA_003140275.1 Limisphaerales bacterium
GCAACCAGGGGCATTCCACCGATTCCATCCGCACCTGTTGTGAATGGATTTGGGATGGCGCCATCGGCAATGTTCACACGATTCACGCCGGATGCAATGCCGTGAACTCGGGCATCGACCAACTCCCACATCTCAAGGAGCAACACCCTGTTCCCCCAACGCTCGACTGGGATCTCTGGTTGGGACCGGCGCAGCAACGACCTTATCATCCTGCTTACCTGCCGGCCGCCTGGCGCGGGTGGGTGCCATTCGGCAATGGGACGGTGGGAGACTGGACCTGCCATGTCGTTGATCCCGTCTTTTGGGCGTTGGACCTCGGCGCACCGAAAACGATTGAAGCCAGGGTGAAGGATTACAACTTCAAGACGCAGGGCGATGCCTACCCCAAGGGCGAAATCATCGTCTTCGAGTTTCCGGCCAAAGACAAACGTGGTCCAGTGACAATGCACTGGCACACCGGCACGGAACGAATTCCCCGACCGCCGGAATTTGAGGCCGACGAGAAGGACATCGATACGGGTGCGGCAGTGTATGGGGACAAAGGCACAATCGTTTATGGCTCGCATGGCGCGAGCAAAGTACGCCTCATCCCCGAAGCGAAGATGGACGCCTACAAGCGACCGGCGAAGACAATCCCGCGAGTCCGGGAGCATCACTGGGACTGGTTGCAGGCAATCAAAAACGGCACCAAGGCGGGTTCGGATTTTTCCTATGGTGGACCGCTCACAGAAATCGCTTTGCTGGGCGTTATCGCGATCAAGTTGGCCGGAACGAAACTCGAATGGGATGCGAAACAGATGCGGTTCACGAATTCTCGGGAAGCCAATCAGTTCATCAACCCGCCCTATCGGTCGGGTTGGAGTTTGTGAACTAGGGCCTCCGGACTGGCAGTGTCCCGAAAAAGTGGGCTACCGAGGAGCGCATGAGACATGCTCTAAGTTTTTTCGGAACTTTTTTCGGTCTGAGTTGTCAACATACCCATGACCACAATGATCAACCACGTACCTGCGAGGTTGGAACAAAACGAGAGCTGGAAACTTATTGACTCAAAACTGGTAGTTTCTAGGCTGGATGTCATGCCATTTTGTTGCGGAATGTTAATCATTGACCGATGAGTCCCTCCGAAACTGTTCCGGTGCAGAGTGGCTCGGCAGGGCGACCGGGGAGTCTGGCCAGACTTGGTGTGTCTGCGGAGGCCATTCGCGCACTCCCGGCCGACTTCGTAAAACGTCACCGTGTCCTGCCTTTCAAGATCCACAATGGCACAATTCACATTGCCACCTCCGAGCTTGGCAACCAGCGGGTGATAGATGACATCCGGCTGCTGAGCGGTTTGGAGGTGCAAGAGTCGGAGGTGCTGGGTTCCGAGGTGATGGAGAAGATCGCTGAGTGTTACCAGGTGACAGTCGAGCAGATGATCGAGAACCTTAACCCCGAGCGCGCGCCTACGATCGAAAGCAAGAACCTGCACGACATCGAGGTGATGGCCAATGAGCCGACGGTCATTAATTTGGTCAATCTCATTATTTCCACCGCCCTGCGCGAACGCGCCAGCGATATTCATTTGGTTCCTTTTGAAACGACGCTCCAGCTGCGGTATCGGGTTGACGGTCTGTTACAAGAAAAGCCGCCGCCGCCCAAACAACTTCATGCGGGTCTGGTGTCACGGATCAAGATCATGGCGGACATGAACATCGCCGAACGCTTCATGCCGCAGGACGGCCATATTCAAATCAACCACCGCGGCGTGCGTGTCGATATTCGTGTGGGCACCATGCCGACGATATACGGAGAAAGCCTCGTAATGCGGCTCCTGGAAAAGAGCACAAAGTTACTGACCCCTCAGGAACTCGGACTGGATGCAGAGCGGTGCGCTTTGTTGTCGAGGTTGGTGGAAAAACCGCATGGACTTTTCCTGACCACAGGCCCCACCGGCAGCGGTAAGACCACCACGCTCTATTCCATTCTTCAGGGCATTTACACACCAGAATTGAAGATTCTGACCATTGAGGACCCGGTCGAATATGAGCTTCCCGGAGTGGCGCAGATTCCGGTGCGGCCCGCGCGGAATTTTACGTTTGCGAGCGGATTGCGCTCTATTCTACGGCAGGACCCCGATGTGGTGATGGTGGGGGAGATTCGAGACTCAGAGACGGCAGAGATCGCCATTCGGGCAGCCCTCACAGGCCATCAGGTGTTCAGCACTCTCCACACCAACGACTCGACCGGAGCAGTAACGCGCCTGATCGACATGGGGGTGGAGCCGTTCCTGATTTCTTCGTCGCTCGAAGGAGTACTGGCGCAACGGTTGGTGCGCAGAATATGTGCCCATTGCCGGGTTGAGTCGTCAGTTGCCCCGATCCTGCGTGACAAGTTGGAAGCTCTCGGCGCACGGCGGTTGGAGGGTCGCTATTATGTTGGCAAGGGATGTGAAGAATGCCGGGAGACCGGCTATCGAGGTCGAATCGGCATCTTCGAGTTGTTGCCGATCAATCCCGAACTGAGGGAACTGATCCTTCAGAAACGGTCGAACGCGGAGCTTAAGAACGCAGCCCAAAAAACCATGTTTACGATGCACCAGGATGCCTTGCAGAAGGCCAGTGAGGGGGTCACCTCATTGGAAGAAATACTGAGGGTCTCCTCGGGAGATTTGCTGGGATGAACGCGTTTCGCTACGAGGCAGTCGAGGTCAACGGAGCGCCGGTCAATGGTGTCATCGAGGCGGAAGATCGCAAGAGCGCGCTCCGTCTGTTGGGCATGCGTGGGCTTTTCCCTTCGAGCCTTGAGACCTTGGGTGCCACCGCTGAAGTTGCCACCCCGGGCAGCGAGGCGAAGAAATCATGGACATCGAACATTCGTTTGGGAGCAAGGATCAAGCGAAAGGAAATCACCGCCTTTACCCGCGAGATGGGTACGTTGCTCGGAGCGGCCATACCCATTCCGCAAGCCTTGGAAGGATTGGGAGAAGGAGAGGAGAATCCCGCGTTAAGAGAAATGGTGCTGAAGATCTCCGATTCGGTTCGAAAGGGTGCGTCTCTCTCCACAGCCATGGAGGAACATCCACGGGTATTCAGCAAGCTCTACGTCAGCATGGTTCGCGTCGGAGAAGAAGCAGGAGTACTCCAAAAGGTTATGGCCGACTTGGCCGAGTTGCTTGAGCATGAGGACGAGGTTCGGGGCGAGGTCCTCGCGGCAGTTGCTTACCCCGCGTTTGTGCTTGCGTTTGGCGTCTTCACGGTGACGGTGCTTTTAACATTTGTGCTCCCTCGACTTTTCAGCATGCTTCAGGAGATGATCCAAATTCTTCCTCTCCCCACCCTGATTCTCCTGAAAATCAGCGGGCTACTTCATCATGACTGGCTCTGGATTCTCATTGGGGTTGTGGCCGCGACCAGTGGGTTGTGGTGGTATTTTCGCTCACCCCAGGGCGCCGAAGTCTGGGACAAAACAAAGTTGCGTCTTCCGGTAATGGGAGGCGTGTTTCAAGCGGCGGCCTTGAGCCGTTTCGCAAGGACGCTGGGCACTTTGGTGAAAAGTGGAGTCTCGCTTCTTCCCGCGTTGAAAATTGTCGAGAACACAATCGGGAACCTGGTCCTGGCCAAAATGATTTCTCAGGTTGCGGAGGAGACCCGCGGCGGCGATTCGCTTGCCGCGCCTCTGCGCAAGCTGGGCGTTTTCCCCAAGTCCGTCATCCAGATGATCGATGTGGGTGAAGAGACGGGGAAACTGGATGAAATGCTGCTCAAGGTGGCGGACATCGAAGAACGCCACATGCGGACCCGGACGAAGACATTGGTTTCACTGTTGGCGCCCGCCCTGATCTTGGTTGTCGGGGCGCTGGTGGGATTCATGGTGATAGCCATATTGCTTCCAATCTTTAAGATGAGCCGAGCCATCCACTGAGCAGACTTAAAAACACAAAAGGTCCATGAAATGAAAAAGCTTTTGCTTCAAAAAAAAACACGCGCTTTCACCTTGATCGAGATGATGGTGGTGGTCGTTATCATCGGCATCCTGGCCGCGTTCATCATTCCCCAGTTCACCGGCGCGACTTACGATGCCAAGGTCAGCACAGCCAAGTCCAATGTCGCCGAGCTGGAATCTGCGCTGGAAAGGTTCTACATCCACATGGATCGTCACCCCACGACTGAAGAAGGACTAAAAGCCCTCGTGGAACCTCCTGCCGGTGAGGAAAACAAATGGCGCGGACCTTATATCAAGTTGCTCCGCCCGGATCCTTGGGGAAATCCCTACCAGTACCGAAACCCGGGCAATCACCACACGTCGAGTTTTGATCTTTGGTCGAGAGGCGCTGATGGAGCGGACGGCGGTCAAGGAGAAGGGGCCGATCTCGGGAATTGGTAATTATGAGGCTGGCTCGTAACGGCTGCATCCGAAAGTCTGGTTTCACTCTGATCGAGTTGATGGTCGTGCTTGTTCTCATCGGAATCATGACGGCTATGATCATCCCTGAGATGAAGGGTTCGTACGAGGATGCATTGCTCCGCTCGAACAGCCGGGAATTGGTGAACGTTCTTAACCTCGCTTACAGCCGTGCCGTCACCATCAACCAGCCCCATCGCGTGCGGCTCGACAGAAGCGCCGGCCGCTACTTGATCGAAAGGCGTGTCGGGCAAGCCAATCGGGAAAACAGTTTCACCCCGGTGAAGGACATTCCCGGAGGCGAAGGACGGATCGACCCACGTATCTCAATCGAATTCCGAATACAGGGAGAAGATTTCTCAAATGCTTCGGACCAGAATCCACCCTTGGTTTCGAGGGATGATTTGCCACCGCAAGATCGTGTCGAGACCATCGCCTTTTATCCCGACGGAACGGCCGATGCCCGGGAGATCCTGCTTGAAGATCGGGCTGGGTTTCGGCTTGCCCTGCGTATCAACCCCACCACCGCTCGCGTGGAAATTGTCGAATTGGAGCGCAAGTGAGCGCCTTGCATCACAACGCGGGATTCTCTTTGGTGGAAGTCATTTGCGCCATCCTGATTCTAGGTATTGCCTTGGTCGGCCTCACGATGGGAGTCACCACCGCTCTGAGTTCCAGCAAGGAATCCGAATTGCAAACCACCGCCGCCCTGCTCGCCGCTGGTCAGATCGAACTGCTCCGGGCGGACGGTTTTCTCGCGGACGGGACTGACGAGGGTGACTGCGGGGAAGGCCTCCCGCTTTATCGATGGAAGCAGACGATCAGCAGCACCGCCATCGATGGCCTACATGAGGTGCTCGTAACGGTTGAAAACTCCAGGACCGGAAACGCCATTTATGAGTTGCGCACTTTGCTGTTCGCGCCTCCAGGCGAACTTGCCTCGGACAAAACCAGGGATCGGAAAGACCCGTCCAAATCGCAAAAGAGAGAAGGGAGGAGGCAGTGAAGATGCCACCATCTCACCACAACTCTTCCGGGTTCACCCTGATCGAATTAGTCATCAGCGCGGCACTGGCGGCGATGATTTTGGTCTGTGCTTATCTCTGCCTGAGTTCGGCCATCTCAAGTCAAAAGCTGATCGAACCCCGGGTCGATGTCCTCCAAAGTGCGCGCGTCGCGATGGCCATCATGAGTGCCGACCTCCGCTCCGCTTGTCCGCTTTCCAAGGATTTTCAGTTTTTGGGAATGCACCGGATGCTGGGAGACGTGGAAGCGGACAACCTGGACTTCGCCACGCACAATTATACCCCGCGCCGGCCCGGCGAAGGGGATTACTGCCAGATCAGTTTCTATCTGGAGATGGACCCGCGCTCCGGAAAATACATGCTCTGGCGAAGGCGGAATCCTGCCATCGCGCTTGATCCTCTCTCGGGTGGGTCTCGCGAAGAAATCGCCCGGGGAGTGCGAGGAGTTCGATTCGAATATTACGATGGATACGATTGGTATGACACGTGGGGCGAGATTCCCGGTCAGGGCAAACCAAAGAGTGCGTTGCGCAATCAGTCAAACCTGTCCGGGATGCCGGAAGCGGTGCGCATCACGCTTTTGTTCGACAACAGGCCTGGTTCGAAATCGGTGACAGTTTTGGAACCAGAGCCATCCGAACCGCCGCTGGTATTTCGAACGGTTGCCCGGCTGAACCTGGCCGCGAGCAGTTTGCAAAGCAGTTCTGGCAGCGGTGCCTCAGCCACTCCAACCATGGACGGCGGCGGGCCGGCACCGTCCGGGACGCGAGGCGGCGGCGTGAACTAACATGAGGCGTACGAAAGCTTCCATTCTGGTCGGTTTACTCTGGTGCCTGGCGCTTTTGTCAGTCGTGGTGATTGGTGTCCTCCACACCGCCCGCCTTGACCTCTTCGTCGTCAAAAATTATGGTGATCGGATACAGGCGCATTACCTGGCACTTGCCGGAATCGAGAAGGCACAGGCGCTTCTGTATCAAGAGGCGAAGAACCGCAGCCGAAGCCGCATAAGCCACTCCGGTGAGCTTTATAACTCCGCGCAAGCGTTCCGCGATGTCGCACTCGGACGCGGACATTTCCAAGTATTTCGGCGCGGACGCAGTGATGAAGGAGGCGGAATCATCTACGGCGTCAGCGACGAAGAAAGCCGTCTCAACGTGAACTACGCCGCGACCGATGAATTGGCCCGGCTCTCTGGAATGACTCCGGACATCGTTGCCGCCATCCTGGATTGGCGCGACGAGGACGATGAGGTGACACCCGGCGGAGCGGAAGCAGAGTATTACTCTTCCCTTCAACCGCCGAGCCTTCCGCGAAACGGCCTGCTTCAGACGATACGAGAACTCTTGATGGTTCGTGGCGTCTCCAATGACGTCCTGCTGGGAAATGACCTCGACCAAAATGGACTTCTTAACAGCGAAGGAGATGACCGGAACAGCGTATCGTCCGAGGACCAAGGTGGCGTTCTGGAGGATGCAGGCTGGTCGGCCCTGCTGACCGTTGATTCCTCAGTTAAGAACATGTCTGCCGCTGGCGAAGATCGGGTTAATGTTCAAACCGCCGATGAAAGTTCGCTTACCGGTGTTAAAGGCATCACGCCGGAGATTGCCAAGGCAATCGTCGCATACCGCGGCCAAAACGAGTTGAAAAGCGTCGCTGACCTTCTGGATGTTACTGCTCAGAACCAAAACCAATCTCGTTCAGGCGGTAATCAAACCGCCCAGAATAACCCGCCCGGCACCGCTCCCGCAGGACCAAAGGTGGTGAACGACACCCTGCTGATGGACATTGCCGATGACGTTACTACGGCAAAGGAGGCGTACCTGCCCGGCGTTATCAATATCAATTCCGCAAGCCTCGACGTTCTGACCTGCCTCCCCGGTCTCAACCGGGACCTGGCGCAGGCGATCATTTCATACCGACAGTCGAGTGGATTCCTTCCAAACATTGCATGGCTTTTGAAAGTGCCGGGCATCACGCGGGACATCTTCAAGCAGGTTGCTCCACGCGTGAGCGCCCGCTCGGAGACATTCCGCATCGTAAGCGAAGGGAGAGTGGATTCCACGGGAGCCCGCCAGCGCATCCAGGTGATCGTCAATGTCGGGCTACATAACATCGCCACTCTTTCCTATCGGGAGGATTTATGAACGGGTTCGATCTCATGAATTCATCTTCGTTGTATATCGAGATCGGCCAGAGTTCAATGAGAGCGCTTAATGACGAGGCTGGTCTGGAACTGCCGCTTGAACGCCTGGCCAATGGACGCTTGACTGGTCCCTGCAAAGAGCGGCTGACCCTCAGCCTGCAAACCTTTCTAAAACGGCAGAGTTGGCAACTTCGCGTGCGGGCGTTGTGCGCCATCGGGGCGAGAGGCGTCTCGCTGCGCCGGCTGACGTTACCTTCCGTGGGGAAGGATGAACTCCAACGCTTGCTTCGTTTGCAGATTGAAAGTGAATTCCCACTGGCGCCAGACGAATTGGCCTGGGGCTACCGCCAACTCAGCGAGAAGGAACAACTACCACATGCAGTAGCCGGGCGACTGGAGTTGCTGGTGATGGCAGTGAAAAAAGAAGTGCTTGAAGAGTATTCAGAAGTCCTGACCGGCAGTGGAGTAAGCCCGGTTTTCACCCTGGCAGCATTGGCGCGAAGCTGCATTTGTCCCGAGCCGACGGGGACTTACGCCGTGTTGGACATTGGTCCCGATCAATCTGAGTTGATGACCTTCGATAAAGGCGTTCCCACCGCCGTCCGTATTCTCCCGTGGGGAGACGAAAGCATCAAGCGCGACGAGGCAGAGGAGTTAAAGATAAATCTGGGCCAGGAACCTGGTTCAACCCGTGATCTTGGAATGATTCAGAGCGCGGCGGGCACCGCACTGGACTCGCTCACAACCTCCATTAAGAGCAACTGGACTGGCCAAAAACTTTATCTTACCGGAAGCAGCGCCGGGCATAAGGATGTCGCGGCGAGGTTGGCCAAGAATCTTGGCGGTGGCGCTGAGTGTGATTGCATCGACGTGCTGCCAGGCGAAGGCCGTTCGGCGGCGATACTCGGCCTCAAAAAATCCGGCGAATTGGACGGCGACAGTCCACTGTTGGTGTTTCAGGTCAAGGAAGCAAAGGGCGTGGCAGGTCTGGCTCAGCCCGAAATTCGGAAATGGGCGGTGCGCTCAGTTTTGTTCCTCCTGGGTTGCGCCCTCTTCCCGTATGCGGAGGCTTTTCTGCTGAGGTCGCATCTTTCAACGAAACTCTCACAGGCCAGAGCCTCCCGGTGGAGACTGTCCACCATCGATCGCGAGTTGAGTTTTCTCCAATACCTCAAGAAGAACCAGCCGCCTTACTTGGACGCGATGTTCCTCATGGCCACCGCCGCCCCGAGCGGAACGCGTCTCGACTCTCTTTCCATGAATCGTCGCGGAGAAGTTTCCCTGCGCGGCGGCTTGAGAGACTCGCAGCAAGTTGTCCAGTTCCGCTCGAAGCTGATCGATTCAGGCTTCTTCTCCAGCGTGGTCGTCGAAGAACAGACACCCTCGCCCGACCGGCAGAAAGTTTTGGTGCGCATGACGGCGCAATGGAAGCCGCTCGGCGCGCGCGAAGCTCTAAAAATCGGCCCCTCCGCTGAGGAAATGGAGAAAATAAAAGTCGCCGCTAAAGAGATAAAATTCGCCGCTCCCCAGATGATGCCACCCCCCTTCCCCATGATGCCTCCGGGTATGCCGCCTCCAGCACGGGGCATGGCGATTCCCGCTCAGTCCAACGCTCCAGGACCACCCAGAATTCCCGGTTCACCCCGGCAGGGGTTGGTTTTACCTCAGGATGTCCCCATCGTGATTCCTCCCACCGGGGAGAAANNTTTACGTCGCCTTTATTTGTTGGAAGTATTTTGACGCGAAGCGTTCCGCGTATCAACAAGTCGTCAAGGATGTCCACAGCTTCAGGTTGGAGCTCAAGCCTTACGGGGAAAAGATAATCGCGGTAAAGAAGTTGATGGAAGAATTCCACTTGGATCCCGCAAAGCTTTCCAAAGCATCAGCCGTGGCGGAAGCCAGCTCCGCGATCCAGAAGGCAGCCGCAGCCGGCGGGGTTCAAGGCGGCCCTATCAGGGAATCACCCGGACGCTCTTCATCCAAAGAGCTGGCCTCGATAAAACTGGAGGGCAGCGGCCAACTCCCGGCCGTGACCAGCTTTCTTCATCGGCTGGAAAGCGTTGGCTCACCGCTGATAATCGATTCGGTCCAGATAACCCCCGACAATATGAGGCCGGGCATGATCAAATTGAGCTTGACGATCATCATCCTGGATTTCGAACAATGGAAAAATGGGGAGATACCCAATGCTTAAACTTTCCGAACCGTTTTTGAAAGTAGTTTGCCTGTTGCTGGCGGCGCTCCTCCTCTTTCAACTCATTCGCCTCGTGATACGAAATAACCCGCTGGAGCACTTGAAGGTTCCTGAGTTGCCGACTTTGCAGGCCGACGGAAAAGGAACAAATTCCGTAGCGGGCCAGGCTGCCGGCGAGAAAGGGACGAATTCCGTAGCGGGCACGGGAACGAAAGGCACAAACTCTGCTAGCGGCCAGGTATCACGGAAGACGGACACGAATTTCGTCTCCGTTGAAGGATCAGACAGGACTGGGACGAACGCTGTCCCGGCCCAGGTATCGGAAAACAAAAGTACGAACTCTGCCGCAAGCCAGGCAGCCGGGAAGACGGACACGAACGCTTTGCCCAGCCAGGCCTCGGCGAAGCCAGACACAAATTCCGTTCCTGGAAAGGAAGCGGGCAACAAAGGCACGAATTCGGTTCCAGAGCAGACCGCAGGAAAGACAGTTACGAATTCCGGCTTTGATCAGTTATCAGCAAGAGCAGGCCCTGGCTTTAGTCCGGGCCAACCACTCGGAATGAAAGCGCCGGAGCTCCCGCCCATCATCCAGGGACGCGTCGATAAAATCACGCTGAGCGAACTCCTGGCGCCGATTATGAGAGCGTTGCCCATGGCCCTCCTGGGTATTGCCGGCAAGGACGCGTTCCTGCGCGCGCCTAGCGGTCAAACCGGCATGGTAAAGGAGGGTGACGAACTTGGAGGGATGAAGCTGCTCCGCATCGGCATCAACCGGGTGCTGATCGAACATGAGGGCGAAAAGAAGGAGCTGACAATTTTTTCGGGCCTTGGAAGCGAAAGTCTTTTGCCGAACAAAAAGGAATCAACTAATGAAATCATTACGAAACCAAAATAAGCGGTTCAGTCCCACGGTAGCCCTGCTCTGTGTGTGTTTAATTTCTGCACAGCTTTTTTGGACCTCATCATTTTCCGCCCTGGCTCAAACCACGCAGAAGAAGCCAGAGAAGAAGGACTCGGGCGAAACTCCCAAGAGCGCCCCGGACTCCGCCAACACCAACACTCGTTCACCGGCGATTGAACCGGAATCTTCAGCCAAGACCGCCGGTTCGCCCGGGCTTCCCGACTCGCCAGCGCTACAGGCAACCGAAAAAATTGCCGGGTCAACCAACAAGGATCTGACGCTCAAAGCGGACGTGGACAAGTCTTCCTCCACCAATGAAATCCAGGTGAGCTTCCAAGGGGCTAGCATCGACATGATTGTTCAGTGGCTGGCGCAAACGACCGGTAAGAGTGTCGTGAAGCATCCCATGGTTCAGTGTCAACTAACGATTGTCAGTTCCAAAAAAGTCACCCCACGCGAAGCCGTTACACTCGTCTATCGCGCCCTGTCATTGGAGGGCTTTACGACGATTGAATCGAGCAAGTCCATTTTTATCGTGCCGGAGGGCAAGGAGCCGAAAATGAGTCCCGAATTTGTTGATGGTTCGCGCACGGACATCCCCGCAGGAAGACAGAGGCTGATTAAAATTTTCCCCCTTAAATACGTTCAGGCGGCGGAGATGAAAGAGAAGGTCAAGGGACTGCTTTCGGAAAAGGCGACCGTCGATGTTGATGCGCACGTCAATCAGATCATTGTCACGGATTTCAATGACAACGTGGCGTTGGTGGCGGACCTCATCAGCGCCCTGGACACCGATAAACCCGGAGACGTGGTAGTCCGGATGATCCCATTGAAAAATGTGAGCGCGCAAGACCTAGTCAAGGAAATCGGCCCGCTTTATCAAAAGCTGACCAGCAAGTCGCAAAAAGAAATGGTCGAGATCTCGGCCAACGACCGATCCAACTCGTTGATTATTCTCTCCGGCGAATCCGACTTCAAGGCGCTCGAGAAGCTAGTGGCCGCGCTCGACACCGAAGATGCGCAGGAAAAAGCCATGCAGGCTTTTCCGCTCAAGAACGCCGATGCCACGGATGTTGCCAAACAATTGAAAGAACTTAATGAAGACCAGGACAGTTCGTCGCGGCTTCGCTATTTCTCCTTTTCCGGAAACAGTCCCTCTAAAAGTCCAAAAAAGTTTAGTGCGGTGGCCGACCGGAGGCGTAACACGATCATTGTCCAGGCCCCGCCTTCAGCGATGGATGGCATCGCCAAAATGGTCGCCGCGCTCGATGAGCCGGTGACGGATGAAAGTCTTTCACCCAAGATTTACCAACTGAAGTACGTCAGCGCCGTGGATATGGAAGATGTCCTCAATGATCTGTTTCTGAAAAAAAAGGACCAACAGCGGCCCTATTGGTATTACGATGACTTTCCCCAGGACACGCCCGACCGGGATGTTGGCCGGCTTTATGGCAAAGTCCGAATCACCAGCGAACCGCACTCCAACGTTCTCATCCTCACTTCGAACTCGAAGGAGAACCTGGAAGCGGTGGAAGCTATTCTCCAACAGTTGGATGTTTCCTCGGCCGGAGGTGAGAGCACCCTGCGGATCGGACTGGAGTTTGCCAAAGCTTCCACCGTGGCCAACAGCATCAACATCCTGTTCGCCAAAAACGGTTCACCGCCGTTGCGGACCGTGAATCAACCCGGCCAACCCGGCACCCCCAACCCGCCACAGCAACAACAGCAAAGCGCCCCTTCCCGCAGCGGCTTCGACCTGGAGCAGGAAGCGAAAGAGGACGGCTATTTTCCGTGGTTGGGTGGGCAGCCGGATAATCCTCGCTCCGGCGACGGACGCGGCGCAGTTCGTCCGGTCAGCGATCTGGTTGGCCGGGTCCGCGCGGTCGCGGATCAGCGCAGCAACTCGCTGCTGATCTCAGCGAATGTCCACTTCTTTCCCCAGGTCCTCAAGTTGATCGACGAACTGGACGCCCGCACCGACCAGGTTTTGATTGAAGCCCGCCTGGTGGAAGTGTCGAGCGATTTTCTCGACAAGCTCGGTGTCCGCTGGTCGCCCGACGGTAGCAAAGTTTTCACCGCCGATGACTTTGACAACTCGATACTCGCTCATGCTACTGCCCAGTACCAGAGAGGATTTGGCGGGAACACTACGGTCAACACCCCGGCTTCCCCCACTTTAGTGGGTCAATCGCTGGCTTCCCTGCGCTCCGGCGTTCTGAGCAGCACGATCAATATGGATTTCCTGGTCCAGTTCCTGCGCAAGACGACCGATGCCACCGTCCTGGCCGAGCCGCAAATCAACATCCGGGACAATGAAACCGGAAGGCTCTTTGTTGGCCAGCAGGTGCCAGTGCCCGATAACACACAGGTGTCTTCGGTCGGCTCGCAAAACACGAGCATCAAATACAGGGATGTTGGCGTGGTTCTTGAGGTCACTCCCCATATCAATAGTTCCGGGGATGTGGAATTGAAAATCCACACGGAATCCTCCACGGTCGTGCCGGGACAGACGGTCCTTGGCGGCGCCGTTTTCGACACGCGCAACTTCCGCACCGACCTCACCGCCAAAAACGGGCAAACGCTGATCTTGGGCGGAATTATTCAAAAACAAGTTTCGGATACATTGCGGAAAACTCCGATTCTCGGAAGCCTGCCTGGCTTGAAGTGGCTGTTTAACAAAAAGGATAAGACGGCCCACGAAGTCGAGCTGATGGTTTTTCTTCGCCCGAGAGTCGTGCGGAGTCCTGAAGAAGCCCAAGAACTCCTGGAAGAAGTGGATAAGAAGGCGCCACTGGTAAGAAAATGGAAAGACGGCATCCCGCCGAAAAAAGGAAAAGACAAGGCCAAGGAAAATCCGAACCAGTAGCGGATTTCAATTCCCAACCCGTGACCTCTACCGCACATCAGCGCCAAAACGCTCTAAAATCAAACTGGCGGAGAGAGAGGGATTCGAACCCTCGGAAGGATTACTCCTTCACAGGTTTAGCAAACCTGCGCTTTAGGCCACTCAGCCATCTCTCCAAACCCGTTAAAACACTGATTTTACAATGCTTTTATGCTGTTTTCCGCATTGCACGTCTGGCACGTGGTAACACTATTCCGGCGCGAAGTCTGTCGGCAACTGTCGGCAACTGTCGGCAACTTTGACGGCAAAGGGTTCAAAAACCTGCCGCTGTTTTGTGTTCCGTGACTCAACATGGCGGCAAGTTAGCCGCTGGCCTTTTGGCTGACAAGGTGAAAGCGTGCTCGCGTCTCACGTCGCGCCACAAGCCGCGTGTGACGCTCAAGGATGCTGTTGCAGCGGCTTTGATTGTAGCGGGGGGGGACTTTCACGGCATTGACCGGACGAAAATCGGCTGTCAGATTTGGGCGTTGCCTTCTCCGTCCCGATGTTTAGCCTGTAAATATATGAAACCCCGCGTTTTCTTCATCGCTGGCTTGGCTTTCGCCCTCATGATCGCAACGGGCTTTGGTGCCGAGGTGGTGTTTACAGTGCCAAATGATTTCCGAGTCTTTAATGGAGAGTTGGTAAACACTAAAAATGATCCGGCGTGGTGCGAAATATCCGTCTTGGGAATTGGAAACTTCGAGTTCCAATTCTACAAAACCAACGTGGCCATCGCAAAGGGATACAAGTTTAGGCGCGCCGCGTATAAATCAGCAACCGACAGCCGTGCGCGCGTCGGGGGTTTCATCGGTGGCGCGGGTGGCGGAGCGTCTCTTGGAGGAAGCTATGAAACAAAAGACAAGATTTATGTTGAGCCAATTGCGATTTTCAACAACACCAAAAAGTTTCTTACCGGCCAAGACGTTGCCGGTATTCGCGTGCGGCGTAATGGTGATTTCACACTCGATGGGCAAGTGCTCGCTGCTTACGACTGCGGAACGCTGCCTACAAAAGAGCAATTCGAGGAATTTGTTCGCGCTGTCAAGGAGAAGCGTGCAGACATTGAGTAACTGAAGTTGGAAGAACAAGAGAGGCAACGGCCCGCGAAACAAAAGGCCGCAGCCGAAACCGACCAGCGACTTTTGAAGTTCCAGCAGCAGAAAGCTGCCGAGGGCAATGGTTACGGGCAATACGAACTAGGCTTGCGCTATTTGAACGGCAGAGGCGTCGAAACGAATCATGCGCTTGCCATTCACTGGTTTCGTGCGGCTTGCACCAACGGATATTCCGGCGCGAGTAATCAGCTTTTCAAATTGTCCGTTCCTTGAAGCGGGTCTTGCCGATCACATTTGGAAACTGGAAGAAGTCGTAAATATTATTGATTGACGTTATTTTCAAGAAGGCCAGTCTTGGTCATCAATCTGGACGCAATCAAGTATGTAATTGCTCCAACAATCCCAGACAAAACATGACTCCAGAAATCATATTGGGCAACACTGGCGTCTCATAGGTTTG
>PLJQ01000259.1:0-140 GCA_003140275.1 Limisphaerales bacterium
CGGTAGGTGAGCTTCTCGTGATTGATGCCCATGCAATGCAAAATGGTGGCATGAAAATCATTTACGTGGACCGGATCTTCCACTGCGTTGTAGCCCAATTCGTCGGTTGAACCCAATGTGATGCCGGGCTTGATGCCGCC
>PLJQ01000259.1:194-4059 GCA_003140275.1 Limisphaerales bacterium
AGCAGGCCGCGCTGCTTGAGGTCTTGAATGAGCGCGGCAGAGGCCTGGTCCGTGGCCTGGCCGGCCTTGGCTATATCGGCGGGCAAATTGTTGTGGTGGTCCCAGCCGCGATGATAAACCTGCACAAACCGCACGCCGCGCTCGACCAGTCGCCGCGCCAACAGGCAGTTGTTGGCAAAGGAAGCTTTGCCCGGCTCAGCGCCGTACCGCGCGATGACTTTTTCCGGTTCCCGTTTGATATCCATCAATTCCGGAACGCTGGTCTGCATCCGATACGCCATTTCAAAAGCCTGAATGCGCGTGGCGATTTCCGGATCCGCCGTTTCATTGATTTTCAATTCATTCAGTTCGCGCACGCCATCGAGCAGGCGACGGCGGGTCTTGTCGCTCATGCCCGGCGGATTGGAGACGAACAAAATCGGTTCGCCTTTCGAGCGAAACTCGACGCCCTGATGATTGCTGGGGAGGAATCCACTGCCCCAATAACGCGAAAGCAATGGCTGGTCCTGCCCGGCGCCGGAAGTCAGGACGACAAACGCGGGTAATTGTTCGTTTTCGCTGCCCAGCCCATAGGAAAGCCACGCGCCCATCGCCGGCCGCCCCGCCAACGGCGACCCGGTCTGCATCAAGGTCACGCCCGGATCGTGGTTGATGGCCTCGGTGTGCATGGACCGGATGATGGCAATTTCGTCGGCGATGCCGGCAATGTTCGGCAGCAGTTCGGAAATTTCCGCCCCGGACTTTCCATGTTTTTGAAATTTGAATTTCGAACCAACGCAGGTGAGCTTTTGCCCGGCCAGTTGCGCGATGCGTTGTCCCTTCGTGAAACTTTCCGGCATCGGCTTCCCGTTCAACGCAATGAGCTGTGGCTTGTAGTCGAATAGATCCAATTGCGACGGCGCGCCGGATTGAAAGAGATAAATAATGCGTTTGGCGCGCGGTGGAAAGTGGAGCGGGCCGAGCGCGCCGTGGGCTGCCAATGTCGAAACTGACGGCGCGGCGAGCAAATCGTTTCTCAGGAGCGAGCCCAGCGCGAGGGTACCGATGCCGGTGGCGGCGCGGCCAAAAAAGTGGCGGCGGGTCATCTGCCGGTTGAAATCGTCGAAAAAGTTCATGGTCATTCCTTGGTCACAGTTTCGTCCAAATTGAAAAGCACGTTGGCCACGGTCGTCCACGCGACGAGTTGGAGTTCGTTGATGTCGGCCGGGCGATTGGATTCCCCGACGCTGATCAAATCCAGCGCGCCCTTCAAGTCCTTCTGGTAGTTGGCCAGCATTTCCTCGTAAATGCCGGTCAGGATTTTTCTCTCTTTCGCATTGGGAGGGCGTGCCAGCACGGTTTTGACTGCAAATTCAAGCCGGGTTTGCACATCGCCGCCGCCTTCCTGAATAATGCGTTGGGCAAAGACACGCGCCGCTTCCACAAATGTTTTTTCGTTCAAGGTGACGAAGGCTTGCAACGGCGTGCAGGTCATGCCCCGTTGTTCGGTGCAGAGGGCCCGATCCGGCGCGTCAAAGGTCTTGAATGTGGGATAGGGCACGGTGCGTTTCCAGAGGGTGTAGATGCTGCGGCGGTAAAGTTCGTCCCCCTTGCCCACCACGTATTTATTTCCCCCAAACATCATGTCTTCCCATAGACCTTCCGGTTGGTAAGGCCGAACGCTCGGCCCGCCGGGTTTACGTTCCCGATCCAGCAGGCCGCTGTAGGCGAGCGCGTTGTCGCGAATGACCTCCGCCGTCATGCGGAAACGCGGTCCGCGAGCCAGCAGACGGTTGTAGGGATCCCTGGCCAGAAGTTCCGGGTTCGCCTTGGAGGATTGCCGATAGGTCGCCGACATCACGATTTTTTTCTGCATCGCCTTGATATCCCAGCCGCGGTCGATGAATTCCCGCGCCAGCCAGTCAAGCAGGTCCGGGTGCGATGGCGGTTCTCCCTGCGTGCCGAATTCATTGCCGGTCTTGACCAGTCCCGTGCCGAAATACAAAGCCCAATAGCGGTTCACCGTCACGCGGCTGACGAGTGGTTGCTGCGGGTCCACCAGCCACCGGGCCAGCGCCAACCGGTTGGTTTTGGAATCGGCCGGCAGGGGCGGCAATGCGTTGGGCACGCCGGCGCTGACGCGCTCGCCGCGGTTCCGATAATCGCCGCGAACCAGAATTTGCGTGGTCCTCGGTTCCGGCATGTCTTCCATCACGCGAATGGTCGGAATCTTCGCATCCAACTCAGTTTCCGTTTTGCGCAGCCCGGTGAGTTTTTCAGTGAGTTCCTTGATTTCCGGAGAGTTGTTCTCGCGAAAATAATGCCGCAGTTCTGTTTTCTGCATCTCACTGCGTTGGTCCGGTTCTGCGAACAGACCGGATTGAACTTCCCGCGGCAAGGCGGCGAATTCCGTCCAGCCATCGCTGGTGGTCACCGCCAGTCGGAAACGGCCAAGGGTGCTGTGCTTGATGGCCGATTCGAACTGCAACCGGACGTTCAAGATCGTTCCCTCCGCAAACCCGATGGGTTGACTGGAAATGAAGACGGCCTGCCGGTGGGCGCGATTTTTTTCATCGTTGCCGTCCACCGCCCAGCCCGTCTCCGCTTTTCCATCGAGCGCCGCCTTTACAGGAAAATCTTTTTGACTGGAGTCCGCCGCCGCCGATGCGACCTGCACGGGATAATTCGTCACCGGGCCGGTTTGCGGCGCGAAGTAAAAGGCGTAGTCCGCCGCCCCGTTGTTGATTTTCAGCAGCAGTTTGTTTTCACCCGGTGCCAGACGAAGCAGAACTTTTTCCTGATCGGGAGCGACGGCCCGGGACGCGTTGTTGGCGAGCAGTTTTTTTCCATTCAGCCAGACCTGGATGCCGTCGTCGCTGCCCAGTGAAATGATCATCTGCCGCGCGGCTTTGACGGTGATGGCGCGATAGAGATAGGTCGCCGCGTTTTCGCCCGTGAGTTTCTGCACCGCGCCATCCTTCCATTCCGGTTTTTCAGTCCAACGCAATTTTTCCTTGTCGAAAGTTTTGCTGAGATCAACTGCACCTTCCTCAATGAAGGCCTTGGAATAAGCTTCATTTGCATTGGCCGCCTTGAACGGGCCGAGCGCATACCAGGAACCGAACACCGGGGTTTCTTGAACCGCGGTTTCCTTTGCCGGGGCGGCGCTTGCCGCCTCCGCTGCAAAGCCGGTCAAAACAAAATTGCCGTTCTCGCCGCGGCCTGCGCCTTTACCTGGCAGACTGTCATGCGTCATCGCTTCAAGCCGGATACCAGTGATTTCTTGGAGCGGAGTTTGCAGCTTGATTTCATAAACATCTTTATCCGCACTGGTGCCGCCGGCCAAAACGGATTTATCCTCCAGCCCGGTCAGAGTCGCGCCGCCGACCGAGGAAGATTTGAGCGGAGCCACAACCGTCCAGTCCAGCACGGTGCGCTTCCGGATCGCCTGTTCCCAGGTTGCCTGCGCGGGATCCAAATCGGCATTGGGCGTTTCCACCCGCGTTTTTCGCTGGGAATCCAGCGGCGCGATCTGAGCAACCACTTTGGCCAGTTCATCGGCTTGCGTTTTGCTAGGCACCTTCACGAAAGGCGGCGCCGGGTCTGAATCCAAGCCTTTTTCCGGTATCCGATTGAAGAAATCGAAGAGCTGATAATATTCCTTTTGTGTGAACGGATCGTATTTGTGGTCGTGGCACTCACAGCATCCAAGGGTCGAGCCGAGCCAGACGGTGGACGTGGTATTGACGCGGTCGGTGACGTATTTGGCCATGTATTCGTCCGGGTCCGCTCCGCCTTCGGTGCTGCTCATGCCGTTTCGGTTGAAGGCAGTAGCGACCTTTTGTTCGAGCGTTGGCCTGGGTAGCAGGTCGCCGGCAATCTGTTC
>PLJQ01000272.1 GCA_003140275.1 Limisphaerales bacterium
GGGGGTACTGTCAAGATGCACACTATTTCCTTGCGGAACGGGGGCATGAACTCCATATCTGAACTTGTCGCAAGAATGGCAGGTGCTAGAATTAAGCGCGATGTCGAACGAAGGACAAAAGCCCGAAGCCCAGAAACCGCTGCGTATGGTGACCTGCGGCGGTTGCGGTGCCAAAGTCTTCATCCCCGGCGACTTGGCGCCGCTGGCCACCACGCCCTGCCCCAAATGCAAGCAGAAAGTCATGATGCCGATGCTGCTGCGGCAATTTGAACTGCGTTCTCCCATCGCTTCCGGCGGCATGGGCACGGTCTATCGGGCGTTTGACACCACGCTGGAACGGGAAGTGGCGGTGAAAATGATGAAACAGGAGTTGTTGAATGATGCCAAGGCCATGGATAGTTTTTACCGGGAAGCGCGGGCGTGTGCTTCACTCAACCACACCAACATCATCCACATTTATACGTTCAACGAATTGGACGGGCAGCGCTATCTGGTCATGGAGCTGGCCGACCGGGGCAGCCTTGATACCCGCATCACCCGCCAAGGCCGGCTGCCGGAACTGGATATTTTGGACGTCGGCATCAAAGTCGCCTCGGCGCTCGACACGGCCCTCAAACACAACCTCCTCCATCTGGACATCAAGCCGGGCAATATTCTGTTTAACGCGGACGGTGAGCCTAAATTGATCGATTTCGGTCTGGCCCGCAAGGTGGAAGCGGATGTCAGCCAGGAACAGTCAGCGTGGGGCACGCCGTACTACGTGGCGCCGGAAAAGATCAAGCGCGAACCGGAAACATTTTTATCGGACATGTACAGCCTGGGCGCGACGCTCTATCATGCCATCACCGGCCATGTTCCGTTTGAAGCGCCGACGGTGGATGAAGTCGTGGCCGCGCATGTTCATACACGGTTGACTCCGCCGAACGAGGTCGTCCGGGAAATTACCCAGCCAACGAGTGAGGCGTTGCAGCGCACGCTGGCCAAAAATCCGGCGGAACGATTCGCCAGCTACGATGAACTCCGATTGGCTTTGGAACTCGCTCGAGGTCAGTTGCTGTATCAACAGTCCAAGCAGCCACCACCCGACTCCACCGGCGGCGGCGGCAAAAGCTGGTGGCGGCGTTAGAGCCTGTTTGAAAACTACGAGGGGTGCTGTGGTCGGGCAAAAGGCCGGATGGCGAGGCGCGACGAAGGAGAACATCCCTGGAGGATCTTCGACTGAGGAGCAACGAAGCCAGACTGCTCACCACGAACCGTCGGCCAGCAATGACACGGCGTTCCCGGCCAGATTGTCGGCCAGCAGTGGAATGGACTGGCGCGCTTCGCTGGTCAGATCATTGCCGACGCGCAAGGTGGTGTAGCCGGAGACCGGACGGTCAAGAATCACTTTGCCGCTGATTCGATCGCGGGCGGTGATTTGCACCGTCATATCCAGCCGGTAATCGCGCACAGTGACAATGTCCGCCGGTTGGAAGCTCAACGGTGAACGGAAGAAGCGAGTGATGACGCCGGTCACAATGATGTCGCCGTCGCCGTGCGTGTTGAGTCGGAACGTCCCGTCCTGTTGCAAATGCTTGCGCATTGCGTAGGTGACAGCCTCGCTGAGGCGGGGTTCGAGAGTTTGATTTGCAAAGGGATTGATTTGAATTGATTTGGTTCCCGCGGGCAGGCCGTTGCTCGGGCCTAATTTGTAACCGGCACAGCCGGTCAAGCCCAGCGCCACGAAACCACCCAGGAACAATGCACTCAATCGCATGTTATTTGCCGGCGGATTCCGTCCGTTTCTTAAGCGTGTCGAGGTGTTGCCGGGCGTCCGTCGCAAATTGAGAATTGGGGTCCTGGAGCAGCACTTCGTTGTAATAAATCAACGCGCCGTTCCAGCTTCGTTTCTTTTCGTAAAACCGGGCGATCTCATAACTGCCCCGCGCCTGCTCCGTTTTCAATGAAGCGACGATTTTTTGCGCCTCCGACACGCGTGGATCGTCGGGATAGAGTGTCATAAAATCCGTAAACGTGGCGATGGCGAGCGCGGCGGTGTTCTGATCGTACTCCGCGGTCTTGGCCTGTTTGTTGTAAGCCAGTCCCGCCCGGTAGAGGGCAACCGACGCCACTTTCTTTTGGTCATGATAACGGTCAGCAGCGCGTTCGTAGGCTTTGACGGCCAACGGAAAGTCCGCTTGTTTTTCGCGGGCGGCGCCGATGTTCAACTGCGCCTGGGGTGCGACTTCGCTGTACGGTCCGTTTTTGACCACCTTCTCGTACATGCCGGCGGTGCGTTCCATTGATGGAAAAAACGGAATATAGTTCCAGAGCTTGAACCACTGCCCGCCAAGGTAGCGGTTGCAGATCTCGTACTGGCGCTGGAGAATTTCCTGGTGGTTTTCGATCTTCGGATATTTTTCGATGACGCGCTGGTATTCGTTGAAGGCCTTTTCATCCAACTTTCTTGCCTCGTAGCAACGCCCGACGAGGTATTGCGCCTGCGGGGCGTAATCGGACAGCGGCCATTGCTTTACCACCCGCCGGGCAGCTTTCTGGGCGAGGCCGTAATCTTTTTTGTCCAAGGCGGCCTGGGCCACCTCCAACTGGTCTTTGGCCCGCGTTCGCTGCCATGCCCCGTCGCCGCCCACCGACTCATACGTCCAGCCCTCACCCGGCCGATAGATGAGCGGCGCCGGCGAACGCTGAGGGAAAGCCATCAGGCAAAAAGCGGCCAGCAGAAGTCGAATCGACCATCGTTGCATGGCACCATCGTAGCGGGAGAAAAATCGCAAGTCAAGAAAGGCAAACGAAAATAGAAATCAAGTTTCGCGCCGCCGATTGCTCAACCCTTGTAAACGATCATCACCCCATAGTCCGTGATCAACTTCTGCGTCCCCACGTCCAAATGCGTGTAGGAAAGGGTGTTGATGCTGACCAGGTTCGCCTCGCCGATCTTGCTGAGAAAACCGGTGACCATTTCATCAAACCGGTCGTGGCCCACCTCTACGCAATCCGTGTGCCGGATGGTTTTGATCCGCATTATTTTATCGCTTTCCCTGGCGGCGACTTCAAGCGGCGGCAGCGGTTTTTCGATCAATTGCTCGGTCGGCACACTGCGCAATGGCACCGAAAAATGCTTGTCCTCTTTTGCCGCGGCCGAACTGGAGATGGGATTCATCGGTTGACCGCCGTCCATTCTCGGTGGGAGCACGGGCGCGGGGGCGGACTTGATCTTGGCGGAATCCGGCGCGGGGATGACAATCGATTCGCCGCAGGAAGGGCACTCGATTTGCGTGCCGGCACCGGAACTATCGACTTCCAGCTCCTGCTCGCAGTGAGGACAATTAAAAATCACGTCCATGATTCAAATCTGTTGTTCGCGAGATTGTGGTGCCCATCATAAATCCCGGTCGGCAGTCTAGCCAGCGAAAAATTCATGAAGCGGTGCGCTTCGGAAAACCGTCCTATTCGTATGTTTTTTCCAGTTGTTTCACCCTCTCGTAAACCGGCGACGCCGGAGTGATGCGCTGCTTGACGGCGGCAAACACCCGCCTCGCCTCCGCGGGGTCATCGCGGGCGATCAGAACGGTGTAATCCAGTTCAATCCAGGCCAGGCGTGGATCGCTGACCTGGCGGCCGTGGAGCTTCAACCAGTTTTTCAAGCCGGATGCACCGGCTTTTTGCGCTGCCTGCAGGATCGGCTCCAGTCCTGCCGGCATCCCGGGCAGTTGCTCTGGAATAACTTGAGCCGCAGCGGCGGCCTTTCGGCTGCTTTCTTTTTCGTCCCTGACCTTTTCCCAATACAGGAAAAGATTCCACCCGCCATAGAGGACGAGGACGATGATAAGGACGCTGATTATTTTTGTCATGATTCTTCCGCCCGCTGGATCCGGGCGCCGAGTTGGCGAAGTTTGCCGTCGATGTTTTCGTAACCGCGATCAAGGTGATAGACGCGTTTGACTTCCGTCGTGCCGTGCGCAGCCAGCCCGGCGATCACCAGCGCCGCCGACGCGCGCAAATCACTGGCCATCACCGGCGCGCCGCTCAACGGCTTGCCGCCTTTGACGATGGCGCTGGGGCCTTCAATGGCAATGTCCGCTCCCAACCGCGCCAGTTCACTCACGTGCATGAAGCGCGCCTCAAAAATCCTTTCCGTGATGATGCTGATGCCCTGCGTCAACGCCATCAACACCATCATCTGCGCTTGCACGTCGGTGGGAAAACCGGCGTAGGGCAACGTGGTGATGTCCACTGGTTTGAGACGGCCATTGCGGCGCACCGTCAGCGCCGAACCATTGCGTTCTACTTTTACTCCCGCTTCGCGCAATTTGTCCAACACCGCGTGCAGGTGATCGGCCCGGGCGCCCAGCAAGGTGACTTCCCCATTGGTGGCTGCGGCGGCAATCGCGTACGTCGCCGCCTCGATGCGGTCGGGAATCACCTCGTGCTCGGCGCCATGCAGCTTCTTCACACCGGTGATGGTCATGGTCGGACTGCCCGCGCCTTGAACTCTCGCACCCATCGAGTTTAAAAAATTAGCGAGGTCCACGACCTCGGGTTCACACGCGGCGCTTTCAATGATCGTCACGCCCTCCGCCAGAACCGCCGCCATCATCACGTTCGCCGTGCCAAGAACCGTGCAACCGGCGCGCCCGCCGAGAAACAAGTCCGCGCCGGCAAGCCGCCTGGCCTTGGCATGGACGTAGCCGCCTTCAATGGAAATCTTTGCGCCCAGGGCTTCAAAGCCTTTCAAGTGCAGATCAATCGGTCGTGCGCCGATGATGCATCCGCCGGGCAACGAAACCGTCGCCTTTCTCAACCGGCCCAACAACGGTCCCATGATGCAAATCGAGCCGCGCATTTTGCGGATCAAATCGTAATCGCCCACCCCTTGAATTTTTTTCGCCTGCACGCGCAGCCGGTCACCGTCGAAACCCACCCTGGCGCCGAGCGAGGTCAGAATCTGTCCCATGAATTCCACGTCCGACAATTTCGGAACACGCCGAATGACGCACGGCTCGTCGGTAAGCAACGTCGCCGCCATGATCGGAAGCACGGCGTTCTTCGCCCCGCTGATCGTGACCTCGCCGCGCAACGGCACGCCGCCTTTGATCATTAAACTGTCCATGCAAAATCAAAAATCAACTCCAAGCCAACCGGGTTGCCCGCACGGGTTAACCCGCCCGACGCGCAACCAAAATTCTCGGTTGCCGATTGTAATCTTCTTGAACCGCTTCGACAACCCACTTTTGCTGTTGGAAGATGGCGCTCACCTCCCCGGCCTGGCCATCACCCAGTTCCAACATGATCCGTCCGTCCGATTGCAGGAAGGTTGAGGCCGCCATCGCCAGTCGCCGGTAGAAATCCAATCCATCCGCACCGCCATCCAGAGCCAATCGCGGGTCGTGCTCGCGTACTTCGGGAGCGAGCGTGCCGATGGTCGCGCTCGGAATGTAAGGCGGATTGGCGACGATGAGGTTGAATCGCGATCCGCTCGGCAGAGCGGCAACGCCATCGCCCGCGAAAAACCGAATTCTGTCCGCGACATTTTGTCGAACGGCATTTTGCCTGGCCAACGCCAGCGCTTCGTTGGAAATATCGACGGCGAACAATTGCGCGGTCGGACACTTGACCGCCAGCGCGATGGCCAGACAGCCGCTGCCGGTGCCGAAGTCGAGGGCGGTCGGTGGCTGAAAATTCAGGGCGGACAGGAATTGCCAGGCGCGTTCCGCGAGCAGTTCGGTTTCCGGTCGCGGTATCAGCGCGTGCCGGTTCACCGTCAGTTCCAGACCGCAAAACGAAACGGTGCCGACGATGTGTTGCAGCGGCTCGCGTTGGCCGCGGCGCTTGACCAATCCGCGTAGGTGGTCCAGTTCGGCGGGAGACAGCACGCGCTCGAAATTCAAATACAACTGCATGCGCGGCAGGCCGAGCAAATGCGCCAGCAGCAGTTCGATTTGCAGTCGTGGTGATTCCACGCCTTTCTTGGCCAGAAACTCGGAACTGCGCTGAATGACTTCCAAAACCTTCACGCGGTCAGATTAAATCCAAAGCGCAAAGTCAACAGCCCAAAGTTGTGTCGCTGCCAAAGGATTTGTCCTTATTCCCACTTGCGCCGCGGCGCGGACAATCCTATTTTCGACGCATGAAACGGATTTCCATTTTTCTCTTTGGCTGTCTGCTCTTAATCACACCCGCCCTGCGGGCTCAGGACGCCGCCGCCGCCGCCAAGGCCGAACTCGACGTCACGGAAGAACGCTACAAACGCCTCGACAGCGCGTTGGAGATTTTGCTCGCCGCGAAGGTGGAACAGGACAAACGCATTGCCTCGCTGGCCGACGAAATCGAGAGCTTGCGGAAACAACAGTCTCGTCCCAACACCAGCTACGCCAGTCAGGACGAGTTGCGCAAGCTCGCCGAGACGGTGCAGAAGATTGATCAAAAGCGCGTCGAGGACAACGAACACATCTTAAAAGAGATCGGCAAGCTCGGGAAAACCTTGGCTCCTCCATCAACCCCGCCCAGGAAATCGGCTGCATCCGGGGCAACCGGTGTCACCGACACTCCACCGGCTTTGGACAAAGGCCACTACAAGTATGCGGTTCAACCCGGCGACTTCGTTTCGACCATCGTCAAAGCGTATAATGAAAAGGGCATCAAAGTGACCGTGGAACAAATCCTCAAAGCAAATCCGAAGCTCGATCCCAACAGGATGCGCATTGGCCAGGAGATCATCATACCCGCGCCGGAAAAATAGCGGTGAACGGGCGTCGATGAAACACTCCAAAGACGGATGATTCGCTTTTCAAGTACGTTCGATTTAGGCCGCTGAATTCGCACGCTGGATTCTTGTCACATGAAAAACCTTCGCCGCATCCATACCTTCCTCGGTTGCTTTTTTGCGCCGCTGCTTTTGTTCTTTGTGGCGACAGGCTGGTATCAAACGGTGAATCCCGACCGCAAGAAAGGCGAAGGCGAAGCCGACACGCTGGTGGGTCGATTGAGCACGGTGCATGTGGACCAGCATTTTCCAACGGCGTCGGCGCAGGTTTACCACACGGCGCTGTTTCGTTATCTGGTGGTCGTCATGTGCGCGGCGCTGATTGCCACGATTGCGCTCGGGCTTATGCTCGCATTTCGTTCGAGTCGGCAGCGGTGGCAAGTCTGGCTGTCGCTGGCGTTGGGGATTCTGGCGCCGGTAATTTTGCTCTGGCTGGGACAGCAGCGCTGAAGCTACGGCCATGCCTTTCGAGTTCGTTTAAGCCTTGAGGTTGCAACCTTCTCCCCGGTAGGCTGGCCGAAATGAATTAAACCCGAGGTGAAAAGTCCATTTACATTGAATGAAAAAATCTGTTGTGCGGTGGTTGTGCCTTGCGATGGTTGCCAGTTTGTCGGCCTTTGCCACACGAGCGGAAGACAAACCGTCTCCCCTTCCCACCGGACCGCAAAGCGACGGTCCTTTCCGCAAAGTTATTCTGGAATCTGACCGGGAAATCAACGGCAAGTTTGAGGACACCCTGAAAGACCCAATGGAGCTGGCCGTCGCCGCCGATGGCCGTGTTTTTTACGCCCAACGCGACGGCACGGTGAAAGTGTGGAAGCCCGACACCAAGACCTCGTTCGTTGTCAATAAGCTGGAGGTCTTCACCGGCCTGGAGGACGGTTTACTCGGTATTACTCTCGACCCACAATTCTTGAAGAACGGTTGGATTTATCTTAACCACTCATTGCCGGAAACGGGGAAGGACAAAACCGGTGCAAAGGCCGGCACAAATCGCATCTCGCGTTTCACGGTCACGGGTGACACGTTCGACTTAAGCTCCGAGAAGGTGTTGATCGACATCGGCACGCAGCGCGAGCAATGCTGTCATTCCGGTGGTTCGCTTGCTTTTGATTCCCAGGGTAATCTGTATGTTTCTGCCGGCGACAACACCAACCCGTTCGAATCCGATGGCTTTTCACCGCAGGACGAGCGCCCGGGTCGCTCGCCTTGGGACGCGCAAAAATCGTCGGCCAACGCGAACGATCTGCGCGGAAAAATTCTGCGCGTGACACCGCAAACGGATGGCACAATAAAAATTCCGAAAGGTAATTTGTTTCCACCAAACACACCGGGGACGCGGCCTGAGATTTACGTCATGGGCAATCGCAATCCGTTCCGCATTTCGGTTGACAAGAAAAACGGATACCTCTACTGGGGCGAGGTGGGGCCGGACGCCGGCGGCTTTAGTGAAACCCGCGGCCCCGCCGGACACGACGAAGTCAATCAGGCGCGCAAGGCCGGAAATTTTGGCTGGCCTTATTTTGTTGGTGACAACAAGCCGTATTGGCATTGGGATTTCACCGCCAAGACAAACACCTTCAAGTATGACCCGGCGCATCCGGTGAACAATTCACCTTTCAACACAGGCATCAAAGACCTGCCACCGGCGCAAGCGGCTTTTATCTATTATGCCAACAGTCCCTCCGCGAAGTTTCCCGTGGTCAACGGCGGTGGCGGTCGCACCGCCATGGCCGGGCCTGTTTATTATTTCGATTCGAAGTTGAAATCCGACCGCAAGCTGCCGGCAGGATTTGATCACACACTTTTCGTTTACGAGTGGTCGCGCAACTGGATCATCGCTGTCCACCTCGACGCGAACGACAATATCGCGAAGATGGAGCGATTCTGCCCGAAGATGACCTTCCAGCGACCGATGGACATGGAACTTGGCCCGGACGGATGCCTTTACCGGATCGAGTGGGTCACCGCCTGGGGCAACAATCTCGACACGCAGATTGTGCGCCTTGAATATGCGGGCGAGGCCAGTGCTGCACAAAAATAAAGCAGCGGAAGCTCGTCCTTAGCGGAGCAGAATAAAGATAAAAATTGCCAGACCGATCCGATACCAGCCGAAAGCGGTGAACGTGTGAGTCTGCACGTAGCGTAAAAGCCACTTCACAGCTACGAATGAAACGGCGGCGGCCACCATCGTTCCCAAACACACCATTCCCCAATGTTCCGGCACGGCGTCCGGCGGCGGATGATGGAGGGCTTTAAAGATTTTCCACCCGCCAGCCGCCAGCATCGTCGGAATGCCCGCCAAAAAAGAAAACTCCGTCGCCGCCGGACGGCTCAAGCCCAACACCAACGCCAACAAAATGGTTGCGCCGGAACGCGAGGTGCCGGGAAAAATGGCAGCGATTAACTGACCGATGCCCACGGCTATCGCAATGGTCCAGGTCACTTCTTCGCGCAACGGTTTCCCGCGCAACCAGCGCTCCACCCCCAGAAACAGAATGCCGCCGATGAGCAGTGCCCACGCCACTGGCATGAGTTCTTCCGGCAGTTTGAAGTCTCTTTTTTCGAGCACAAAGCCACCGGCGCAGGTCATCCCGAACGCCAACAGGATTTTAAGGAGAAAACTGCGGACTTGCGGTTCACGCAAACGAAAGATGATTTGCTGACAACGAATGGAAAACAGTGGTAGCACCGCCAGCACGGCGCCGCTCTGGATGACGACGTTAAACAGATCGGTTTGGCGCGGCAGCCAGCGTTCAACGAACAGTAAATGGCCGGTGGATGAAACGGGAATAAACTCGGTCACCCCTTCGATGACTCCGAGTAAAATAACAGCAATCCAATCCGGCACATGCCGTTTAGACGATAAAACCGCGCCGATGACAAGCGGCAAATCTTTGCAGCGGGCGCATCCTGACACTGCCC
>PLJQ01000144.1 GCA_003140275.1 Limisphaerales bacterium
TTGTTTTCGGAACACCCTCTTAAACACTTTTGCACCCGAGGCGATGAAACAAGCGCAGGAGAACGCGGAGTTGAGTCACCAGCTCGAAAAGCTTGAACAACTTATGAATCACCAGAACAGAGGTGTGAAATGAAAAAGTGGTTCGACGTAGCGGCGACTCGGCGGAGCGCCGCCATCCTTCCGAGAACCAGTTGCTGGCGCTTTCCCAAGCGCACTACGCTGGACCGGCAACGTTCGGAGTCTGGATTCTGACCTCCGTCTTCTACTTTTCCACCTTCGCCCAATACTCGATCGACTGGCTCACAATAGACGGCGGCAGCGGTGGTACAAGCACGGGCGGAGTTTTTTCCGTGAGTGGCACCATCGGCCAGCCGGACGCCGGCACGATGAGCGGCGGCAACTTCACCATTGACGGAGGCTTTTGGGGAATCATCGCCGCCGTGCAAACGTCCGGCGCGCCGTTGTTGAGCGTCGCGCGTTCCGGCAATAACGTCATTGTTTCCTGGCCTGTGCCTTCGATCGGCTGTGTGTTGCAGGAGAATCCGATTCTTGCCGCGAGCAACTGGACGAACGTCAGCGCGTCGCCTGCGACGAACGGATTGAATTTAGAAGTGGTTGTTCCCGCTCCCGTTGGCAACCAGTTCTACCGGTTGCGCCATCCGTAAACCAAGCCTGGCGACGTAAATCATTCGCGCAGTCGCCACTCGACTTTTGGGACGGACTGCGGCAAGCTGCGGTCATGGCACTGACACCTTCCACCATGTTGGCGCTCGGTACGCAAGCGCCGCAGTTTCGCCTGCCGGACACGAGCGGGAAAATTGTCTCGCCCACCGATTTCAAGGACGCACCCGCGCTGGTGGTCGTCTTCATGTGTAATCATTGTCCGTTCGTGAAGCACATCCGGTCGGGCTTGGCGCAGTTGGCGCGTGATTACATGTCCCGAAGAGTCGCGATGGCAGGCATCAACTCCAACGATGCCCTGAATTACACTGAGGACAGCCCGGCGAAGATGGCGGTGGAAGTGAAGTCGGCGGGCTACATTTTCCTGTATCTCTACGACGAGACCCAGAGTGTGGCCAAAGCGTATCGCGCTGCATGCACGCCGGACATTTTCCTTTTCGACAAGGACCAGCGGCTTGTTTATCGCGGCCAGTTCGACGACAGCCGCCCCGGCAACGGGGTTCCTGTGACCGGGAAAGATCTGCGTGCCGCGTTGGACGCGGTGTTGGCGGGCAAACCGATTTCGCCAGATCAAAAACCCAGCATTGGTTGCAACATCAAATGGAAATCCGGGAACGCTCCGGACTATTTCTGATTTTGTTAGCCTGGCAGGTGGGCACCGGTTCCGACATGACTGCGATCCCATTCCAGCAGTTCTTGGCGAGCGAGAGGCTGCAATGTTTGATTGCAACGGGGGACTCTCCCGCTTAGCTTGTGCTCAATGGTTGCCTCGCTCCTCCAAGACGTGACCAACTGGGATTACCTGATCGGCAATCCTTGGTTAGTGCCGCTTTTCGCCTTTCAACTTTGGATGTTCATCGATGCGATTCGGCGCGAGGAGTGGATTTGGGCGGCCTTTATCTTCCTCGGTTTCGGTTTTGCCGCGGTGCTTTATTTCTTCTGGGTGTATCGCGCCGCGCCGTCGGCCACGCGCGGATTTGAACTGCCCGGCTCGCATGATCGCAAGCGCATCAAGCAACTTCAGGCGCAGATTCATCATCTCGACAAAGCGCATCATCATTCGCAGCTTGGCGACATTTATTTTCAACAGGGCAAACTGGCCAAAGCCGAAGCCTGTTATCGCGCCGCGTTGGAACGCGACCCGCCGGACATCGACACCCGCGCTCACCTGGGACAATGCCTGCTCCGCCTGAAACGTCCGATGGAGGCGCGTCCATTGCTCGAAGGTGTGTGCGCCGAGAATCCAAAACATGATTACGGTCATTCGCTCATGGCGTTGGCGGAGACGTTGACAGCGCTGGACGAGACGGATGCCGCGCTGTCCATCTGGCAACAAGTCACGGAGAACCATTCGTATCCACGCGCCCAGGTGCAATTGGCCGAGCTTTATCTCGCCAAAAATCAGCCGGAATTGGCGCGCGACCAATTGAGAGACGTTTTGGCGGACGATGTTCATGCGCCGGCCTTTCAGCGCAAGCGCGATCGCATCTGGATACGGCGGGCTAGAAGATTGTCGCGCGAATTTTAGGCGCGGACTTAAGGAGTCGGGTTGAGTATGCAACAAGTGATGAAAGGTTCCCAGGCCGCCGGTCCATATTGCCGAAGCGCGGACAGCCTTGTCCACAAGTTCCCGAATGGTGAAGGAATCACGCGGACAAGGCTGTCCGCGCTCTGCAGCGTCGTGCGCGCGATGCCCGGCAGCTAGCCGCGGAGATCTCTTCACGTCGGCTACCCACGGAAATTCTTATGGCAGCAACGTGAATGTTTTCTTACCGTTGAAACCAAATGAAAGCCATTTTTGCGGAAGCCAGTCGCGTTCTGTTCGCCAAACAGATTGAGGACATCGTGATGTCCACGCCGGTGGCGGATATTCACACGCATCTTTACGATCCGGCCTTTGGCGACTTGTTGCTCTGGGGCATCGATGATTTGCTCGTTTACCACTATCTGGTGGCCGAGGCGTTTCGATATTTCGACCTGCCTTACGAAAAATTCTGGGCGCTCTCCAAGACCGAGCAGGCCGACCTGATCTGGGACGCGCTGTTCATCCAACACTCGCCGATCTCCGAAGCGTGTCGCGGAGTTTTAACGACCCTTCATGCGCTGGGGTTGGACGTGAAACGGCGCGATCTGCCGGCGTTGCGACATTGGTTTGCCGGGCAGAAAGTGGAGCATCACGTTACACGTTGCATGGAATTGGCCGGCGTCAATACGATTTGCATGAGCAACTCGCCGTTCGACGATCTGGAGCGGCCGGTGTGGGAAAAAGGTTTTCCGCGCGACGACCGGTTCACCGCGGCGTTACGCATCGATCCGCTGCTGTTGTGGTGGCCGGAGACTGCACCCAAGCTCGCAAAATGGGGTTACAAGGTGACCGCGAGCCATCCGGCCAAAACGGTCTTCAGCGAAGTGCGGCGATTCTTGGCCGATTGGACGAAGCAGATGAACGCGTACTATCTGATGGTTTCTATCCCGCCCGATTTCGAATTCCCTTCCCGCAATATCAGTTCCAAGTTGATCGAGGAGGCCGTCCTGCCGCATTGTCGGGAGTTCGGACTGCCGCTCGCGCTGATGCCGGGAGTGAAGCGTGCCGTGAATCCGGAATTGGAGCTTGCGGGGGACGGAGTTGGTTTGAGCAATCTCACGATCGTGCAAAATCTCTGCGTGCAATATCCGGAAAACAAATTCCTGGTCACGGCCCTGGCGCGCGAAAGCCAACACGAGCTTTGCGTGCTGGCGCGCAAGTTCCGCAACCTGCACATCTTCGGCTGTTGGTGGTTCACCAACGTGCCGGTCATCATCGAGGAGATGACGCGAATGCGGCTGGAGTTGCTGGGTCTGAGTTTCACGCCGCAACATTCCGATGCCCGCGTGCTCGACCAGATTGTTTACAAATGGCAACACAGCCGTCGGATCATCGCTTGGGTGTTGGTGGAAAAATATTCCGACCTCGCGAAAACCGGCTGGCAGCCGACGCGGGCGGAAATCGAACGCGATATAAAAGATCTGTTTGGCGGCGCTTTTGAACGGTTTTGTGGAAAATAGTCATTGGTATTATTTGCCGCCTTGAATCAGCCCTTGAGCAACAGTTGTCAAAGCGCGGTGTTGAAACCAGGATGAATGCTGGAGCGCAACTTCCTTTGGGCGCAAACAGGCCACTTTGGGTGATTGCTTTCGCGCTTTCAGTTATTGCTGCCTGTCTCCTTCTGGTTCTTGTGCGTGAACAATTTCGGTCGAACCAAACCGGGGAACTGCCTTCGCGCGGATCAAACCCGCAGGAAAACGCAGCGGACTTGAGCAAGCCTGTTCCCAATGTTCAGCCGCGCCCTGTGATCAGAACCATTCATTCCACACCCGCCTCGACGGCTTCCGCACCGGTCGCCGAAGCCGAGTTGCCAGATTCCTTGCCAGCAAACCTGGAGCCGGTCGCCAGCATCCCTTCCGGCGCGGCTATACCTCCTCAACGGGGAGGTTAGGCGGCATTAATAAATAAAGGTAGCAACCTAAGCGGGAATCTGAGATGATTCCTGTCCATGGGTTCTAAGGCGGCGTTGAGGCGAAAGTTCAGTGCTGTATGGCCGCTGCTGGATGAGCTGACGCGACGCATCATGGCGGCCAACGAGGCTATCGGCTTGGGTTACGGCGGAGTTTCGATCGTTCACCGGGCTTGTGGATTGTCGCGCAAGGCGATTGGCAAGGGCGTTTGCGAAATTCAGGAAGGAGACTGCCCTGTGGAGGGTCGCATTCGTCGGGCGGGTGCGGGACGCAAGAACATCACCGTTTCCGATCCGCGTCTGCTTCGCGCGCTGGATCACCTGATTGATGGTGAAACGCGCGGCGATCCGGAATCTCCCTTGCGCTGGATTTGTAAAAGCACGCGGGCCATTGCCTTGCAACTACGCCAGCAGCAGCATCCGATCAGCCACGTGAAGGTGGCCCAACTGCTCCACGAGCAGAACTACAGCCTGCAAAGCAATCGCAAGACAGAGGAAGGCCGCAACCACCCCGACCGGGATGCGCAGTTCCGCCATATCAACGCCTGTGTTAAACAATCCTTGGCGGCAGGACTGCCGGTCATTTCGGTGGACACCAAGAAGAAAGAACTCATCGGCAACTACGATAATGCCGGCCAACAATGGCTGCCCGCCAAACAACCCATCAAAGTGAGCGGGCATGACTTCCCGAGCCCCGAAGTGCTCCGGGCCTTTCCCTATGGCATTTATGACCTGGGGCGCAATGCCGGCTTTGTGAACGTTGGCACCGACCATGACACGGGCGCCTTCGCGGTGGCCTCCATTCGCGGTTGGTGGCGCTTTGAAGGCCGGCATTTGTATCCCGCGGCGGAGAAGATTCTCATCACCGCCGACGGCGGTGGCAGCAATGGTTCCCGGCTGCGACTGTGGAAATTGGAGTTGCAAGGATTTGCGGATGAGACCGGGCTGGCGCTTTCCATCTGCCACTTTCCGCCGGGCACCAGCAAATGGAACAAGATCGAGCATCGGCTTTTTTCTTTCATTTCGTCGAACTGGCGGGGTGAGCCGTTACGGGATTACGAGACCATCGTGAACTTGATTTCCAAAACCACCACGGCGAAGGGATTGAAAGTAACCTGTCGCTTGGATCGTCGGAAATATCCCACAGGCCGGAAAGTTTCCAACCAGGAAATGAAGCAGGTGAACGTGCAACGTAATAAGTTCCATGGCGAATGGAACTATGTCATTAGGCCAAACTCCTCAGCGTAAGTTGCTACCTTTATTTATGAACGCCGTCTTACGCGCCGTTGACGGGCCCGGCGCAGACGGTTTCTGGCGAAATCACCGGCAAAGTTTCTCTCAAAGGCGCGCCGCCTCCCGAAGTCAAAATTACCTTGGATGCGACTCGCGGCAAACTGCACACGACGCCAGTCGTGACGCGGCATTACGTCGTCGGGACGGACGGCGGTTTGGCGAACGTTTTTGTGTACATCAAAAAAGGCTTGGAAGGCAAAAGGTTTGCGCTACCGAAGGAAACGCCTGTGCTCGATCAAGTGGATTGCATTTATAATGCCTTTCGTATCGGGGGTGATGATGAATCAAAAGTTCAAGGTCAGAAATTCCGATCCGTTTTTGCACAACATCCATCCGACACCCAGAGTCGTTGGAAATGTGGAAAGAAACCTCGCCCAACCAGTCAAGGGCATGGAGACCGAGTTGTTTTTCCAAAAACAGGAGGTTTTGGTTCGTTTCAAATGTGATGTCCATCCGTGGATGTTTGCCTACGTTGGTGTGATTGAGCACCCATTTTTCGCGGTAACGGACAAAGAGGGAAGCTTCATCATCACCAACGTTCCACCCGGTGATTATTTGCTTGAGGCTTATCACTTGAAAACTCATGGCGTCAACCCGGGCTTGACGCAGCAAGTTTCGGTGAGGACAGGGGAAGCGGCTGTCGCCGACTTCACCCTTGAGTTGCCCGCCCAGTAAAGTTTTTCCCGCGCAACCAAAAAAGCCGCATTTGCCTTTCGTCACGGCGCTTTCTCGTTCATCATCAAGTAATGTCAGGTCTAATTGCCATTGTGGGTCGCCCGAACGTCGGAAAGTCGGCGTTGTTTAATCGCATCGCCGGCAAACGCATTGCCATTGTGCATGACGAACCGGGGGTGACCCGTGACCGCGTGAGCGCCGAAGCGGAATGGGGCGGACGTCCTTTCACCTTGGTGGACACGGGCGGGATCGGTCTGCTGCGTCGGGAAAAAGCCAGCGATGTCATCCTTAAAGCCGCCCTCGAACAGGTCGGTCTGGCCATCGATGCTGCCAACGTCATCATCCTGGTTGTGAATGTGCAGGAGGGGATTGTGCCGTTGGATCGTGAGGTGGCCGTGAGGTTACGGCACAGCGGAAAACCGGTTTTGGTGGCGGTGAACAAAGTGGACACGTACCGCGTGGAAACAAGCGCATTGGAGTTCGCGGAACTGGGTTTCGAAAAAACATTTCCCGTCAGCGCAATCCACGGCGAAGGGATTGAGGCGCTGATGAACGCGGCAATCGCTTTACTTCCATGCGAGGTGACTGCCGAAGCTGCGCCTGCGCAGGACTCCCAACTCTCGACTTTCATCCTTCAACCCGTCTTAAAGCTCGCCATCGTCGGCCGTCCCAACGTCGGCAAGTCGTCCATTATCAACGCGCTGATTAAATCCGAACGGGTCATTGTCAGCCCGATTCCCGGCACGACGCGCGATGCGGTCGATGTGCCGTTTGAAGTGGAGACGCAAGGCGTGCGCCAATCATATCTGCTGATCGACACGGCGGGCATGAGGAAATCACGACGCGTTGACAATTCAATTGAGTTTTTCAGCGTCAAACGCGCGGAAGAATCCATCGCGCGTTGTGACATGGCGATTCTGGTTTTGGATGCCGAGGCCGGCATCATGGAGCAGGACAAGAAAGTGGCGGACAAGATCATTGAAGAGCGCAAGGCCTGCATCATTGTGGTCAACAAGTGGGATCTCGTGGATACCGAGGTGCGCCAGGCGCGCGAAGAAGAGATCGCCCGACGCAATGCCAGAGTCCGCAATCGTGATGGAGGCCCCAAACAACTCACGACATTGGGCGAATTCGGGCAATGGGTTCAGGAACATCTTTTCTTTCTGGATTATGCGCCGGTCATTTTTACTTCCGCGAAGACTGGTTTTCATCTCGACCGTTTTTTGGAAGCGGTGCGTTATGTGGCGGCTCAGTTGCAGCAGAAAATTCCGACGGCATTGTTGAACCGGATGTTACAAGATGCGGTTGAGCGGCGACAACCAATCAGCACCGCCGGACATCGGCTGAAGTTTTATTACGCCACCCAAGTCCGACAAGCCCCGCCCACTTTTCTCTTATTCGTAAATCGTGACGAGTTGTTCTCCGAGTCTTACAAAAAGCATCTCGCCGGCGAATTACGGCGCGCTTTCGGTTTTGAGGGCTGCCCGATAGTTTTGGTTCCGAAGCCCCGCCCAAAAACGGTCGAACCGGTTCGCAAATTCAAAAAAGCTCACGCCAGAATTTACCGGTAGCAAACGACTCGTTTTCCTTCGGGGAGTTATTCACCGGTGGGAACAGTTAAGAAAAAGGCCTCAAGGCAAGCTGTTTGTGCCGTTTGAAGTCAGGGGATAACGTAAGAATAAAATATTTTCAATTTTTTCTTGTGTCCCCAATATGTAGTGGGTAGTCTGTGGAAGTTCCCTAGTAATGGGGTATTTGGTGGCGCGGTGAAATCTGCCAAGGACCTAATAATGGGGAGTGTTTCGCGAAAATCCGGTTTATTGTCCGCATGAAGTGGTCGGATGAAGATGTGAGAAGAAAAAATTTAACCCAGTCGAATAGGAAACAAGCCATGATTGACGCACCCGAACAAGCAGTGTCGTCCCCGCATCAAACCCGCCGCCGCATTTCGCGGGTTGCCGTCTCTCGCTCCACCCCGAAGAGCGAGCCTTCAGCGAAAAAATCCGTCCGTATCGAGCGCATCTTCAGCGACCCGGACATTAAACCCTTCGACCAGATCGAATGGGATCAACGCACGGCCGAAATCACCGATGACGCCGGCAAAGTGATCTTCAAACAGGAAAATGTGGAAGTGCCGAAGTCGTGGTCAATCCTCGCCACCAAAGTAGTCGTGTCCAAATACTTTTACGGAGAACAACATACGCCGGAACGTGAAACCTCCGTGCGCCAGTTGATTCACCGCATTTGCCGGACAATTGCCGATTGGGGCGTGAAGGATGGTTACTTCAGCAAGGCCGACGGCGAGGTTTTTTTTGACGAGTTGACCTGGCTTTGCGTCAACCAGCACGGCGCCTTCAACTCTCCGGTCTGGTTTAACGTGGGACTGTATCACCAATACGGCATCGGTAAAAATTCCTCCAAGGGCAATTGGTTCTACAACCGCCAGACCAACGAAGCCGAGCGCGCCACTACTCAATATGAATATCCGCAAGGCAGCGCCTGCTTCATCCAATCGGTCCAGGACAACATGGAAGACATCATGCGCCTGGCTTACAGCGAGGCAATGCTGTTTAAATACGGCTCCGGCACCGGCACCGACCTCACACCGCTGCGTTCCAGCAAGGAGAAGCTGAGCGGTGGCGGACGGCCCAGCGGTCCGATGTCTTTCTTGAAGGTTTATGACCAGGTGGCCAACGTCGTTAAGTCCGGCGGCAAGACCCGGCGCGCCGCCAAAATGAACACGCTCCGCGACTGGCATGGTGACATTGAGGAATTCATCGACGCCAAGCAGAAGGAGGAGAAGAAAGCGTGGGCGTTGATCGAGCAAGGGTACGACGGTTCATACAACGGTGACGCGTACGGCAGTGTCATGTATCAGAACGAAAATCTTTCCATTCGCACGAGTGACGAGTTCATGCAGGCCGCCATCGATGGCCGGGAATGGTGGACGCGCGCGATCACGACCAACAAGCCACTGGCGAAAAAGGATGCCCGCACGTTGCTCAACAAGATTGCCGAGGGCACCTGGATCTGCGGCGACCCGGGCATGCAGTACGATGGTTCGATCCAAAAATGGCACACCTGCAAGGGCACGGAACCGATCCACTCCACCAATCCCTGTTCGGAATACGTGTTCTTGAACAACACCGCCTGCAATTTGGCGTCACTCAACCTGATGAAGTTCAAACGCGAGGACGGCGTGTTCGACATCGAGCGATTCAAAACCGCCGTTCGCATCTTCATTACCGCGCAGGAAATCATTGTCGATAACGCCAGCTATCCGACCAAGGAAATTGCGGAGAACTCCCACATCTTCCGGACGCTGGGCCTTGGTTACGCCAACCTCGGGTCGCTCATCATGAGTTACGGGTTGTCATACGATTCCGACGACGGTCGCGCGCTGGCGGGTGCTATCACCGCCGTGATGACCGGCCACGCTTACGAGCAATCCGCCGAAATTGCCGGTGTCATGGGCGCTTTCAAAGGCTATCACGACGCCCGCTGCGCGCATGTGCCGAAACCGCTCGCGAAGGACAATGTCGAGTCCACGCTTGGTGTCATTCAACTGCACCGCGACGCGGTGGAGGACATTCAACCGAGCAAGGAATTCAACTACCTCAAGGACGAAGCTCGAGCCTGCTGGAATCGTGCGTTGGAGCGCGGCCGGCGGATCGGTTATCGCAACGCGCAGGTCACGGTGCTGGCGCCCACGGGCACCATCGCGTTTCTGATGGATTGCGATACCACGGGCGTCGAACCCGACATTGCGCTGGTGAAATATAAACTGCTCGCCGGTGGCGGCATGTTGAAAATCGTCAACCGCACCGTACCTCAGGCGCTCCAACGCCTCGGTTACAGTGAAAGTGAGATCAAAAGCATTATTGCCCATATCGAGGCTTTTGACACCATTGAAGATGTTGGGGATAACGGCCAGACGATTCGGAGCGGACTGAAACCCGAACATCTCGAAGTGTTCGATTGCGCGTTCAAAGCCTTTCGCGGCAAACGCAGCATTCCTTACATGGCCCATCTGGAAATGATGGCGGCCACCCAACCGTTTATCAGCGGTGCCATCTCCAAGACGGTCAACTTGCCCAACGAATGCACTGTGGCCGACATCGCCGACGCCTACCTCCAGGCTTGGAAAATGGGCCTAAAATGCGTCGCAATTTATCGCGATGGCTCGAAACGTTCACAACCGCTCAACACGAAAAAGACCAGCGAAGGCGGCGACAAAGCCGACAGCGCCAACTTCTCAGCACCGCTGGAGAAGCGGATCGCCGAACTTGAAGCTGAGACCTCCAAGTTGCGCGCGCTGGCCGGGCAACCACTGCGTCGTCGTTTGATGGATACCCGCACTGCCCTCACGCACAAATTTGACGTTGCGGGGCACGAAGGCTATCTCACCGTCGGATTGTTCGATGACGGTCAGCCTGGAGAGCTGTTCATCACCATGGCCAAGGAAGGCTCCACGATTGGCGGGTTGATGGACAGCCTTGGCACGTTGACGAGTCTGGCGCTGCAATACGGCGTGCCGTTGGAGGCGCTGGTCAAGAAATTCGCGCACCAACGTTTCGAGCCTTCCGGCTTCACCAAGAATCCGGAGATTCGCAACGCCTCCTCCATCATCGACTACGTTTTCCGTTGGATGGCGTTGCAGTTTATTCCCGGCTATCGCGAAGCCAGCAACGCGACTCGCAATCAACCGGAACTGGCCATTCCCGGCTTGCAGGACGAGTTGAAGAAAAAAATCAACCGTCCGGTGCCGGAACTGCCGTTGTCCGAGGACAACGACATTCTCGATTTGAAACCTGCGGCGGGTGGCAACGGGCATGATCGGCATGGCACCACGGTGAGGTTGAGGACCATCACGACTCTGAGCGACACGGTTGCCCATTTCCAACAGGATGCGCCCACCTGTCCGAATTGCGGTCACGTTGCGGTGCGTAACGGTGCTTGTTACAAGTGCCTTAATTGCGGCGAAAGCCTCGGCTGCTCTTAATAAGACAATACACGAGACGGCCAGGAAGTTTTCTCTCCGGCCAGTGCTTTTCCATCGTCCTCGTTCTCGAAGAAAAGTTGAGGACGACGGGGAGTGTGGTTCTTCGCGTGTTCGAACCTCTCAACGTCTTGTGTCAGCCCCACCCTCTGTTATGCTGCGCCCATGAACAATCAATCCTTTGGCCAAATCAAGGAAGACCCTTGGAGAATTTTCCGCATCATGGCCGAGTTCGTCGATTCGTTCGAAACCTTGTCCAAAGTTGGTCCGGCGGTCACGATTTTCGGCTCGGCGCGCACACCCGTGGCAGACCCTTTCTACCGCGCTACCGTCAACCTGGCCAAAGGTCTTACCAAACATGACCTGGCCGTGATCACCGGCGGTGGTCCCGGCATCATGGAGGCGGCGAATAAAGGTGCCGCCGAGGTCAAAGGCAAATCCATCGGCCTGAACATCGAATTGCCGCATGAACAAGCGGGCAATCGTTACGCCAACATACCGATTCATTTTCACTACTTCTTTTCCTGAAAGGTTTGTTTCGTCAAATACAGCATGGGTTTCGTCTTCATGCCCGGCGGCTTCGGCACGCTCGATGAATTCTTCGAAGTGTTGACGCTGGTGCAGACGCAGCGCATCTAACGCTTTCCGTTAATTTTGTTCGGACGCAATTACTGGAAGGGGCTGTTCAAATGGATGAAAGCTACTCTGGGAGAAAACGACTTCATCGGCCCCGGCGATCTCGAACTGGTGACGGTCATGGATGACGTGCAGGCAGCCATCGACTTGATCCTTGATTACCAGCGCCGCGTTGGCCCGCCCGAGAGCGTCCCCAAAGCCTTCGCCTGATTGACCTACCTTCACGACCCCCAACCCTCCATTGCTCATATATCAAGTCACTCATCTCAGGAACGGGCTTACCGTCGCCACTGCGGAAATGCCGCACATGGCGAGTGTTAGTCTCGGTCTCTGGGTCGGTGTTGGTGGACGTTACGAGCCGGTTGAGTTAAACGGCGTTTCCCATTTCATGGAGCACCTGCTGTTCAAGGGCACGCGCAAACGGTCGGCCAAGGAAATTTCTCAGTCGATTGAAGGCATCGGCGGCTACCACGACGCTTTTACGGGTGAGGAAAGCACCTGTTTCTATTCCAAAGCGCGCCACGACCGTTTCGACGAGTTGCTCGAGGTGCTCGCTGACATGTTCCTCAACTCGAAGTTCGACACCGCCGAAATCGACAAGGAACGAAGCGTCATCAAAGAGGAGCTGGCGATGTATCTCGACCAGCCGCAACATCACGTCCATGAGTTGTTGAACGAAACCCTCTGGCCGGATCAACCGCTGGGTCGGCCACTCACCGGCACGGAAAAAACCATCGACGCGATGCAGCGCGGGCATTTCCTCGATTATCTTCGCAAAAATTACATCACCGGCAGCACCATCGTCGTTGCGGCCGGGAAATTGCAACACCGACAAATCGTGAAGGCAGTCACGCGTTACGCCCCCCGCTTCATTCCCGGCAAACGCCCGCATTTTATTCCTGCGGAAAGCAATCAACAAGAACCGTGCCTCCGGCTGTTCACGAAAAAGACGGAACAAACCCAGCTCGCGCTCGGCATCCGGACTTGTTCGCGCCACGACGAACGGCGCTTTGCCCTCCGCTTGCTGAACACCATCCTCGGCGAAAACACGAGTTCCAGGCTCTTTCAGGAAATTCGGGAAGACCACGGCCTGGCTTACAGTATTGGCANNCGTTCGCGAAGATCGCGGATTGGCTTATTCCATTTATAGCGTTCCCAGCTTCTTCGAGGACACCGGCGACCTGGTCATTTCCGCCGGTCTCGACACCGACAAGCTCCCGCAAACGCTCAAACTCATCACGCGTGAACTGCGTCGTTTGACTGACGCATCGTCGACCAACGCCGAGCTTCGCCGTGCCCGCGATTACGTGGTCGGCCAGCTCGACCTCAGCCTGGAAAGCACTGAGAACCAAATGATGTGGTTGGGTGAACAACTGCTCAGCTATGGCAAAATCATTCTCGCGTCCGAGATCAGACAACGCCTGGGCGAAGTGACTGCCGCTCAAATCCGCGCCGTCGCCCGCGACTTTTTCCGTCCAGAGCGATTAAACTTGGCGCTGGTAAGTCCGTTGAAAAAGGGACACAAATTATTGAATTATTTCACTGGCAAACCACAGCCC
>PLJQ01000117.1:0-10439 GCA_003140275.1 Limisphaerales bacterium
GGCTGTGGTTTGCCAGTGAATAACTTGCCAAAATTGTGAATAAGTTTGTCTTTACGAAACCAGCAAGATTTGCTATAAATCTGTTTCAATTGAAAATAAAGCAACCTCGACAACCTATTAAGCAAATTTAATAATGCTTGGTAAACCCAGAATTATGAACACAAAAACCTCTTCCCTTAAACTCGTTGCGGGCGGTCTTGCCGCTGCGGCGCTTTTGTGCCTGCCCGCCTCCGTCCGCGCTACTCCCGTTACGCTTATCATTGATTCGTCACAAAGCAGTCTGACGCTTTCCGGGGGTGCCTTCGGCCTGCCATACACGGCCCAACAGCCAGGTTCGCTGGTGGACGCCTTCGGTGGCACGATTTCGGCCGACTTGACCGGGGGCGTGCTCACCTTCACGGGTGGCAGCGCCATCAGCGGCAACCTGAATACCGCAGGCACAGGCTTGTACTCAACGGCCCCGAATCCCATCGGCACTGAGGCGGGCAACTACGGTGTGAGAGCCTTTGGCCCAGTCACGGGCTATGGTGTTGTCACTGTTCTTGGGGTTTACAAAAACCTGACTTTTGACATCACGGCGGGCGCGGCCACCGACTCATTGGCTCCGGTTGGGATGACGTTGAGTTTAACCGCTGGCACTTTGGACTACGGCATCGCAAATCCAGCCCCCTTGACCTTCGGTTCTTCTTCGCTTGTTGGCAAGGGTGGCGTGGATACTTCAGCCTCGCTTGTCTCGTTTGACGGAACTACCTTGTCTTTGCCCGTACATATTAACACGGGTCTTTATTCCAACCGCATTGAAGACTGGAACGGTACGATCGTGGCCGTTGTTGCCGTCCCCGAACCTTCTTCGTTGGCGCTGATTGGCGTCGGCCTGTTGGGCTTGGTGGGCGCGCAATTCCATCGCTCCCGGCGCAGCGTTTGAGACTTTAGTGGAATCGCGGCGCATACTCGCAACGAAATCCTAATTTCCACTGGGAGGCCGATTCAGACGAGTCGGCCTCCTTTGTCTATTTGACAACCTGCAACCCATGCGTGAAAGTACGGAGGCAACAAATTCTTTAAAATAAAAATATGAACTCAAACTCAATCAATTCTCATCCCGGACGCTTTGCTGGTCTGGCTTGGGGCGCGGCGCTGACCACCGCACTGGCGGCCAGCCTGCAAGCGCAACCCTATTACGACTTTGACAATGGCACGAATACCGGCTGGCGGACGTCCACGGCCCACCCGTCCACGATCACGTACCCCACGGATGCGCTCGGCGGTCACGCGTACCGTTTGCAAGGGACGCCTCTGGCCACACCCTCGGGTTCGGACACCACCAATTCACGCGTGATCAGCGTCCTGACGAACCGTGTGTACACCAACTTTTACGCGGCCGTGGATATGGTCGCGTGGAATACCAACCAGGATAGCGATATGGTCATCGGCCTCTTGGGCCATGCTTATGGCAACGAAGCGTTCCCTGCCACCAGCCAGGTTTACGATCCCAGCAACTACCCCTACAACCCCGACATACCCAACGGCCTCATCTTCAACGTCCGGATTCATGACTACAGGTCTTACACGGGCCCCGGCAACGCCGGGCCATTGGGCTCGGCCGACCAGATGAGCGCGTGGTCCTTCAACAATTTTTTCGGCCAGCCTTATCTTGCTCTTCCGGTGACGGTCACTAGCGCGCGCTTCCGTTGGGTGCCAGGTCATGCCTATCGGCTTGTGTTGAGCAGCACCAACGCCTTGGGCGACTCACCGAAGTACTACACGAGCAGCATTTATGACGTGAATGACCTCACCATGCCATTGTTGAGCATGACGGGCGACGACAGCTACAACACAGCCTCAGATTCCATACCTCGGTATGGTTATGCGGGCGTGTTCGCTTACAAACTTAGCGATGGAGACTATGACCCGACCGTGGACGTCACCTTCGACAATTTTTACGTCGGCGAAACCGCGCCGGTGACCATGGTTGTCGCCCCGGCAATCCCGCACGGCAAGGTCGGTGCGCCGCAGGTGATTAATCGTGTGCCGGTTTCATTCAAGAACTTCCATCCGGTGGCCAGCGGCATCGCCTTCAACGCCACGACGCTGACCACGACCAACACCGTGAACACCAATGCGATCAAACTGTTCCTCAACGGCGTGGATGTGTCCGCCGGCCTGGTCATTTCCGGCCCCGCCACGAACGCCACCGTGTCCTACTCCGGCCTCGCGTCGAATGTCGTTTACGCCGCGCGCATTGTGCTGCAGGACGCTTTGAGCCGGAGCACGACGAACGAGTGGACCTTCGATACGTTCAGTGATCCGTATCTGGCTTCCCCGGCGGTGAAGGTCATCGAGGCGGAAGACTACGACTTCAACAGTGGGCAGTTCATTGACGATCCGCCCGCTTCGGGTTATGCCAACTACGACGCTCCCAATGACACCGGCACAATCATCAACTCGGGGGTCGGTTACGTTGATCAGGTTGGCACCCCAGGCGGTGTGGATTTCTTCGATTACGACGGTGGGGTTCACCAGGGCGAAAATCAATACCGCCACTCTGATCCTGTCGGCACTCAGCAGGGCAACTTCGCGGCCTTCGTTTACGGTGACGTCAGTGCCTCTGTCTTACCCTATGGAACTTCTCAGAGTTATGACACTCAGCGGACCAAGTATTCCAGTTTGAACGCAACCCTCCAGGAGTACATCGTGGAGCGGACGGAGGGTGGTGAGTGGGAGAACTACACCCGAATCTTCAACGGCAGCAAAACCTACAACGCCTACCTGCGGGCGGCCGGCGGCCTGGCGCAGCCGGTGCGGCTTGACCAGATCGCGGCCGGCCCGGTGACGAATCTCCTGGGCCGGTTCAACGTCCCCAGCACGTTCTTCGTCCATAACTATCGCTACGCTCCGCTCGTCACCACCAATGGCGACCTGGCGCTGGTCAACCTCAGCGGGACGAACACGGTCAGACTGACAATGGACAGCCCGCAGAATGACGCCACGAAAGATGGCCTGTCGTTGAACTACGTGGTGCTCGTGCCGGCGGTGCCGCAACTCTATTCCTCGGCGACGGTGAACGGAACGTACACGCCGGAACTGAGCGTTCTGGTGGATACGGGCAATAAAAAGTTCACCGTGCCGCGCAACGGGGCGACACGCTTCTATCGGATCGGCTGGACCAGTCCGCTCACGATCAGCGGGGTGGCCCTCTCGGGACCCAACGTCGTTCTGAGCTATCAGTAAGGTACACGGTTACTCGCGAAAACGGCTGATCGCCCGGCGGCGGTCAGCCGTTTTTCTTTACCGCCGCTACAGCGTCAATCGCGACAAGGGCCGCCTCCGTCCACATCCGGCGTTCGCCGCCAAGCTTACCCGGCGCTTCATCGCGCTGACAGTTGCTTTAATTTTCCATGGTGTGCACTCAAACGCACAGTTCTCAAACCCATTTGCTTTGACTAACTTCCCACGCGACTCAAACGGCATTGATCACAGCGGGCGCATCCTGACACTGCNNGCCTGAAGGCCGCGCGCCGGGGGCAGTGTCAAGATGCGCCCGATCACAGCGCTAATTGGAATAACCAATTGCAATCCGCCATCGGTTTCGTAAAATCCGTGACATAATCGAGCGACATGCGACAAGTCATCACCATCGCCAGCAATGCGTTCATGGAACTGGTGCGGCAACCCGTGTTCCTGCTGCTCATGACCAGCTCGGCACTGTTCGAGATATTCTTGTCCACGCCCTACTATTTCGCCTTCGGAGACGAACCAAAACTGGTCAAAAACAGCGTGCTGGCGGTCATGTTGCTGGCGGGGTTGCTGGGGGCGGTTTTGAGCGCTTCGGCCTCACTGGCGCGTGAAATTCGTGCCGGTACCGCGTTGGCCGTGCTCTCCAAACCCATCGGTCGCGCGCAATTCTTACTGTCCAAGTACCTCGGCTTGGTGGCCGCACTGACACTGCTGACGTACGTGAATCTGGTGGCCGCGCTGCTGACCAGCCGGATGGCGTTCGATGCTTATGGTTCGACCGATCTGTTCGCACTTGGAATTTTCGCCGGATCGCTGGTGGTTGCTTATTTGCTGGGCGGGTTCAGTAATTTTTTCCTCCGCCGTCCCTTTGTGTCGGATGCGGTCTTCAGCGTTGTGGCCATGGTGACGGCGGCGTTTGTAATCATCAATTTCTTCAACAAAGAAGGCCATTCACAGGCTTTTGCCACGGGTGTCGATTGGCGGATGGTGCCGGCGGCGGTCTTGATCTTATTTGCCTTGTGGATACTGGCGGGGCTGGCGCTGGCTTGCTCGACGCGACTGGACATGCTACCCACGCTGGCGATCTGTTCGGGGCTGTTTCTGCTCGGGTTGATGTCCGATTATTTGTTTGGCAGACCGGCCGACCACGGTTCCTGGTGGGCTTCCGTGCTTTACACGGTTACGCCGAATTGGCAGCTTTTCTGGCTCGCTGACGCGCTGGCTACGGACAAGACCACGTTTCATTGGAATTACGTCGGCATGGCGTTTGCCTATGTGGTCGGATACGTCGGCGCGGCGCTGGCCGTGGCGGTAATGTTATTTGAAGACCGGGAATTGAGTTAAGACTGGCATGGATCGAAAAATACAAAAAAACGGACTGACCAATCTGCTCCTGCTGCTGTTGGTCAGTGGCTCGGGGCTGGCGGCGGCGCGCTCCGGAAACTTGCTGGCGGGCCAGGTGAGCGTCGTGTTTACAGGGTTGGGCGTTCTGGTGGCAGCGGTGAGCTGGTTCCAGATGCGGATGGAGGAAAGCGAACGGCTGGAGAAGCTGGAATTCGACGAGCTGGCCAGGTCCGCCGCCCGTTCGACGCTGTTCAACGCGCCGGACGCCGAAGTTTTCCCCGCGCAACGCGCACGCGAACAGTTTGACCGCTTTTTTGTGCCCGCATTCACCGTGGTTTTGTTCCTGGTACAAGTCGGAGGAGCGTTCTGGGTTTGGCGCTGGCTGCAAAAAACAACGGTCGTACCGCTCCGGCAACCGCTGGTGGCTCTCGGGTTGTTCGCAATCTTTTTCCTGTTCCTGTTTCTCCTCGGCAAATTTTCCGCCAGCCTCGCGCGGTTGGAGGGGCATCGCTTGTTGCGACCGGGCGCGGGCTATTTGTTGCTGGGCGCGTACCTTTGTTTCCTGGTCGCCGGCAGCATCGTGGCGATGGAGGCCGGTTTTCAGAAAGTTGACTTGTATGTCGCGCGGGCGCTGGGTGGGCTTTTGGCATTGATCGCGGTGGAGACGCTCATCAATCTGGTTCTGGAAATCTATCGCCCGCGGGTCAAAGGCAAGGTGGAACGGCCGCTCTACGAAAGCCGCCTGGTCGGTTTGCTCGGCCAGCCGGAAGGGTTGATCACCACGGCGGCGCAGGCGCTTGATTATCAATTTGGCTTCAAGGTTTCGGAGACCTGGTTTTACAAGACGCTGGCAGAAAAATTGCCGGCCTTTGTGCTCGGACTGGTGGCCGTGCTGCTGCTCTCCACCTGCGTCATTTTTCTTGAGCCGGGAGAACAAGGTTTGCTCGAACGATTCGGAAATCCAGTCGCCAGCCGGCCCGTGCTTGATTCAGGCCCGCATCTGAAATTTCCCTGGCCGATTGACAGAATTTATCGCTTTCGCACGCGCGAAATCCACAGCCTGAACGTCGGCTTCGTGCCCGATCCGCAACGCGAGAAGGAGCGTACGGTGCTTTGGACGGTGCCGCATTACAAATCCGAGTTCAATCTCCTCGTCGCCAGCCGCGAACCGCTTTCGAGCACCACCCCCAATCCAGCCGCCGGTGAACGAGCCGTGCCGGTCAACCTCCTCACCGTCAGCATTCCCGTGCAATACCAGATCACCGACGTGCGCGCCTGGGCCTACAACCACGAGGACCCCACGAATTTGTTGGAGCAACTGGCCACGCGCGAAGTCGTCCGTTACCTCGTGGGCGTGGATTTGATCGACATCATGTCCAGCGGACGACAGAAGGCGGCGGCGGAATTGCGCGACCGCATCCAGGCCCGCGCCAATGAACCGGGGATGAAACTCGGCGTGGACATCCTGCTGGTGGGATTGCAGGACATTCACCCGCCGGTCAAAGTGGCGGATGCCTATGAAGCGGTGGTCGGCGCGCTGCAACAAGTTCAGACTAACATCCTCGCGGCGGAAGGTTATCGTGCCAAAACCCTCCCGCTGGCAAAGGCGGAAGCGCAGAAAATTGTTCGCGAAGCCGAAGCCGACGCGTTGCGCCGGACCCGCGGCGCCGCCGCGCAGGCCTCGCAGTTCACGAACCAGATCGCCGCGTACACCGCTTCGCCTGACGTTTATCCTGAACGGCTTTACCTGCAGACGCTGGCCCGGGCCAGCGGCACCACCCGCAAATACCTCATCGCCTCCACCAACGCCACTGAAGTCATCCAACTCGACTTGCAAGACAAGCTGCGGCCGGACCTGCTCGACGTGACCGTGCCGCCGCTCAACAAATGAGCCTGAATTTATGAAACGAAATTATCTGAACCTGACCATCGGCGTGATACTCTTGCTGGTGTTCGTAGCGCTGCTGTTCTGCTTCCAAGTGCGCCAGACGGAAATCGCGCTCGTTACCACGTTCGGCAAACCCACCCGAACCATCACTGAACCGAGGGCATTTCCGTACTTTAAGTGGCCTTGGCCAATTCAAAAAGTTCAGAAGTTCGACAAGCGCATCCAGAACTTCGAGGAAAAATTCGAGGAGACGCTCACCAAGGACAGTTACAACATCATCATCACCGTCTATGCCGGCTGGAGCATCAGCGATCCGACGATTTTTCGCGAGCGTTTCAACGATTCGGTCGTCCGGGCCGAGAGCGAACTGACCACGCTGTTGCGTAGCGCCAAAAACGCCGTCGTCGGCCAGCATCCTTTCGCTCATTTCATTTCCACCGATGAAAACGAACTAAAATTCACCGACATCGAGACCAGCATGCTGTCCGCCGTCAAAGGCGTGGCCAAGGACAACTATGGCATCGACGTTCGCTATCTTGGCATCAAACAACTCGGTCTGCCGGAGAGCATCACTCAAAAAGTTTTCGACCGCATGAAAGAAGAGCGCCAGCGCTTCGTGCAAAAACTTCAGGCCGAAGGCGAGGCGAAGGCCAGTGACATCCGAAGCGCCGCCAATCGTGAACGCGCCGAAATCCTCACGAAGGCGGAGTCCGAGGTCACGGAACTGCGCGGCAAGGCTGAAGCCGAAGCGGCCAAATCGCTGGCCGTGTTCAAGGAGAATCCGGAACTCGCGGTGTTTCTGCTCAAGATTACTGCGCTCGAACAAAGTTTGAAAGATCGTTCGACGCTCGTTTTGGATCAGCGCACGCCGCCATTTGATTTGTTGGATTCCGGCGCGCAGGGCGCCACCCAATCGCCCGGCAAAAAATAATCCTACGTGTGAAGCCAGATATTACATTCGCCCTCACCCCGTCCCTCTCCCCCAAGGAGAGGGTGAACAGATCGCCGCGCTGTTACAGTGCGGACCCGTACAGGGTTCGCCGCGCTGTTGCCAGGAACCGGAGAAAAGCGGCGATGGCAGCAGGCGCCTTTGAATCTCCAAGACACCTGGCTTGCGCTCTCCCTGGGGGAGAGGGCCGGGGTGAGGGCGGGCGTTCCATTCCAACCACTGGCAGAAACCTTTTCCGATGAGCGACCCACGCGATCAACTTCCCGGCGATCCGGTTCACAACCCCGGGCCCGGTCAACTGGCCGCCGCGCCGGAGCCGGCGGTAACGGTGGAGGACGCCGGTTCGCAGGCGCTGGCGGATGCGTTGCGCAGCAGCTTTTTCTTTGTCAAAGCAATCATGGTGGTGCTGGTGGTTATTTTCATCGGTTCCGGCGTCTTCTCGGTGCCGCCGCAGGAAAAGGCGATCATCCTGCGTTTCGGCAAACCGGTCGGCACCACGGACGAACAGTTGCTCGGACCGGGATTGCACTGGGCGTTTCCCAAACCGATTGACGAAGTGGTCAAGATCCCCATCGGCCAGATTCAAACGGTCACCTCCACCGTGGGTTGGTACGCCACGACCCCGGAAGCGGAACTGGCGGGCACCGAACCGCCGGCCGGCCCTTCGCTGAATCCCGCCGTCGATGGCTACACGCTGACCGCCGACGGCAACATCATTCATGTACGCGTCACGTTGGGGTATCGGATCAAGGATCCGCTGGCTTACGCTTTCGATTTTCTCAGCCTCTCGAACGCCGTGCAAAATGTTTTAAACAACGCGCTGCTTTATGTCTCGGCGCGTACCACGGTGGATTCGGCGCTGTTGAACAACGCGGGTATCAAGGAAAAGATACTGGCGCGCGTCACCGAACAAATCGCCGCGCTGAGACTCGGTATCACGCTCGAGCCTGGCGAAGTCAAGGTCATCCCGCCGCGCTATGTGAAACCAGCCTTCGATGAAGTGCTGGCCGCCGGGGTGAATTACAACACCGTGGTCAACAAAGCCCAAGGCGAGGCCGGCGCCGTGCTCAGCAAAGCGCGCGGCGAGGCCAACGCGCTGCTCAACACCGGCCAGTCCGACCGCACGCGCCTGTTGCAAACTGTCGCCGCGGAGGCCAAATCCTTCACCAATCAACTGCCGGAATACCAAAAGAATCCCGAGCTGTTCAGACAGCGTATTCTCACTGAAACGTGGCAGAAGATTCTGGTGGCCGCGAAGGACAAATTCTTTTTGCCCGAACGCGCCGATGGAACCCCGCGCGAACTGCGGTTATTGTTAAATCGTGAGCCGGCCAAAGAGAAAACCGAATCACCGGCCAAACCCTGATCTCGTATGCAAGTCACTTCATTATTGAACCCGCCGGAACACACGCACGACGCCGAATGCGCCAGTTGCGACCATGACCACGCACACGCTCCCGTGCGCCTGCAACTGACGCTCATCGGGCTGATCTTTGTCATCAATGCCTTTGTCGTGGACTGGTTGTTTGAGCAGGGCCACATCGTCGCCAGCGCCAGCGGCATGATCGGCGCGATCATTCTCGGTTATCCCATTGTGCTGACCGGAATCAAAGATCTCCGGCGCGGCATCCTCAGCATCAACGAACTTGTTTCCATCGCCGTGCTCGCGGCGTTCGCTTCCGGCGATTACAAGACCGCCGGTGTCGTCGCGTTTTTCATGTTGATGGGCGAAATCATCGAAACCCGCACCGCCGAAGGCGCCCGCGCTTCCATCGAGTCGCTCATCAAACTCACGCCCACCAAGGCGCGTCGGATCAAGGGCAGCAGCGAGGAAGAAGTCGCCGCGAGCGAACTGGTGATCGGCGATGTCATCCGCATCCGGCCCGGCGACAACGTCGCAGCGGATGGCGTGATTGTGAACGGTCAAGGCTCGTTCAACCAGGCCACCATCACCGGCGAATCGCTCCCCGTGGACAAAAAACCGGGCGACGAAGTTTTTGCCGGCACGCAAAACCTGACCGGCGTGCTCGAAATTCGTGTCACTCGCGCCGGACAGGACACGACCCTGGGCCGGGTGCGTGAATTGATTCTGGCGGCGGAAAAGACCAGGCTGCCGATCATGAAAATTGTGGACCAATACATGAGCTTTTATACACCGCTCGTGCTGGTCATCGGCGCGTTGGTGTGGGCCTTCACCAATGATTTGAACCGCGTCATCGCCGTGCTCGTCGTCTCTTGTCCCTGCGCTTTTATTCTGGCAACTCCCACCGCGATGGTCGCCGCGCTTTCCGCCGCCGCCCGGCTCGGCATTTTGATCAAGAACGTCGGCGACATCGAAACCGCCGCCAAGATCAACGCCTTTGTCTTCGACAAAACCGGTACGCTCACCACCGGCAAACTCGCGGTGAGCCGGCTGGCTCCAATCGGCGACACGCCGCCCGCTGAGTTGCTGCGACTTGCCGCCACGGCGGAAAAATACAGCAATCACCCCACGGCCAAAGCGCTGTCGGAACTCGCGGTCGAAGCGGGCGTGCCGCTGATCGAGCCGAAGAATTTTGCCGAAACTGCCGGTCGCGGCATCAAGGCCGAGGTTGATGGCCTCAACGTCATCGTGGGTCGCGCTCAATGGCTCAAAGACAACGGCGTGACGGAGGATTTCATGAAATCGGTCGATCTGAACGAGACCGAAGGGTTCAGTTTGATTTTCGTCGCGCGTAACGGCAGGTGCATCGGCTGGATTGGGCTGCAAGACCAGACCCGGAGTGAAGCCCGTGAAGCACTCTCCGAACTTAAAGATAGCGGCGTGCGGCGCATTGCCATGATTTCCGGCGACCGTCAGCCCGTGGCCGCCCGCGTGGCCCGCGAAATCGGTTGCGAAGAAGTAGTGGGCGATTGTCTGCCGCAAAACAAAGTGGAATTCGTCCGTGCAACGAAGGCCAAGGGCTATCGCGTCGCCGTCGTCGGCGATGGTGTGAACGACGCGCCGGCGCTGGCCGCAGGCGACATCGGCATCGCGATGGG
>PLJQ01000117.1:10445-30006 GCA_003140275.1 Limisphaerales bacterium
GTCATCAATCAGAACTTTTTGTTCGGCGTGTTTTTCATCATCGGCGGTCTGACGCTGACCGCCTTCGGCTACATCGGGCCGATTATCGCAGCCATCCTGCACAATGCAGGGTCGCTGATTGTCATTTTCAACAGCGCCCGGCTCGTCCGCAAAGGGGAGGATCTGGAGCATTATCATCCTGAACCGGTTGAACCGGAATCCGGCTCTGGGTCGCGCCACGATGCGTCGGGTCAACTCGTGCCGAAGATGGCGTGAGCGATGAAAGCTCCGAAAGAACACGAAATATATTTGGCCAAACGAGATTACCCACTGAAGTGTTCTTCGAAAGTTTTCAACGATCAAGAGTTAAAAGTTCTGCGGAGATACGGCTATTGGATTGAAGCTTTAGTGACAGGAGTGGTTTCACCGTTCACTAAAGAACAACGAAAGCTAGTTGACGTTCATAATGGAAAAGCCGAGCCGGAAAGCGAGAATGAACAAGCATGGGTCAAATTGATTGAAAGAAGACGTTGGGAAGCGGATGCAGAGAAATCACCGCATCATTCCGTAATAGATAAATCGGAAGAATGGTTTAGCAGGTCAGACTGGAAGAAAATGAGAAATTGGAAAGTGTCGCAGTAAACCTAACGGACGTTATTATGCCCGTCGCCGAATTGAATCCGCAATCTACATTCGCCAATCCACAAACCAACAGCGAGGTCATCGTCTCAGTCCGAGGGCTGACAAAAATCTTCAAGGATTTCTGGAATCGGCCCAAGGCGCGCGCGGTCGATAATGTTGATTTTGAAGTCCGACGCGGCGAGGTCTTCGGTCTGCTCGGNNGTTATCTGCCGGAGGAATCGTATCTCTACCGTTACCTCAACTCGCACGAGACGCTCGACTTCTTCGGCAACCTGTTTTCCCTCTCCAGAAAGGAGCGTGATCAGCGCGCCGAACAATTGCTCGACATGGTGGGCTTGAGCCAGACACGCACGCGGGCCGTTGGCGAATTTTCCAAAGGCATGCAACGCCGCATCGGTCTCGCGCAAGCGCTCATCAACGATCCCGATCTCGTCATTCTCGACGAACCAACTTCCGGTCTCGATCCCATCGGCTGTCGCGAAGTGAAGGATTTAATTGTCGCCCTGGCGCGACGTGGCAAGACGGTGATCCTGAGCAGCCATCTGCTGGCGGACGTGGAGGATGTGTGCGACCACGTGGTGATTTACTACGGTGGTCGAATCCAAGCGATGGGCACGTTGAAAGAACTTTTGGCCACGCCTGACGCCATTCGCATCACGACCCCGGTGCTTCCGCGCGCAACCCTAGAGCGCGTTTTAGAGGTTATCCGCAAGGATGTGGACGAACAAAAAGTCAAGATCGACAATCCGACGCAAAATCTGGAGAGTTACTTCCTCGAGGTGGTGCAAAAAGCCCGTCGGGCGATGGAGGCAACGTCCGGCGCAACGTCCGGCCATCGCGTGGCGGCGTACCTGCGCGGCGAAACGGAAGCAAAACCTTCCACCGACAAAATCCTCGAACGCCTCACCTTGCCAACTTCCGCGGCAAAAGAACCGCCACCAGCGGCGTTGCAAGCCGCCGAAACGGTCGAGGTCAATACCCAAAAGCTGGTTGCGCTGACCAAATCGGTGGAGCCAGTCATGCCCGCGCCGGGGACTGAGTCGGCGAAACTGGTTGATTTGTCAAAAGCCAACGAAAAACTTTCCTCGTTATTGGGGAAGCCGAAGTGATTTTTTGTTGCGCTGAACCATGCCGCCAGTCTTTGCAGCTTATGTTCCGTATCAGCAATATGAGCGATCACTCTATGAGAAATTGGGAGATGTCTCTTTCCCAGTGGTGTTTATTTTCGTCTTGCTCGCTGGCACTATCATCGCATGGATTTTCAAAGATCGGAAGAAGTAATGGCTCCTGATTAGAGATTGATTTATGCAAAGCCTTCTCGCCATCGCCGTCCTGACCTGGAAGGCCGCGTTTCGTTTCAAGCTGTTCATCGTGCTGGCGGTGTTGTTGCTGGCGGCAGTGGTTGGCCTGCCAATTCTGATCAAGGACGACGGCACGGCGCGCGGGTTCACACAAATTCTGCTCACTTACACATTGAGCGTCATCACCGCCTTCCTCGGTTTATCGACGCTCTGGCTGGCGTGCGGCACGCTCGCGCGCGATATCGAGGAGTGTCAAATCCAAATGGTGGCGGTGAAACCGATTGCGCGCTGGCAAATCTGGTTGGGCAAATGGCTTGGCATCATGTCGCTCAATGCCGTGCTCCTCGCCCTGGCGGGCGGGAGTGTTTATGGGTTGCTGCAATGGCGCGCGACCAGGTTGCCGCCCGAGCAACAGGCCATTTTGCGAAATGAAGTGTTAGTGGCGCGAGCGTCGATCAAGGAAGAGAGTTTGGACGCGGAAATCGAGAGCCAGTCGGAGCAGCTGCTTCAGGAACGGCTTAAAAAAAATCCCGTGTCCGGCGCTGATGTCCAGGAGGTTCGAAAGCAAATCCGGGAACAGGTCCGAGCGCAATTTCAAGTCGTGCCGCCCGGCGGCTACCGTCCGTGGCTTATTGACCTGGGGCTGGCAAAAAATTCGCTGCGCGACCAACCGCTCTATCTGCGCGTTAAATTCAATGCTGCGGATAAAAGTCCGTCCGGCACGTTCAGGGCGCTCTGGCAGGCGGGCGTGCCGGAAACGCCGCGTTTGTGGCGCGACCAGATGAGTCTGGCGCCGGAGACGTTTCACGAATTTCAAATCCCGGCCAATCTCTTCGATGAAAAAGGCGTGCTCACGATTCTTTTTCTGAACCCCAACGATACTGCGCTGTTGTTTCCGCTCGAGGACGGTCTGGAAGTGCTTTATCGCCAGGGCGGCTTTGGCCTGAATTACGCTCGCGGATTGGGAATTATTTTTTGCTGGATGGCATTGCTGGCGACGGTGGGCCTCGCGGCGGCCAGCTTTCTGTCGTTTCCCGTGGCCGCGTTTCTGTCGCTGGGAATTTTGACGATTGGCTTGTCCAGCGGCACCTTGAGCAACGCCGTCACGGAAGGTACCGTGATGGGCTACAATGCAGAAGCAGGCACGGCCGGCCATTCGATGATCGATCTGGTGGCCATTCCGGTCTTCAGTGTGTTGCTCAAGTTGATCAAGCTCGCCAAGGATTTCTCGCCCATCGACGCGTTGAGCACCGGCCGTAGTATTACGTGGGGACAACTCGGCCTGGCCGTCGCGCAAATTGTGCTCTTGCTGTGCGGCATCGTCAGTCTGATCGGGATTATAATTTTCAACCGACGCGAGTTGGCANNAATCCGAAATCCGAAATCCGAAGAGATCACGACTTCCAAATCCTGAACCCGTCGTTGCATGTCGATATGGGGTTTCGGGTTTCGAGTCTCGAATTTCAGATTTACCGCCCAAGTCATGACTGGTCGTTTAAGAACAATCCTCCTGCTGCTGCTCGCCGTCGGGTTGCTGTTCGGCGTTTCTCAAGCCCAGCGCGTGCTGAACCGCGAACGTGATCAACTCGGCCTCACGCGCGTCGCGCCACTGGAGAACGCGCCGCCGGTGCTGGCATTTACCACCGTGGCGCTCGGCGGCTTTCGCGGATTGATTTCAAATGCGCTGTGGATTCGCGCCAACGATTTGCAGGACGACGGAAAATACTTTGAGATGGTGCAACTGGCCGATTGGATCACCAAACTCGAACCGCACTTCACCCAGGTGTGGCTCGTGCAGGCCTGGAACATGGCCTACAACATCTCCGTCAAGTTCAAGGACGCGCCCGACCGCTGGCGCTGGGTGCGCAGCGGCATCGAGTTGTTGCGCGACGACGGCCTGCGTTACAATCCGAACGAGACCCTCATCTACCGCGAACTCGGCTGGTTTTTTCAGCACAAGATGGGGGCGAACCTCGACGACGCCCACATGTATTACAAACAAGCCTGGGCCAACGAAATGGCGACGGTCCTTGGCACGAATTTTACCAAGGTTAACTGGGACATCCTCAGCCACCCTGCAACCAGGGAAGAGTTGGAGCGGACGGCACTCTTGACGAACAAATTCAAGATGGACCCGCAGTTCATGAAGAATGTGGACGAACGTTACGGCCCGCTGGAATGGCGACTGCCGGAAGCGCACGCAATTTATTGGGCGGCCTTGGGATTGGAAAAAGCCAAATTGAATGAACGAAAGACCAATCCGGAAGAGTTGATCACCTTGCGCCGGGTCATTTACCAATCCATGCAACTGAGCTTTCAGCGCGGGCGGCTGGTGGCCAATCAATTTCAAAAGAAATTTGAATTCGGCCCAAACCTCGAAATCATCCCCAAAGTCAGCGCCGCCTACGAACAAGCGATGATCGAGGACGAAAAGAACCGCGACCACATCAGCAAGGCACACAAAAATTTGTTGAAGGACGTGGTTTATTTTCTCTACACCTACAACCGGGAAAAAGACGCGGCCTACTGGTTTAAATACCTGCGCGAGAAATATCCCGAAGCGATTCCCGCCAATCAAACTCTGGACGAATATGCCGTCAGCCGCGTGGAGGAGGAGATGGGCGACACCTCCCGCGACCGGATGAAAGGGATGTTGGAGGGCATGATAGCGAGTTCCTTTTACAACCTGGCAATTGATGAAGACGACCGCGCCGTGGCGCTGGATCGCCTGGCCCAACGTGCCTTGACGCGCTTCCAGACCAAAATTGCCAGCTCGGAAGAAAGAGTCGGGCTGCCGCCACTCAGCGAAATCAAAAAAATCATTTTAGACCGTGTGCTCGATCGTGAACACGGGTTTCCGCCCGAGATGCGGGGGGTGTTGCGTACCAAACTACGCATGCCGGCGGAAAGCGCGCCTGCTCCGGCCTCCACCAACGCCCCGCCTGTCGCTGCGTCGAAACAAGTAACGACGCCCTAGCTTTCTTGAATTTGGCCGACGTTGGGCTGAATCCATCCATCGGAAAGGGCGCGTGCTGAGTGCTGCCCGGTAGCGCAAGTCTTCAAACCTGCGGTGACATAGCCAACTTGGAAGTCAAGCGCTACGGGGGCAGTACCCAGATGCGCGTCCGCATTACCCGTTGGCTCGAATTCTGGGGCTTCTGCGGCGGTTCCGAGTTGAACTGAATTCTTGCAGGCGGTTGATGTTCGCCACAGTATTGGTGAACGGTTGCCGGTCACTTGTCAGTCGCTTCAAACGTCGCCATAATGGGTCTATGGTCTGACGCGATACCCCAATTTGCCGCACGAGATAACACCCGTGCTTGAGACACCGCCTCTTTATCAACCGGCAGTTCCTCGTAGTGCGTAGCATCTTGTCCTCGTTCATCAAGCAATCGCAAATAAACACCCAGTGCGGCGGTTTGTGCAAAAAGTCTTTCGGTTTCGGTACGAGCACGGTCAGGCTCAAGAGTCTCCGCAAAATATGCTTTCAGGAATTCGTGACCCCGTTCTGAAAAGATTTCCTTGAAAGCATACCGATACCATTTTTCTCCCGTTTGCTTCATCACTGCATTTCTGTTACGTGCGAACCGCACAGTCACCCGGAGATACCAAAGAGCAACTGCCCCAAAAAAGGCAAAGAAAACCCACCAAGGAAAGGGAGCCAGCACAAACAACGCTGCGGTCACTGCAAAAAGGATGCTGGCCGGATATTTCTCCCTCCTGAAAAAAAGAAAAGCCAACCAGCCAAAGAACGCCCCGATGACAAACGGCCATACGTAAGCGATGAAAGCCATAATCCTGCATTGTCTTTATCAGCCCTGCCAATGTCAACCGGACGCACCACAATCGCTCCCGGTGGCGAAATGGCGAGCGAGCCGTACTGGAGCCGGGTGGCCATCGAGAAGCGGTCAAGACCTGCAATCGCCGTCACTTCTCAACCGCTTCAAACGCTGCCACAATGGGTCTATGGTCTGACGCGATACCCCAATTTGGTATGGACAAAACGTAGGTCTCGTTCGTTACCCATTCCCGCGCCATGCCGTGGCTGAGCATGATATAGTCAATGCGACTATAAGTGTCCTCAATGCCGTAATAATGTGTCCAAGTGATGTTGCGCGGTGAATAGCGCGGGTTGGTGGGATTGAGTTGGTTGTCACCATTCCGTTCGGCAGGTCGCGTATCGACGAGCGCGTTTTTGCCACGGCCAACGACAGTTTTGATCGTTTTGCTGCGGTAATTGTCATTGAAATCGCCGAGGACGATGAGGTTCACATTTGGATTGGCAGCGAAGTGGGCATCGATTTTTTCGCGAAGCAGTTTTGCTTCCTCTAAACGCAGTTCGGCTTCGTCCGCTTCGGGCACGGGCCGGCGCGATTTCAGATGGGCGGTGATGAGCGTGAACGAATAGTTTGGATTTACCTCGATATCGACTTCCGCAAACCCACGGCTGACACGGAATCGTCGCCCGCTCAACAGGAAGTTGTCATTCGTTTGCGGACGGCGCGCGGTGAACGGAAATCTGCTGAGCACAGCCACGTGGATGTTGGTGTCAAAACCCGTCACGTGTTCCCAGTACGGAAAATCCAGGCCATCCCCTTTGAGGGATGCGCGCAACTCCTGCAACGCGCTTGGGCTGCCCATTTCCTGCAACGCGAGCACGTCCGCCTTCAACGCGCGGATGCCTTCACGGATTTTCGCTTTGGCTTCCGCCGATTTTGGGTGAGGACGGCCGGCGACGGGTTGGTCGAGATAATTTTCCAAGTTGTAGGTGGCGATGCGGATGGTCTCGGTGCCCGAAAGAGTTGCCCACGGGGAAATCATCGCCAGCCCGATGATGGCGCACTGAAGCCCTAAGGGTGAGTTCATTGCCGAGGTAATAATATTCCGCCGCCGCCAAGTCAAAAGGCAAGTGGGGCATTTTTTAGCCGGACTAAAATTCCGGCAGAGAACGGCGGAGATTTTTTTTGCAAAACCGCCGCCGGCTGTTATTCTTGGAACATGCAAAAAATCACCAGGTCGGTGCGTCCGGCGCGACCCAGCGGTCCGCAAAGCAACGGCCAGTTGAAAATGCAGGACAAGCAGAACGAGCGCGACCACCGCGAACTGCCGATTGACAAGGTGGGCGTGCGTGGGCTGCGGTTCCCCATTCAAATCCGGGACAAGGCGCGCGTGTTGCAGAATACCATTGCCACGATTGGCATGTATGTCGATCTGCCCAAGGAATTCAAAGGGACGCACATGAGCCGGTTTATCGAAGTGCTGAATGCGCACGGCAGTGTGGTGCATGTCGAGAACATCGAGGACATTCTCTACGCAATGCAGAAAAAGTTGAAAGCTGCCACAGCTCATTTGGAAATGGAATTTCCCTTCTTTCTGGTCAAGAAAGCTCCGGTGAGCGGCATGGAGAGTGTGATGGATTACACGGCCCGGTTTGATGCGACAGCGTGCGGAAGGGAAATTGATTTTGTTCTAACAGTTAAAACGGCCGTAACCACCTTGTGTCCGTGCTCCAAGGCGATTAGCGCTTACGGCGCTCACAATCAACGCGGTGAGGTAACGGTCCAGATTCGCTCAAAGAAAGCGATTTGGATTGAAGATTTGATTGCGATAACGGAAAGTTCAGCCAGTTCTGAGCTGTATTCATTGCTCAAGCGTCAGGATGAAAAGTTTGTCACTGAACGGGCCTATGATAATCCTGTGTTTGTTGAAGACCTCGTTCGAAACGTCGTTCTCAAGCTCAATGCACATCCCGACGTGACTTGGTATAAAGTGGAGGCCGAGAACCATGAAAGCATCCACAGCCACAACGCTTACGCCTGCATCGAAAAAGGATAGCCTTACGACGGTAATTGGGCTGTTTTTCTCAACCTCAACCTCGGGGGGTGGGACCGGTACTTGATGCGCACCAAAGATTCTTTAATATTTTTGTGGCGTATTTGTTTTCGTTTGTTACATTCGCGCACTCTCGAATGGATGAACGGTGTCCATTTCGCTTGAAGTAACTAATTTGAACCGAGAAGCGTTTTAGATTGAGTTGTGACAACAAAGAAAAAAACGGAAAAGAAAAGTCCGGTCGCTCACAAACCGCATCGTGCGGCCAAATCGGCTGCGAACCCGCAGCCTGCCACCGCGGCGGCGATTCTTGGCCTTTCGACGGCCAAGGCGGCCAAAAAGAACGGCGAATTGAAGATCAAGCCGGAGTGGGCCAAATATTACATGAACCTCCTTGAACTGCGGGACCAGTTGCGGCGGCAAATGGACGGGCTGGCTGAGGAATCCGCCCAGGAAATGGCTGGTTACAGTCTGCACATGGCCGACTCGGGCACGGACAATTTTGATCGCGATTTTGCATTGAGTCTTCTTTCAGCCGACCAGGATGCCATTTATGAAATTGAGGAGGCGCTCAAACGGATTCAGAAAAACACCTACGGCGTTTGTGAATTGACCGGCAAACCCATTCCCAAGGTGCGCCTGTCCGCGATTCCCTGGGCGCGCTTTACGGTTGAGGCGCAGGCCCAATTGGAACGCGAAGGCGCGTTGCGCCAGCGGCGGCTCGGCACTCTCGGTACGGTGGACAGCACGGGCGCGGTGGAGGTTGAGGAGGAGGAAGAGGCCGAGGAAAAACCGGCCAAGGAAAAAGAATAATTTATGCCCCGCGAAATCGTCACCATCGAATGCACTGAAGCGCGCAAGGAAGGCAAAGCGCCCTCGCGTTACGTCACCACGCGCAACAAAAAATTGAAGACGGAAAAACTGGAATTGAGAAAGTACAACCCATTCCTCCGTCGCCACACGGTTCACCGCGAAATTAAATAATTTTTATGCCTCGTAAAACGAACAAGGAAAAGACCGACAATCGCGGTGCGCGTGGAAAGACCGGGATGTCGGAGACGCGGATCCAGCGCCCGAAGCCGAAAATTGATTTCACAGTGGATGCGCTGGACTACAAGAACACTAACTTGCTCAAACAATTTGTTACGGACCAAGGGCGGATTTTGCCCCGCAAATACACCGGTCTGCCTGCCCACTACCAACGTCAGCTCAACCGTTCCATCAAGCGCGCCCGCCAGATGCTGTTGATGAAGTAAATTTGCGATTCGCAATCGTGGCGGCGGTCCTGTGANNAAATAGCGTCTAACCCGTCTTTCCAGAGGGAGTTTTTTCATTGGGGAATCGCGGTCGCAATGGGCCGCCTCTTTTCGATTCGGGTCCTCGGGTTTGGCACTCGCAACTGTTCGGGAGTCACCATGCTTCAAATCAATCGGGGGCAGCCGCCCCAGGCGATACACGCAGGAATTAACGCGACCGCGTGCGATATGCCGTTGTGGTACGCAAGGTTCAATGGTGATATGCCTGCCTGGCAATTACCAAGCCTACGCATTGGTGGCATAATTTATTTGAGATAATCAGAAGATAGTTGCGGAAAAATTGGTCGTTCAAATCCTTCTGGATTGTGTTTGCTTGTTGGAAACTGGAAGTTTGAACTTTGAACTTTGGGCTGCCGATGGTTGAGTCGAGTCCATGCTCGGAACGATCCTGAACGCAGCGGGAATTCTAATTGGCGGCATTGTTGGCTTGGTGATAACCCGACAACCTTCCCCGGCGACGCAGTTCGCTGCGAAAGGGTTGATGGGTGTCGGCACAGTCTTCATCGGATTGCGGTTGACGTGGTTGAACCTCAACGGAAGTTCCCTCCAAATCCTGAAACAGATCACCATTATATTGTTGACGTTGATCCTCGGCAAACTGGCAGGCCGATTCCTGCACCTCCAAAAGGCATCGAATCGATTGGGACAATACGCTCGCACCCGTGTTGCCCAAACCAAACCGGGCGATTCGCAGCGTTTCAGTGACGGCTTTAACACGTGCGCCCTGCTTTTTTGTGCCGGGCCGCTGGCGATAATTGGCGCGGTATCGGACGGCTTGTCGGGCAATTGGCAGCCGCTCGCAATCAAAGCGGTGATGGACGGGTTGGCGACGATGGGTTTTGTTTCCATTTTCGGTTGGGGCTCAATGCTGTCGGCTTTGCCCGTGTTCGCTTACCAGGGAACGATCACGCTCTGCGTTCAACAGTTGGGACCGTTCCTGCGTGATCACGCCTTGCTCAACTCGGTGAACGCCACCGGTGGGCTGCTGGTCTTTTGCGTTGCGCTCATCATCCTTGAATTAAAAAGGATCGAGTTGGCCGATTACCTGCCGAGCCTGGTGTTTGCGCCGTTGATCACCAGTTTGTGGCGCTGATTGGTGATGCGTGATACGGGGTGCGTGAATTGCCCACGTCCGCCCTTTTCAAATTCACCCATTACGTATCACGTTTCACGTTCGGATTCATGGGTGTTTTGAGCAATCCTGCGAGCGTCTGTAGTTCCGGTTGATCGAAAGCATTCAGGCCAAACCGAATGGTTCGAGGGTCGGCGCGCAATCGCAACGTTCGGAAAAGCCGATCCCAGATGGAAAACAGCGAGGAGTAATTGGAATCCGTTTCCAATTGCATGCGCGAGTGATGCACCTTATGGATCGCTGGCGTCACGATGAGCAGCCGTAGCAGCCGGTCCAATTGGTCCGGTAAACCTACGTTGGCGTGATGCAACTGAACGATGACGAACGTGACGGTTTCGTAAATGACCAACTCCTCGAGTCTCATGCCCAGCAATAGAATGATCGGCACTCGAAACAGCGACGAAAAAATGATTTCTCCGAAATGAAACCGATGGGCGGTGGTCACATCCATCTTCGGGTCGGAATGGTGCGTGCGATGAAACCGCCAGAAGAAAAGGAGACGATGGTTCATTCGATGCCACCAATACATCCAAGCATCGAATAACACGACGGCCAGGATCAACCGCGTCCGACTCGTTGGCAGCAGCCAGTTTAGTAATCCAAATTGATGCGTTTCCGCCCAATCCATCGCCAGAACCCACAGCAGCGTTACCGCCAGCGCACCCAACACCGCATTGATGAGGCCGAGCAGGAAATTGCAAGCAGCATGGCGCGTTCGCTCCCGCAATTGTTTATCAAATAAAGGCAGAAACGGAGCGGCCGTTTCCCAGAGCAGCAGCACAATAAGAACGCACAAACTTGAGGTTGTTTTCAGCAGCCGCAATTGGTTTAGCAATTCGTCCACACCGCGACACTGGCAGGAATGAAGCCAAATGTCGAATGCCACCTCCGCAAATACCGCTGACCTTCCCGAAGCGCCCGGGCGGGGTGGTATCTGCGTTGCTTCTCCTGTATGAGTTTCGGAACTTGCACGAGAGAATTCAGGAGTTTTGCCGCCACCCACCAACCTGGCTTCATCAAGAAACCGCGCTTGCGCCTCATCGGTATCGGTAGCCTCGACAGATGACGCACGGAACCTTTGTTGGCCGGCAACGCAAATCGCTGTGATCTCGCTGCCGTCTGCAGAATGCCGCACATGGCTGGACTCAAAGCTGGTCCGTCAGTTAAGCTTTTCTGAGCGAACGGGCGATGGTGGTCCGTGCCAGTTCTTTCATACGGGCTTGTGCGAAGACAAAAAGCCGTTCGCGGTGCCCCAAAGAATTCGAATGGCCGCCGCCGGCGGTTTGGTGAGTTAATGGTGGTCTCGGTTGTAAAACCACCGGCCATGCCTTCAGGCTTGATGACGCGTGTTGCTCCTTTGGCGGTCGGGCAGCACAGCAAACACCACGTCGTCTTTTGTATCGTTATACTTCAGCACGACTTGAACTTTGAGGAGATCATTGTCATTCCAGAATTCAATCGCGCGGGATGTATCCTGAAAATCGAGCGCCTCGCTCGGGTCGTCAGTCCAACTCGTCAGGCCTTTCAAGAAAAGGTGCGTGTCTAAATCTTGTAGCAGTACCTTCATATCACCCCAACCGATCTGGGAGAAAATCTACGACTCGCCTGAGGCTTCGCAGCGGATTCTTCAATTGAGTTGTCAGTTTCGGAGAAAACATACAAAACGAACGAAAGAATTCAAGAGCTTTTTCCTTTTTTGCGTCAAACGAGGTTATTGCGCACGTACGCGGCTCAGTAATTTGGTTGTCGGCACACAGATTTCTGGCGTTTTGCTCGTAGCCGATTAAACTCGCCTGATGAAGAGAGTTCGCTTGGGCATCATTGGCATGGGTAATATCGGCGGATACCACGCGGATTATCTGCTCGCGGGCAAAGTCAATCGGTGCGAACTGGTTGCCGTTTGCAGTACGTCGCCAAACAAGTTGGAGAACTATAAGTCAAAAGGGCTGAAAATTTTCGACGATGGCGAGAAACTGATTCGTTCGGGCGCGGTGGACGCTGTGATCATCGCCACGCCACATTACCAACACAGCAGTCTCGGCATCGCTGCGTTGGAAGCCGGTCTGCACCTGATGTCGGAGAAACCGATTGCCGCTCACAAGGCCGATGCCGAACGCTTGATCGCCGCCCACAAAAAAAACAAGAAACTGGTCTTTGCCGCCATGTTTCAATTGCGCACCGAGCCGCGCTATTTGAAAATTCAAAAGCTCATTCAAAACGGCGAACTAGGCGATATCGTTCGCTTGAGTTGGATCATTACCGACTGGTATCGCACGGAAGCTTACTATTCCAGTGGCGGCTGGCGCGCGACGTGGAAAGGCGAGGGCGGCGGTGTGCTCCTAAATCAATGCCTGCACAACCTCGACACGCTGCAATGGCTTTGCGGGATGCCGTCCAGCGTGCGCGGCTTCTGCCAATTGGGCCGCTACCACAACATCGAGGTGGAAGACAATGTGACCGCCTACCTTGAGTATCCAAACGGGGCGGCTGGCGTGTTCATCACTTCGACCGGCGAATCTCCGGGTGCAAACCGATTCGAAATCGCCGGCACGCGCGGCAAAGTCGTGTTGGAAAAGGACAAGCTGACGTTCACGCGCAACGAAGTGGACATGATCCAATTCAGCAAGACTTCAAGGGCGGGCTTTCTCAAGCCGGACGTTTGGAACGTCGAGATTCCATTTGAAAATTCCGCCGCACCGCACGCGACATTGATGCAGAATTTCATCGATGCCGTCCTCGACGACGCGGCGTTGATTGTGCCCGGCGCGGACGGCATTCATTCCGTTGAGTTGGCGAACGTGATGTTGTACTCCTCTTTAATTGGTGAAACCGTGAAACTGCCGATGGATAGCGCGGCCTACGAAAAGAAATTGAAACAGTTGATCGCCGGATCGAAGCTGGAGAAGAAAGTCGTGGAAGCAGCAAACGAAGATTTTACAAAATCGTTTCACCGTTAGGAACAAATGGACACGTCTTTCATGAATTCTCACGAATTGACGAGATGATTGGAGCGGGTGACGAAACTGGAAAGCGGGCGATGGTTTCTTTCAAAAAACAAATTCGTGTTAATTAGTGCAATTCGTGTCTAAAGATCAGGACTATGATATTAACAGGCATCGGCGACGAAGGCGCGAACACGATTGACGGCCAGATTAAGGCCACGAAGGAACTGGGCTGGAAGTTCATCGAGATGCGGAACGTGGAAACGCCGGGCTTCAAGAAGGACAACCTCCACAACATTCCTGACGATGCATTCGCCATTGTCGAACGCAAACTTAAGGACGCCGGCATTGGCGTCTATTGCTTCGGCTCGACGATCATGAACTGGCAGAAGACCGTCGAGACGCCATTCGAAGTGACGCTCGCCGAAGTCAAGCGCGCGATTCCGCGCATGAAATGCCTGGGAACAAAATTCGTCCGCGTGATGAGTTTCAAGCCCGGCGATGATGAGTTCAAAACGCCGCCGGAAGTTTTCCGCCGCGTGAGGGACGTGACGAACATGTTCCGCGATGCGGGCCTGCAGCCCGTTCACGAGAATTGCATGAACTACGGCGGCATGAGCTGGCAACATGCGCTGGAGTTGCTCGACAAAGTTCCCGGCCTCAAGTGGGTGTTCGACACCGCCAACCCGGTTTTCAATCCTGACCGCAGCAAAGCCAAACCGTGGTCGAAGCAGGACCCGTGGGAATTTTGGGAACACGTCCGCGACCACGTTGTCCATATCCACGTCAAAGACGCCACGTGGAATCAGGCCAAGAACGACGCCGACTACAATTGGCCCGGCGAAGGTCAGGGCCGCATGCACGACATTCTCGGTGATGCTGTCGCGCGCGGCTACGACGCGGGCATCAGCATTGAACCGCACATGGTCGTTGTCTTCCACGATGCCAACTCCAAGGCCAGCAACGACGAGGCGATGTGTGCCAACTACGTCGAATACGGGCGGCGGTTGGCGAAGATGATTGGAGAAATCAAAGCGTCGCCCAAGTAGTAATTCTCGCGTTGGTGGAACGCTGGAAACCGCAAGTGCGGCTCTCTCTTTCCAGTTTCAACCAGCTATCCCTGAGCGTGAGCGGCCTGAACTCTGAATTGAAACGCGAGATTCTGATTGAACTTCTGTTCGACACCGCGTGTCGAACGGCTTAACCTCTCTGTCGTCACCTTCCGGGACGGCGTGTTTGCCGCCGGGAAAAGGTCGTGTAACAAACTAAACAATCAGTAGAAAGGTATCGCATGTCATACGTCATGATCAGTCACAAAATCGCCAATTACGCCAAGTGGAAGCGCGTCGTCAATGCCGCCAAGGCCTGGCGCAAGGCATCGGGTGAAAAATGTTTTTACGTCTGTCGCAACAGCCGTAATCCGAACGACCTGATGGTATGGTGTGAGTGGGACAACGCGGCCCGGATGCAGAAATTCATGAAGTCGCCGGAACTCCGCAAGCGCATGAAAGAAGGCGGTGTTGTCGGCAAGCCGGAGATTTCGTTCTTCAGCGGGATGGAAGATTTGAGCGCTTGAGGCGTGAGAAGAATTCACATTCGGGGACGAAGGTACGCCGCTCTGCGCGAATTTGAAATAGCGGGTTGGTGCTACGCCGCCCCTTTACAGTTCAACTCCGCGGTTCCTTTCGCCCCAGCCTCAAGCAGAAGATGAGGGTCGCCGAAACCAGCATGGATACGGAGAGAAAGTAGATGCCGCCGACGAACGAGCCGGTCACGGTCTCGGCGTTGCCAATAACATAGGGACCCAGGAAACCACCCAGGTTTCCAATGGAGTTGATGAGGCCGATGCTGCCTGCGGCGGCGGCTTCGGTCAGGAAAAGGCTCGGCAACGACCAGAAGGCGGGCAGATAGGCCTTGAACCCCGCAACGGCCACCATGAAACAAGCGACGGTGAGAAACAAATGTCCGCGGGTGAGCGGCGTCAGCGCCAGGCCCACGGCCCCCAATGTGATTGGCACCACGACGTGAAGACACCGCTCCTCGGCGCGATCCGAATTCCAACCCACAAAAAGTTGACTGAAGAGGGCGAGCAACGGCGGCAGAGTGACCAGCCAGGTCAGGGCATTGAATTTTAGCGAATACCATCTTTCCAGGATGCTCGGCATGAAAAACTCCACGCCGTAGCTGCCGGTCACAATACAGAAATACGCGGCGGCCAGAAGCAAGACTTTGGGATGACGCAGGGCCTCCAACAAGGTCAGGCGACGACCGGTGTGCTGAAGTTTCTTCTCGCGTTCGAGTTCCGCTTCGAGTGCGTCACGTTCCCCGGGCGCAAGCCATCTGGCGTGACGCGGCCGGTCCGTCAACGCAAAGAGGACAACCACCCCAAGCAGCACGGCCGGGATGCCCCAGAAGATGTAAATCCATTGCCACCCTTCGAGTCCCCACAGTTCCGGGTGGTGAACGGACACGCCGTTGATCATTTCATCAGTGCCGATTTTCAACAGGACATTGGAGATTTTTGGGCTGACGATCTGAGCGATCGGTGTGGCCACGAAGAAGCAGGCCAAGGCGCGCGCACGGTCGCGGCTGGGAAACCAATGCGTCAGATACACAATCACGCCCGGAAAAAATCCGGCCTCGGCCAGTCCGAGTAGAAATCGGACGAGGTAAAACTGGGAAGGCGTTTTCACCACCGCGGTGAGCGCCGCCATGATGCCCCACGTGATCATGATCCGGCAAATCCATTTGCGGGCGCTCCATTGCTCGACGATCAACGTGCCGGGAATTTCGAGCAGGAAGTAGCCGGCGAAGAACACACCCGCGCCGAAACCGAAGACCGCGTTGTCGAAGCCGGGCAAGGTTCTGGTCATCGTCAACTTGGCGATGGCCACATTGGACCGGTCCACGTAAGCGATGACGTAACAGAGGAATAGCAGCGGGAGCATCCGCCAATAGGCTTTCTGCCGCGCGCGGTCCAACGCCGCTTTAGGCGTTTCTTTCGTGGTTGTGTTGCTCACGATGTTTTCCAGAAATCCAGTGAAATGGCCATGAAACAAGCAGACGCAGAGTCCATGCAAGGTTATTGCTGGAAATTATTTTGAGTCGCGCGCAGAGCAGTCTTTGAAGGAGCAGTGTTGCGAGGGCGACGGCTGAGGACGGCAGGAATTTTTTGTTACGTTCTTTGCGCGGGGCGATTATAAGAACGGTGATGGCATTCAAAGATTTTCCCGAACAGGAACAAGTGGTGCAGTTGTTGCAGCGCAGTCTGGAGCGCGGGCGTTTGGCGCATGCTTATCTTTTTACCGGCCATCAACTTGGGGAGTTGGAGGCACTGGCCCGTGTGCTCGCCAAAACTTTGAATTGTCACCAACCAATGCGGAGCAAATCCCACGGGCCGGCGATTGATAGTTGTGACCAGTGTCTGAGCTGCCGGAAGATCGATCACGATAACCACGCGGACGTTCATTGGGTGCGTCCGGAATCGAAATCACGGGTCATTACCATCGACCAGATGCGCGACCTGATGCAGGAGATTCATCTCAAGCCAACCGAGGCGGAATACAAGGTGGCGGTGATCGTTGCAGCGGACCGGTTGAATATGCAGTCGGCGAATGCGTTCTTGAAAACGCTGGAGGAGCCGCCGCCGAAATCAATTTTGATTTTGCTTACAACGGAGCCGCAACGAATATTGGAGACGATTCTTTCGCGTTGTTTGCGGTTAAATTTTGCGGGCGAAAGCGGTCGCATATTGGATGCTGCCCAAACGGCGTGGCTCACGGAATTCAGTGAGAGCGCTGCCATGGAGCAGAAAGGGTTAATCGGGAGGTATCGCTTGCTCGGAGTCTTGCTGAAAAAGCTGGGCGGGCTAAAGGCGGAGATAGAAAAGGCGCTGACGGCGCGTTCGCCACTGGCGCGTTACCTTGAGGTAGAACCGGAATTGCGGGAGAAGTGGGAGGAGGAATTGGTGGCGGCGATTGAGGCCGAGTATCGTCGGCGACGGGCGGATTTGCTTCTGGGGCTGCAATGGTGGTTGCGCGATGTCTGGCTGCAAACGTTGGCGCTTGGGCCGGAAATCAGAGGTCAGCGGCCTGGGGTCAAAAGCGCGGAGTCGCAATCGATGCGGGTGAACGAGCTTTTGAATTTTCCGGGGATGGCCAGCGCCCGGCAAGTAGCGCAGAGGATTCCGGCAGGCCAGGCGATGGAAAACCTGCAAGTCCTCGAGCAAACTCAACGATTGCTCGGAACGAATGTGCAGGAAGCATTGGTGTTGGAAGTTGGTTTGCTGAAACTCAAGTTGTGAGTCCGACTACCGCAAACGCGCCACGATATTATCTCAATGCGCAGGAGCTTTACGCACTCGTGTTTGGACTGTTCCTTGGATTGGCGATTGTCAAATTAGGAAACCCCGTCATTCTGGACGCGAAGATCGTTCCACCTGCATCGCTTTCCGAGGTGTGGACCGACGCTTGGCCTACGCACTGGGGCAACTGGCTGCTGGCGCTGCTGGTGTTGCCAGGCGTATGGCTGGCAATCAAGAAAAAGCCGCGCTGGCCAGGTGTATGTTGGTTGTGGGTGCTGCCGACGGCATGGTTTGTGTGGCAACTCGTTTCCGCCACGCAGACGGTGGATCACATACTCACGGAGGCTACGCTGTGGCAATTTGCGGGATGTCTTGCCTGTTACTTCCTCGGTGCGCTGGGGTTGGGACAGAAACGCGCGCTGCACTGGCTGTTGGTCGGTGTGCTGTCCGCATTCACGTTTTGCCTCGTGCGTGCAGCGAATCAGCGGCTGTTCGAGTTTCCACATGAGCGCCAAGTCCTGCTCGAAGGCGAACGCGCAGGCTGGACGAACTTTCCGCCCGCAGTTTTACAGCAGATGAAGCGTGAAGGATTCATCATCACCGCGAACGGAATGGAGATGGCGAATCCGGCGATTATCGCGAAATATGAGAAGGGGCGCGTTCACGGCACGCTCATGTATCCCAACGCACTGGCTGGGGTCGTGCTCCTGCTGTGGCCGCTTTCCATCGCGCTGGCAGTGAATAGTCCGCGGCAATTCCGCCGGCTTACCAAAACAGTCGTCATTGCGCTGACGCTTCTGCTGGGCGGAGGCGGGTTGTTTTGGACCGGATCGAAGTCGGGTTGGCTGATTGCGCTGGCGCTCGGCGGTGTGTCGGTGTTCCGGCTCAACTGGTCGAACCGGTGGAAGGGGATGGCACTTGTCACGATGGCGGCAGTGGGGCTGGCGGTGTTTGCGTTTCGGTTTCAAGGCTACTTTGCTGCGGGCGCGACAAGTGTTGGCGCACGGTTTGACTACTGGCGAGCAGCGGCGCGGATTACTGCGGAATATCCTGTCCTTGGTACAGGCCCGGGCACCTTTCAGCGGCCCTATGCGCAGCTTAAGTCATCGAATGCCGAGATGGCGCGACTCGCGCACAACGACTACTTGGAACAGTTTTCTGATTCCGGGATCGTTGGTGGAGTCAGCTACGCTGCTTGGTTTGGACTGTTGCTCGTGACACTCGGCCGGCAGGTATGGCAATTGAAAGACCCACTTCCCTTCGCGGGATTTCTAGGGTTGCTCGGTTGGAGTTTGCAAGGTTTGGTTGAGTTTGGACTGTATATCCCGGCATTGGCTTGGCCAGCTTTCAGTCTGTTTGGCTGGCTTTTGAACCGGACTGGAAATCAAATCGACAATTGGCCGCCAGCCGGGTAATCTCCCGCCTTGAAAATGAAGCTCTTGTTCTTAAATGGCCCAAACTTAAATATGCTGGGTCAGCGCGAACCGGAAATCTATGGACACATTACGCTGGCTGAAATTGAGGTGAAAGTCCGGGAACGGGCTGCCGAACTGGGTGCGGAAGTTGAGTTCCGCCAGTCGAATTTGGAAGGGGAACTGGTCGCGTGGGTACAGCAGGCCAAGGGCAGGTTCGATGTTATTGTTCTGAACGCGGCGGCCTATACCCATACGAGCATCGCCCTCCGGGATGCCATTGGCGCGACCGGCGTGCCGACCATTGAGATTCATTTATCGAACACTCAAGCGAGGGAGAAATTCCGCCATAAGTCCCTGATTGCACCTGTTTGTCGTGGTCAGATTGCCGGGTTTGGGGCAAATTCCTACGTTTTGGCGGTTGAGGCGGCCGTTAATGTTAACGAGAAGTGAATTTCGGCGATAAAATGCCGTTTTGACGTGATTTTTGGCATTTTTAACGTGGTGATTTTATCACTTGACGCCTTTTTAGTTCCTGTTTAGCTTCGCAATCGATTGAAATAGGCAGTCAAGCAGGGCCGAAGTTCGGCTGCTGTTTTTTTGCTTAGGAAGAACATTATTGGAAACCAACGCAAGCAGTTGAATTGTTAACCAAAACTGGATCGTGGACTTAAAGGACATCAAAGCCATCATCGACCTGAT
>PLJQ01000201.1 GCA_003140275.1 Limisphaerales bacterium
CATTGATTCAAAAACGCGCCGGTAACATGTCCAATTTGTTTAAAAACTTTCCGTGGTCTTGCCGGTCTTCGGACACTCGAAGCTGACCACATCGTCGCCTGGAGTGCGCACGGTCTTACTACATGGGCAAATCTTCAAATTCTTTGTCGACCATGTAATAATAAAAAAGGTGGGAACTAATTCGCCAGACAACTCCTTCAAAGAATTTCTTCTCAACCCGTTGAGCGCGTTGCCGGAGTTGCGTGTCAGGACGATGTTCGGCGGGTTTAGGCAGGATTAATAAGATGAACAGGATTCTGTAGTCGTCATCCCGAAAAACCTGTAAATCTTATCCGGCCTTAGAACGCTTTGCCATGTAACTGTGAACAATAAAACACCCGGTCCGGATTCATCATCGAAGCACCGTGCGCGACTCAGGATCATTGGCATCATCGTGCTGGTACTGGGAATTGGCAGCGCGTGTTTGGTTTATTGGATGGGCACTCGGGCTGCGGATTTTACAGATGACCCTTCAATGGCGGGATATAACAAGCCTGAGTCGCGGCAGATGGGAGTTCTTTACGGCAAGATGGGCCTCATGATTGACGATTTCCTTGATGACCTGAAACGCCCTGGCACACAGGCAACCATCATCGTAGCGGCGGCAGCCCTCGTTGCATCTGGCTGTTTTTATTTCGCCCGATTGTCGGAGCATGACGACGAACCACGCTGACGGAATCGGTTCTACAAGTCGTATGACCAGACGCTTTTGGGAAATCTCCTGTCCGGTTTATTCAGCCTGTCGCCTGTGCTTATATTTGCAGCGTCACGGATGAATCGCGCACGGGTCCGTCGGACCGACGACCTCAGGAAAGTGAGTTTCGTCGAGGACGAACGTTGAAGTCGTGCTGGCTGCGCCGGCTGCGTCGCCCGTCAAGGTTCGACCTTGCGGCCCAAGCCAAACTGATCGCCCGCTCGCACAGGGCGATTGTCGGTGAAATCAAGCTCCAGCAGTTTCTCGCTTTGCACGGCGGCCCCGTTTTCGTCGGTCAGGCCGGCAACGATTTTGCGTGTCTTCACCTCGATCACGTCGCCGTTGACGGGTACGCGTAACGCCCGTCGAGGCTGAAGGTGATCCAACCCGGTTCATCGCGCACCTCGATGCTCGCCACTTGTTTCGGCGGCATCACCGCGTTGTCGAAGAGGTGCAGGCGGCGGTTGTGCGCGTCGGCGATCCAGAGTTCCTTTTCATCGGGCGTCAGTCCGATGCCGTGGCTGGGGCAACCGTGCCGTTTCACCGGCCCCTTCTCGAAGCCCGCGACCTCCACGCGGTGGAGCCTCTGACCGGTCTTCAAATCGCCGATTTCGAAGCCCAACAATTCGTTCACGTTCACAAAGCAGAGCGTCTGACGGCCATTGATCGTGAACGGCCGGATGAATTGGCCAAACGGGCCAACGCTTTTCAGCGCCTTGTGTGTGGAGGTGTCGGCCACGGTGAGCGATGGCGACCGCAGGCCGGCAAGATAAGCCCGCCGGCCGTCGAGTCCATAAACGGTGTTGTGCGCTCCGGAATTCGGAGTGATTTTCGCAATGATCCCGCCGTTGAGCGCGTCCANNATGTGCCAGTGCGGGCCTTCAAGCGACGGTTGGTAAATCACCTTTCCATCCGGGGAAATGGACATGCGGTCGCAACCGCCGGGGTAGGGCTTTTCCCAAAGAATTTTTTCAGTGACGAGATCGAGGCAGGTCAGGGTTCGGGTGGTGCTGATGTAAATGCGTTGGGTCGCCGCGTTCGCGCAAATCCCTTTGACATTGAGGGGCCGGCCCTGCTCGTTCAAGCCCGCCGACGGAATGCGCTTCACGAACTTGTGGCCGTCGTTGATGTCGAATACCAACACGCCGTGCCCGCCGTATTCCAGATAGTCGCGAATGCCGGGCGTGGCAACATACAGGAATCTGCGTTCGGGTAGGTTCTGACGCTCGGCGGCCAGCAGCCACGCCTCTCCCACGATGAAGAGAGCTACGACGACACGAAACGCAGCGCGTAGCAAATTCAAAAAGCATCGAGACCGCATGCAACGATCTTCTTTCATCAGCCGTCATGGCGCAAGCAGGGTTTGAAACGAGATCCGGCCCTGCAAACGCCGCAGGGTGACTTAAACAAGGGGCGACGATAGGATTAAATTCTACCGCAATTTATTGACGCGGGCGCAACAAACTTGCATATAAAAGAATCATGTTCCTCAAAATCACAATTCTCTTCTTTATCACCGCATTGACGGCGCTGGCTGATGAGAAGTTGCCGTTGCTCGAGGTAAACGGTGATGTCTTTACCGATGTGACCGTGACCAGGGTCACGACCACAGATATTTATTTCACTCACTCGCAGGGCATTGGCACCGCAAAGTTGAAAAAACTGACTCCTGATTTGCAACAGCATTTTCACTATGATGCAGACAAAGCGACTGCGGCGGAAAAGGAGCAAGCCCAAGCCAATGCTGAGTATCGGGAAAAGCTTGCAAAGGCCAAACCGCCAACGCCCAAAGTGCCTGTGGCGGAAGAGCTGCCCACTCCAGCCGCGAATGAAGAAGATTATGTTGCACCGCAAATTAAGGCGCGTTCGGTCCGTGGACAGCCGGCGCCACAATTTGTCATGGAGAAATGGTTCACTGAGGCACCGGTGACCGCCGGCAAATTCATGTTGATTGATTTTTGGGCCACATGGTGTGGCCCATGTCGGGCGTCCATTCCCAGCCTCAATGCGTTTCATGCAAAATACAATGACCGCCTCGTTGTCGTCGGCGTCAGCGATGAAACTGAACAGGCCGTTCGCAATATGACCTCGCCAAAAATCGACTATTCGGTTGCCATCGATACTCAGAACCGCATGGGCCGTACTCTGAACATCACGGCAATTCCTCATTGTATTTTGATCGATCCCAAAGGCATTGTCCGCTTCGAGGGCAATCCCCATTCTCTCAACGCCAAAAGGCTCGAACATTTTTTGGACAAATACGCCAATTAGCCGGGAACAACGCACGAACGTTGAGGAATTAAACTCAAATTGTTCCAGATCAGGATTGTGTGGCCGGTACAATCGAATTAGAGGTCGCATTTGAACCAAAAGCGTGATACTCAACCGGCGATTGCTTAGGACATGTCAGTCGATGTAGAAGTGTCCGCATGAAGCCGCACCTTTTCACAGCCGTCAACTTGCTGGCTGCTTTATTTCCGCTGGCCACGGGAGTTGCCGATTTGGCCGCCGCCGATTCGCCGGCGAATAAACCTGTCCTCCTCTACAGCCGCTACTTTAACGCCGTCGGCGAAGCGCGTTACTTGCCCGACGGCACATACAAGGAGGTTCTCACCCGTCTGCGCACCGAATTCGACGTGCGCGTTCACAGCCGGCCGCTGAATGCGCGGGCGCTCGCGAGCGTCAAGGTCGTGCTTATCGCCAAAGAGACGTTGTTTCAGAAGGACACAAATGCTGACGGTTCGCCAATTAAAGAGGTCGTCAGCAAAAAGTAAATTTGGTCCCGCAAAGTCATGTTGCTCTCCGATTTCTAACCGCCGTCACTTGCGAAAAAGCCAAAGATGGCCGAGGGTACGGTAGTTGCTAGTGCTGCTGTAAGAGAAATGGTGACGCGATGAAGTTGTTCAGATCGAAACGAAACGGGATTGTAGAAGTCGTCTTTCCCAGTCGGTGGTTGGACGGCGCCGGATTCGTTTGCGGTCAAAACCAAATTTCCAGGGCCTCCAACATCCGATCGGCGGCCAGTCGTCACAAGCGCAGATCGACTTTGGTAAGCGCCGCATCCCATTTGCTCGTCTTATTCTCGGTGGCAGTCGTGGTTGAAGCGCAGGCCGCCGACCAAGGGGTGAGCCTTCAATACAGCCGTTTCGCCGCATCGATTGAATCACCTCCGGAGGAACCCACTGCGTTCTGGGAACGTTTCAAGGTTACGTTCGACGGACGCGCCGACGAAGTCTTTGCGGATAATTTTAGCCCGTTCAGCGCCTTGAATTGGAGCCTGAAACTGGCTGACCGGGACTCGCAGCAGATCCGCGAGATCATTCCCGACACTGCCCGCCACGCGCTTTCGAAGTCGGTCGTGGACAGTCTCCGTGAAGGAGCGCTGGAACTGCCACTCATGCTGTGGCTCAAAGACCATCAAAGTTTCTGGACCGATATTCTCCTGAACTCGTTGGGCAACGTTCAAGAGGAAGCGGTTTTGCCGCTGGACCTGTCGTACCGGGCCGCGGAACGATCCTGGTGGGAGCGTTTGTCAACCAGCCAGACCGTGAACTACGGCATTCGCCCGTTCAGGACGAATCCCTACGGATTCTTGAGCATGGGTTTCAAGGACGGCGACCGGGTGTTTTTGCTGGCCAACGCGCGCTATTACTACCGCTCGTTTGCCGATCATTGTTTTGAACTGGCGCTGTCCGTGCCGCTGGCGCATGGATTTTCATTCGATGCCGGCACCTCATACCAGTTTGGTCAGCACGCCGAAGAGAAAGGACTCGTGCTTAAACTCATCAAAGAGTTTAAGAGTGGAGGCCTCGTGCATGTTGGCTTCGAGATGAAACAACACCCGCTGTTATTTGCGGGAATAACGGTCCCGTTGTAGGAGACTTGGCCGTGCCAGGCCCGTCAACCCGCCTCCTTTGCCTTCGATTCTGCTGCCCAATGGGACGCGGCGCACTCCAAGCATTGCATCATTCATTCACTCCCGTTATCGTTGGTAAAGAGAGGGCACACGAATCGCCCAAGGCCGTTCTCCAAGGCTGGATCGACGCGATTAGCGCCCATGATATCGGGGTGGTGTCGGCCTGCCATTTTTGATTGAATACGTGAACCTGTAAGTCAGTCTCAACTGGTACCTATGAAAAAAACAGTGTTGCTTAAACCAATTTTCCTGGCATCGGTAGCTTCGCTCTTGCTGACGGGTTGCGTTTACCGCGAGCGGGTGGTCTATCGTCAACCACCGCCCGGCGCACCGGTGGTAGCCGAGCAGGAAGTCGTCGTCACCGAAGCTCCGCCGCCGCCGGTGGTGGAAACCATCACGATTGCTCCCAGCCCAGGTTTTATTTGGCTTGGCGGCGGGTGGGTTTGGCACGATCATTGGGTTTGGGAACGCGGCCATTGGGGACGCCCACCGCATCGAGGCGCTGTTTGGGTGCCGCATCGTTACGTTTATCGCAACGGCGCCCATGTATTCGTTCGCGGTGGCTGGAGGTAATTAAAAGCTTTCGGCTTGGAGCCGGTTCAGCCACGGCGGCCTCAGCTTCCGCCTTAAGCCAGCTTCGGACTGGGTCAGGTCCACCGTGAACTTTGTTGAGTTCGCAGTAAAAGTCTCCCTTCGGTGACCATCCAAAAGAATGATGGTTTTCATCGTGCGTTGGCGACATTCTCCAAAGCGACATGGTTGATGAGTCGTTCAAAGAGTTTGTCATGACTCGGTTACCCCTGCTGCTGCTGGCGACAGGACTGACGGGTTGCCAGACCGTAGGCTACTACAAGCAAGCGATCCAAGGCCAATACCAGGTTCTGAAACATCGGCAGCCCATGAGCGAATTAATCGCCGACCCGCAAACGCCGGTGTCGCTTAAAGAAAAATTCCAGTTGATCCACAAGCTCCGCGAGTTCGCGGCGACAGAACTCAAACTGCCGGTCAATGGCCATTATCAGAGTTATGTCGATCTCCATCGCCGCTACATCGTGTGGAACGTTCACGCCGCACCGGAATTTTTGTTGCAACCCAAAACGTGGTGGTATCCGGTGGTCGGCAGCCTCAAGTATCGCGGCTATTTTTCCGAACCCGATGCCAAACGCTATGCGGAGAGGCTGGCCGGGAAGGGTTTTGATGTTTTTGTGGACGGAGTGGAAGCCTATTCCACGCTTGGTTGGTTCAAAGACCTGGTCCTGAACACGTTCATCAACCACAGCGAACCGGAACTGGCGGAAACCATTTTTCATGAACTGGCACATCAACGGGAATTTGTCCGCGGCGACACGGATTTCAACGAAGCGTTCGCCACGACGGTGGGACAAGAGGGAGTGCGGCGCTGGCTGCTGGCATCTGGCAATTCCGCAGCTCTGGAAAAATACCAGCTCGCGCTTCGACGCAATGAGCAATTCGTGCAATTGATTCAAGCAACCCGGCGCGAGCTTGAATCGCTTTACGGCGAAGAAAAATCCAGAGCGACAACCAACGGGTCAATGTCCACAGCCGGGAAACGCCAACAAAAGGAAATCATCATTGGCCGGTTACGGAGCAACTACGACCAACTGAAAGCGCAATGGAGTGGTTTCAATGACTACGACAACTGGTTCACGCAAGCAGTGAACAACGCGCAACTGAACACCGTGGCCACCTACTACGATATGGTGCCGACATTCCAACGGCTTTTGCAACAAAACAACGGCGACCTTGAGAAGTTTTACCGGGAAGTCCGCACTCTGGGTAAACTGCCGAAAACGGAACGCCACCGAAGGCTGTTTCCTGCGGTTAGTACCCAATCGGAACACCACTCGTCCGGTTTTGCTCGCACCGCGACATAACATCTCCCGCCTGGCTGCCAAGAAGAAGATTGTCATTTCCAAAGTTGTGACTTAGAAAAGCCGCATGAAGAAAATCTCAACCGCACAATTGTTATCATTAAGCTTTGCGCTTGGCGGACTCCTCACCTGGACAACGTTCGCCGCCGATCCACAATCTGCCTCCGCGGGCAACACCGCCATCAAACCCGTACCACGCGAGGCCAGCTGGCTCAAACGGCACGAGGGATTTGTGGCGCAGGCAAAAGAGGGCGGCGTCGAGATTTTGTTTGTCGGTGACTCGATTACCGATGGCTGGCGNNGCGTTACGTCCCGCTCAAAGCGGCGGACTTCGGCATCTCCGGCGATCGGACCGAACACGTGCTGTGGCGTCTGCAAAACGGCGAACTCGAGGGCATCAAACCGAAGGTCATCGTATTGATGATCGGCACGAACAACGCGCGCAACAACTCTGCTCCAGAAATCGTCGAAGGCATTACCGCCATCATTAAAGAATTCCGTATCCGGCTTCCAGACAGCAAGGTTTTGCTGCTGGGCGTTTTCCCGCGTGACGGCCAACCGAACACGCCCAACCGGGTCAAAATCAAAGAGATCAACTCCAGCATCGCCAAGCTCGACGACGGCAGACACGTAAAGTACCTGGACATTGGTGAAAAGTTCTTGGAGCCGGACGGCACGATGTCCAAGGAAGTCATGCCCGACTTTCTGCATCCCAACGACAAGGGTTATCAAATCTGGACGGATGCCATGCAAGAGGCATTGGCGTCGTTGTTAAAGTAAACGACAGCAACCATCCCCGGTGACTTTGAAGATTTAACCGTGATTGGTGAGCCCTAACCGGCATTTGCACGCCCCGGAAAAATTCTGTCATTGCAAATTGTGACGGTGAGTTTTACCTTCTCGCCACACTTAAAAATCACGACCAAATAAGGAGAACACATGAATCGTATCGCACCAACCCTGCTGGGCATTTTCGCCCTCATAACCACCACGACTTTTGCCGCCGAACTCAAGTATTCAATCGCCCCCAATTACTTCGAAGAGAATCCCGACCACAAGTCGCTTGGCCCTTGCCATGGCGGCGTGGTGCTTGACAAGGCGGGCAATATTTATGTCACCACCGACACGGAGCGCGGCATTGTGGTCTATTCGCCCAAGGGCAAGTTCTTGCGCGCCGTCGGTCCGACGCGCATTCACGGCCTGGAAATGCGCAAAGAAAAAGGTGTGGAATACATCTATGGCGCGCGCCCGAGCGACCACGAAGTCTTGAAACTCACGCTCGATGGCAAAACGGAGTGGGCGATACATTTTCCGCCGGAGGCGGGAATCTACAAGGACGAGAAAGGATTCAACCCCTGCGCCGTGACCGTCGCGCCTGATGGTTCTATTTTCATCGCCGATGGCTACGGGTCAAATTACGTCCTTAAATTCGATAAGAACCGCAAGTTCGTGAAAGCCTTCGGCGGCCCGGGCGAGGAGGAGGGAAAGTTCAAGACCTGTCACGGCATTGCACTGGATACGCGGTTGAAGAAGCCGCTCTTGCTCGTTTGCAATCGCAACAATAATCGCGTGGAATATTGGGACCTTGATGGCAACTTCATCCGCGTCATCCAGAAAAACCTGCGGATGCCCGCCGCCGTGCATATCCGGGGCAATTACGCGGTGTTTCCAGAGTTGCAGGGCCGGGTCACCGTTTTGGACAAGGACGGTCAGATCGTCGCGCAAGTCGGCGACAATCCCGATGAGAAGCAGCGCGCTAACTTCGGCCTGCCCCAAGACCAGTGGAAGGACGGCATCTGCAACTCGCCGCACGGCGCTTCGATCGACAAAGACGGCAACCTCATAGTTTCGGAGTGGAGCAAGTTTGGTCACCTCCACAAATTCGCCCGTGTGAAGTAGGTGACACGTCGTACGGCCACTTCTTTGCTGACAATTCCAAACGATTGACTCCTATGAGTCTCATGAACTGCCGTTGGAAATCGGTGATGACCGTATCCAACCTGTTGATCCTCGGTGGTTGGCCAAATGGAAATGTCCAGGCCACCGACGAAGCCTTGTTTGTGGCCCGACCGCTAACCACCGAGAATTCCTTTACCGCCGGAATCGAGGGTCCGGCTTGTGACGCCCAGGGGAATATTTACGCCGTCAATTTCGCGCGGGAACAAACCATCGGCCAGGTCACACCCGACGGAAAGGCTGAAGTTTTCGTGGAGTTCCCCGGTAAAAGCACGGGGAACGGCATCGTCTTTGGCCGGGACGGAACGATGTATGTTGCCGATTATGTGGGCCACAACATTCTGCGCATCGATCCCAAGTCGCGCGCTATATCCGTGCTGGTGCATGATGACCGGATGAACCAGCCGAACGACCTGGCACTGGCACCGACGGGCGATCTTTACGCGAGCGATCCGAATTGGAAGGAGGGGACGGGCCAGGTGTGGCTGGCGAGCCTTACTGGCAAGCTAAGTTTGGTGGCGACGAACATGGGCACCAGCAACGGCATCGAGGTCAGCCCAAATGGAAAAACCCTTTACGTCAACGAGAGCGTGCAACGCAATGTCTGGGCATTCACCATCGAGCCAGACGGATCGCTTAGCCACAAACGGCTGCTGAAGAAATTCGACACGCACGGCTTCGATGGGATGCGTTGCGACGTGGACGGCAATCTTTACATCACGCGCCACGGCAAAGGCACGGTCGTCAAACTCTCGCCGGGCGGAAAAGTGTTGCAGGAAGTGGACGTGCTTGGTTCGAAGCCGAGCAATCTTTGTTTTGGCGGGTCGGATGGACGCACGGTGTACGTCACGGAAGTCGATCACCGTCGCCTGGTGCAGTTTCGAGTGGATCGTCCGGGTCTGGCGTTCGCCCGCCTGCGGCAGGCCGAGTAATCTGGAGTTTCACCAAAGTAATCTCTCATCGGTCGTTAGTGCTCTGATTCAACGACAAGACCACAATTCACGATGTGAACATCTCTTTCGGGGAAACAAACCTGTGGCGGGCTTGAGACTGCGATTCGCGCCAGCGAACGTCGTTGAAAGGGAAACCAAATGGCAAGTGTTGGGAACACTACCCCATTGCGTTGAAATAAAGCTCTTAGCAACTCCGCCTGCTGCTCCGACTTGGCTTCGCGTTGGGCTTTTGCGATGGGATTCATTCCCGAAGTGTCGGCGAAGCTCAAAGAACCGGCGCGTTTTTCAATCAATGACCTCAGCGTGCGGGTAATTACGCTGATATGAAGGATTCTCGAATGTGTGGCGCAGATAGAGGGCATTTGGGTCTTGGGCAGTTGAGTTGCCGTATTCAGGACGCCGCAGGTTGGGTTTTCGTCTATAGGGTGAACACCCCATAGCGGCCTGACTCAAAATGTAGAAGGCTTGTAATGATGGGACGACTAATCAACCGCCGTATTATCATGCGACGGCTGATCATCGAATTAACAACCAACAGAAAGTACATAAAAATGAAAAAGCTTAGTTTAGTTGCCGCCTTGGTTCTCGGCGGCTTGGTGGCGTGCAGCATCACGGCCGATGCGCAACAAGACCAGGGTGGGAAAAAAGGCGGTAAAGGTGGCGGGCGCCCGACGGTCGAGCAGCAGTTGGAAAAAATGACTACCGACCTCAGTCTGACCGATGAGCAGAAGCCGAAAGTCAAAGCCGTTCTCGAGGACACTTCCAAGAAGATGAAGGAACTTTATAGCGGCGACGTGCCCCAGGAACAAAGGCGCGAGAAGATGCAGCCGATCCGGGACGGGGAAACCAGGAAGATGAAGGAAATCTTCACGACTGAGCAGTTCGGGAAGTGGCAGAAGATGCAGGAGGAGCGGCGAAGCCGTAGGGACGGGGAAAAGAAAAAGACGGACCAATAGGACTGGGTTCAATCCGATAATCGCTTACAGGTGGGACAGCGTTGAGCTGTCCCTCTTTGCATATCTTTCCATTTCGCCAGTCCACCTCACGTGACCTGTTTGGAGGATGGAGACCATGGGGTGAATACCCCATAGGAACCTTACAGCGATGTGTTATTTTGTGATTATGAATCTAATACTCGTTTTACTTGTTTTCCTTCTTTTGTTCGGCGGCGGCGGGTTCTACTTTGGAGGTCCTTTCGTCGGCGGCGGTGGGATTGGCCTGATTCTGGTGATATGCCTTATCATCTATATCATGGGCGGATTCCGCACGAGAACCTAACCGGACATCGCCCATCATGCCCCGAAACGGTTGCACAATCAGCCCGTCATCGTGGCTTGTTGCCGTCGCTTCACTGAAGACTCCGCAATCGAATACAACTAAATCACTCCTAGGGTGCAATTCGTTTTTCTGCCCGTGAGTTGATTCCGGAGGTAATCACATAACGCGTTAGAGTTACCCCTGATAAAAACTTCGGGTCCGCCGCGTAATATTTTCAAACAAAGAGGCAAAATTTATTTTCTGAAACAGCCCAAAAGAATGAAATTGTCCTTAAAACCGCATCACCTGAAACGTTACAAAGACATCGCCATGCTTTTCTTGAAGTATGGCACGTCTGATTTGGCCAAGGAATTCGAACCTGAGGATGCGGGCGACGAAAAAACACTTTTGGCCGCCAAACCCGGCCAGCCCGCGCCGGAAGAATTGGCCGACGATCTGGAAAAAAT
>PLJQ01000171.1 GCA_003140275.1 Limisphaerales bacterium
AACCGGCTTTATTCAGCGTTTCCTTAGGGCAGTCCTTTTTGCCTGCAATTCTGGTTTGGATGGCTGCTTTGGCGGTCTGGAAATTTAGATTATGCGGAAGGCAGACAGCCACATAAAGAGTTACCCGTGCTCTCCCACTATCCGCCAAACCGCCCTGTGCGGGGCTGCAATTCGCACGCGTCTGACGCGCTCGACCCAGATCGCCAGAAGGAGGGCATTGAGTTGCGCGTGAAATTGTAGGTGGCGCGGAGCCCGGATGGGTTCAAATACCACCTCGAGCCGATTGTTTTCGTTGATTCAACGCCGCCTGACGCTACTCTTTACCTCAAGTGAGAAAGCAAATGCCAGCGACCGCGATCTGCGCCTTGCTTGGCCTGATTCTTACCTCAACCCTCTTTGGCGCGGAGATTGCGCGATGGGAGGCGGCGTCACCAAAAGCAGCGGGAATCCAACTCGAACGGGCCGCCGATTCCGACTGGCACATTGAGCAGGTCGAGGCGGGGAAAGTCGCCCGTCTCAAACCGAGTAGCGATTACTACGCGCGCGCAGCCTACTGCCTTTCGCTGCCCTCGCCCTCAACTGGAAAGTCGTGGCTCATCATTGAGTTCCTCGACCGCGGCTACGGACTGATCGCTCTTTCGCCGGGCGTGCCGGAAACCCGACAGTGGGGCGTTGCGCGGGTGAACACCGGCCGGATTCGTCGCGCCGTTTTCAGCTACGACCGGTCGCCTTCGCCAAAAAGTCTGCGGATTGAAGGGCTTGATTACTTGCGAGCCGTAATCCTGACCGATGAACAACCGCAACTCGACCCAGCGCCGCTCGTCGAACCTGCCGTCAAGTTCGCCATCCACTCTGAGCGCGTCACTTCCGCCTACGGAGACGCTGCGAATCCCGATCGCGTGGCCGATGCTTTGGCCGGCTTGCAAAATAATTTACCGCTCGTCCGCGCGATCGGCTTCAACGGCGTCGAGACCTACGTTCGCTGGGGCTGGGTCGAGCGCAAGCCCGGCGTTTACGATTGGAGTTATTACGACGCCATTCTCAACGAAATCGAGCAGCACGGCCTGCAATGGTTCCCCATGTTGTTGGCCGGCTCGGGTTACGCCCTGCCCGCATGGCTGTACGACTCCACGAATAACGTGGGCTTCAAGTGCCTTGAGCACGGACTCACAAACGACACGCAGACGATTTTCCAACCGTTCCAGACCGAATACGCGAGCCTCTTCATCGCTGAATTCGGCAAGCATTATGGCCACCGTAAATCGCTGCTCGGGATCCGGCTTGGGCCGAGCGGTGACTATGGTGAAGCTCAATACCCGGCCAAAGGTCCCGGGTACGGGTTCCGCGAGGGCCACACGCACATCGGCTATTGGGCCAGTGATGACTTCGCCCAAGCGGCGTTCCGCGATCATCTGAAAAAAAAGTATGGCGACGTGGCCGCGCTCAACGCGGCTTGGGATAGCAGCTATGATGATTTTATTCAGATCAACACCTTCCTTCCTGAAACCGCCGTCACGCGCCGCAAGCGGCTCGACTTCGACAATTGGTACATGGGTGCGATGAGCCAATGGTGCGAACAATGGGCCAGTTGGTCGCGCCAGGCGCTGCCCAACATCGTCATCCATCAATCGTCCGGCGGCTGGGGGCCGCTTCAGATCGGGACCGACTACAGCTATCAGGCGCGCAGCATGGCGAAAGTCCACGGCGGTATGCGCCTCACTAACGAAGGCGACGATTTCCCCGACAACTTCACCATCACCCGCATGGCGTCCTCGGCGGCGAGGTTTTACGGCATTCCGCTGGGTTACGAACCCGGCGGTTTCGGCAGCAAACGTGGAGTCATGGTGCGATTGTTCAACGCCGTGACCACCGGCGCAGTCCACCTCTTCTATTATCTCGGTAATCTGACCGCCAACGACCAAGCCTTGGATGCCTGGCTAAAGTATTCACCATTTCTGGATCAGCGCGCAAAGCCCGTCATAGATGTGGCCGCCTTCTACCCCGACACCGCGCTGAAACTGGATGACGAATTGGTCCGCTACCGCTGGGCCTCGACCTTTTTCACCGTGGGCCGCACGCTACGCGAAGCAGTGGATTTTGATTACGCCGGCGAGCAAATGATTCTGGACGGCGCGTTGGACCACTACAAGGTCCTGCTCTTTCTCTGGGGTGCGGTCACCGAGAAACCCGTCCTGGAGCGAATGGATCAATGGGTGCGTAGCGGCGGCACTTTGGTCTTCGCACCCAACCCACGCGGCAATCCGTCCACGGTGGAAGGCGACACTTCGATTGCCCAGAAATGGCGGGCGGGCGATACCGGCCAGGGCCGCGTGGTTCTCTGGCATGGCGACTTGATCCCTTCGCGTTCCTATGCCGAATTCGTGCGCGAGTTGCTCCTCAAGACGCCGGCGCTCCGACCGCAAACCCGCGCCGCGCTGCAAATGGAAAGGCCCGACACCGTCTTCTGGAGCGTGCTCGAGAACGGCAAAGTCGCCCTGCTTAACTTCAGCAGCCGTCCGGCCACCGTGCGACTGGCAGACGGAAAAACGATCAAGATTGCTCCGTACGAGATGGCGATGCATTAACCATGAATCTGAGTACGTATCGACAGTTGCCTCGTCCACCGCCCGGCCCCGGTAACATTTAATTTGAGTCAATTCGCCAGCGCAATGCTTCCAAATCGGGCTGGTCGTTCACCGGGTTCGACGCTAATTTCGATCCAGCAATGCCTTATCCACTGGCTCATCCGGCCGCAGTCTTGCCCTTGCGGCGTTTTTGCCCGCGGTATCTGAGTTTTCCGGCGCTGATCGTCGGCAGCCTCAGTCCGGACGCTGGTTACCTTTTTGCACACGCGCGCTTGGGAACATTTTCACATCGCTTGCTGGCCGGCGGTTTCGGGTTCTGCCTGCCAATGGGCTTGCTGATATTGTGGGTGCTTTTTCTGGTTCGTTCGCCCTTGGTTCGCATCCTGCCCTCCCGTTATCAGCCGGCGTTCTGGCCGCTTTGCCTGCGGCCCGTCGGTTCACCATTTGTTATCGTCGTCTCGTTGCTGATCGGTGCGTGGACGCACATTTTCCTGGATTCTATCACGCACGGGAACGGATGGCTGGTGGAACACCTGCCCGTCCTGCACAGTACCGTGTCGTTGCTGGGGAAGCACGAGTTCAGAGTTTACGAGGTTCTTTATGCCGCCTGCACTTTTGCCGGAGTTGTCTGGCTTGCTTTGGCTTATCTGCATTGGCTGGAAACGGCCGTGCGTGCCCCGGGTCCGGTCAGGCCAGACGTGAAGTGGCCCTGCTCGCTCCTGCTCGCCGTCGCCACGCTCTTCATTGCTACGGTCAGTCGTGGCATGCACCGGTCGATTGAGGTTTATCCTGCCGGAATCATCACCCTCCTGATGGTGATCGGGTTCTTTCTGGTAACCGGAAGACTTTTCAGCAAGACGCGGCGCTAACTTGACGCATCCCTCCCCAGAGGTCACGGCGGGCGCCAAGGAGATAAAAAGTGCCGATGCGGTTCGTGTGATTGAACCACGACGCCCCGAGGCGCGCGGCACCTCATCCTCTCAGGTGCGACTAACGGCATTGCTTAAGCCGGCCTTTGAGTCGGGCCAGCCTCCGTTCCCCTCGCTCAGGTGGGCTCGAGCAGGTCGGCGTTGACCTTGACCGCCGCCGCCTGGCTAATGAAGTCCAAGCGCAGCAACACGGTGGCCATGCCGTAACGTTGCTCAACCCAGCCTTCGACGCCGCGCAGTGGTCCGGCTTTGATGCGCACGCGCATGCCTTCGCCGATGGACGGCGCCAGACGCACTTCTAAATTCATCTCCAGGGCTAGTAGGATGTCCTCCAACTGCCGGCAAAACGTGTCCTGATCGAACACGTCGAGGAGATTGGCGACATGGTCATTCTTGCGGACAGCATCTTTCTGCGTGGGTTCAAGCTGCAGGAAGACATAACCGGGAAAGAGCGGCTTCTGGAAGACGACGGTCTTGCCGCGATACTTGTGCGCGGACTTGTAGCAAGGGAGGGTCGCGGCGAGGCCGTCTCTCCGGCAGTGGTCCACGAGTTTCTTCTCCCGTCGCGGTCTGGTGTGGGCGACGAACCAAAGCAGTTCCGACACAGAGCCGCAGGATCCGGGAGAAGCTGCCGGCTGTCAATCGGAAGTTTGCCCGAATTTTGCTCAAAAATCGGTCTTTCAGTTGAAGGCGGCCTACCGCGTTAGCCCTGGTTTGAGATCCCCGCGCATTCAAGCGCAACGTAGAGGCTAGATGTGTGACCAGCGGCTGGCCGTTTATGAGCTTGTTGTTGCCCGCTAAAGCACAAAAGGCCGGCACCATTGCTGGCACCGGCCCATTCGATAAAACGACCTGATGGTATTCTTGTCCGTCCGCGAAGACTCAATACTTCATCCTAACGATTCCGCCCGAGACGGAGAGATTGGTGATCGTGAGCGCCGTTCCCGAACTCAGCTTGTAGAAGCGTTTGGCGCCTGACGCTGCAACGGTGATCGTCCGGCCGCCGGCATCCACGGTGGCGGCGGGCTCTTCGGAGTAAGGGCCAACCACCGTCGGCGACGACAAAAGGTGGATGGTGGGAACAAACAGGATGTAGTTGATGGCCAGCTTGTCGTTGTCCTGACCCGGAGTGCCAGCCATCGTCAACCGCAGTGTCATTGTTCCCGACAGATTGAGCGCCACCGGCGAACCGGCATTATCCACCAGCGGAATGTATCGGTAGTTGTAACGCGCAAACTGGTTGGGGATCGAAAACTTGCCGAGATTCGTCGTGGTTTGGCCGGGCAAGGCGGGATTTTTGGTGACCCGGTCGAGCATGACCGTGCTGGCCCCAAAGGAAGCGACACGCAACCAGGCGTTGTAGCTGTTCGTGTTGAAAACGCGCGTGTAGTTGAGCCACTCTCCCGGTGCCGTGCGATGCACCACGAATTCGAGCATCTGGTTAGCGACATACTGGGTGCGGACATAGTCGCTGTAACGAGTCTCGCCAAACGGATCGTTCGAGTCCTGAATCTCCGGATACATGCCTTGCGAAAGACCGACTGGATCGAACTGCCGGAATTCACCGGCCCACTCTGGCTCCGCGTTCGTCTGGGTGTCATGGAAATCCACGCCTTCCACGCCGTGCAGGCCGGAGTATCCGATGCCGTTGCCGGCAACCGGGTTGCCGTTCGTGTCGGGTCCGGAAACCGCGATGGGATCAATCTGATAGACGCCGTTGCTGTAGTTGTAGTCCTCCGCCTCGATGATTTTGATATTGGCCGTGGCGAAGTAGGCATCCGAAAAGGTGTCAAACCAGAAGGTGTTGGTTGACTTTTTTAGGCCCGAGACATCCTGCACTTCGATTTGGGCGCCGTAAACGGTGTTTGAATTGAGCGCGCTTCCCGGGAGGCTGCCGGAGATGTTGGTGCCGTTGCTCGAGAGCACCAACTGGCTGGAAACATTCACGCCGTTCAAACGCAACTTCGTGGCCGACGCATTGATGACATTGGTCGTGTAGGTACGGGCCGTGAAACTCATGCCACCGGTCGGCGCGAAAAAATTACTGAATCGATTGGTCGGAGTCCGGGTCGTGATCGCCGGCGTTCCGGCCACCGGGTGGGCCAGCGCTGGCGCCGACGCCGGATTTGGATCGGACGCGCCAACAAAGTAATTATCCACGGTTATGTCCGCGGTGCCCGTCTCGTCATTCCGGCTGAAGGCCATGAGGCCGCAAACTCCATTGGTGTAGGTGCTATTTGCGTCATTGCCCACCATCTGAATGAGCGGTTTTGTGAGATCCAGCAGGTCATAGACCTGCACCTTGAATTGGAAGCCGACGCCGGAAAACACCATGCGATAGGACCCGCCCGGATTAAGGGTAAACTCGCCGATCGCCAGTTGCACCGTGGTGAACGACGGATAAAGAATGCTGATTTGCAGCTCACCCTGCCTTGCGTTGGTAGGTGCATCGCCCCATTCCGTCACGTTGTAATTGGCGAGGTATCCTGTGGCTCCAATCGGACTGTTAGTGAGAGAGCCACGAGCGAGCAGGACAACGGCCTGATTTGTGTCGGCCCAACCCACGATATCTACGGCCATGTAGAAATTCGCGTATTGGTTCGTCCGCGACCAGATGCCGACGGCCGGTGCGTCTGCCGGAATGGGGTAGGCCTGCATGCGCAGTCCCTTTCCGGTATCGACGGCGGGGAATGTGGTCGTCGTGTAACCGACGTCCATTTCAGAAATAACCCAACCTGCAGCAGTGAAGCCACTGACTGTGGTATAGCTGTCGAAGTTGTCCGTTTGTGCCCGTATGACCGCGGGCATCGTCAAGAAAACCGCGAGCGCCACCGAAAGCGCCGCCCGCTGGAGCAGTTTGTAAGTATTCATAATGTTTTTGTTAAGACCATGTTGAGTTTATGTTGAGGTGCGATTCCGTGAGCGGAAAAATTGCTGCCGGAGTAGTGCGGCGCGTCTCGATCCAGCAATGACTCAAGGCTGAATCACGGCGTCCAGGGCCAACCACGACGTCAGCCCCTGGCGGACGGGTTTTCAACGGCGGATTCGCGGGTCAGGCCGATCATGGAGCCAGAGGCGTTTCGCTTGAGGATGGCAAAGTCCAGGACGCCTTTCAGGAAACCGATGCCATAGCCAAAATGGTAACCGCAGAACACGAACGGCAGGGCCGGCAGCAACTTCCATTTTGTCCGCCAGGCCGTTTGCAGCGACGCCAACAGCAATGCCAGCGTGTAAAGGGACACGAGAGTTACCAGCCCGGCCAACGCGGGCGTCAGCAGCCGGGATGAAACGGACCCCGGCACCGTGGTCGCCGGCCATAGCGAGGAAGCCGCAACCCCGAGGCCACAGGCCAGCACCAGCAAGAGGAGCGTCAGAACAAATACGCCGGGAACGAGATGCCGCAGTGAAGCCGGCTTTCCGTGCTTCCGGATGACCTGCACTTTCCAATAGCCGTATTGTAGATATTGCCGGAACAACCCTTTGAGCGAGGTCCGCGAATGGTAACAACTGCGGATTTTCGGGCTTTGCCAGATCCGCCCGCCGCCACGGATGATGCGGAGGTTGTGTTCATCATCTTGGTTCCGGACCAAGGCCTCATCGAAGCCGCCAAATCGCTGGAAGACCTCCTTCCGCCAGCAACCCAGATAAACCGTGTCCACTTCTCCTTCATAGTGCGGAAGATGACTGCGCGCTCCGCCGGCGGCGAAGCGGGACTGAAAGGCCGCGGCGATGGCTTCCCCCGCATAATTGCCGGCCTGGGCGATCCAAGGGCCGCCCACATTATCGGCGCCGGTGCTGCGGAGAACCGAAACGCACTGACGCAGGTAATCCGGCGCATAGCGGGTGTGGGCGTCCATGCGCACGAGGATCTGGCCGGCGGCGGCGCGAATGGCCGCGTTCAAACCCGCTGCCGTGAGTTGAGCGGGATTGTCAATCATTCTGACGCGTGGATCGGCACCGGCAATCTCCGCCAACGCCTCGCGGGTGCCATCATCGGACAGGCCGTCGGCCACTACGATTTCGAATCCTCCCTCCGGCGACTCCTGGGCCAGAATGGAAGCCAGGGCCGCCCGGATATGCAGCGCCTCGCAGCGGCAAATCAGGATGACCGAAACGAGCGGGGCCGGCGCGGGTTTGCATTCTCCGTTCACAGTCCGGTCAAGTTTGCGCTCTTCAACCAACATTGAGGTTCCGGTTTCTAACGGGCGGTTCGCCGACCCCGACGGTCACCTGCTCATTACTGCGGCGTCCTTCCAACTCTACGGTTCGGTGCCAGCGCGAAAGAGTGGCGCGATAGAAACGTTTCAACTTGAGCGCGATGTTCCTTGCGCTCAGTTCCTGAATCTTTTCCCCCGCACTCACCCGGCCATCGACCTGCTGCACCAACCTCAGTTTCGCGGCCAGGTCTTCGGGCTTTGGTAAGGCCAGGTGGCAACCCACAATTCCGGCGATCCGTTCGGCCACGTCACCGACGTCCACCGAAACCACCGGCACTCCGCACGCCAGAGCCTCTTTCACGACCGTGGGCGAACCTTCCTGAACGGACGTCAAAAGCAGGGCGTCACTGGCGTTCATCCAGATTGGCACCTGGGAGTTCGGCACTCCCCGCATGTAGTGCAGTTCGGCGCGCACGCCGGCGCCGTTCAACGCGGCCACTGCCGCGGAAGCCAGCCCGAGCCGCTTCACGGGATCACCGCTGTTGGAAGGGAACACGACGTGGAATGATCCCTCGTCCCAGTCGAGTTGACGCTGGCAGTCCACCTTGTCCATCGGCTTGAACCGTTCGAGGTCAATGCCGCACGGAATCACCTGCACTTTTGATTCCTCCAGTCCGGCCGGCAGGGCCTGTTTCAACCTGTGCGAGACCACCACAACTCCCTGCGCATTGGCGGCGGCGCGCTGCGAGCAGCGAATGCCATAATGGGAGATCCACTTGCGCCATCGTCCGGAAAAGTTTTCCCCCAACAGGTCGGACCCATGGAAGGTGACGATCGTTGGGCACTGCAAATTCCAGCGGGTCACCCGATCCGCCATGACCCCGCCGTACATGACGTGCAAGAGTGCCGGCCGGGTTTCCCGCACGGCTGCGCCCAACGGTTTGAGCATCCGGAAATAAGCGCCCATCCCTTTCCCAGCCCGGTCCACGTAAAAGACATTCACGTTCAGGCCGATGTCCCGCAGACCATTGACCTGCTGCTGGACAAACACTCCCAGCGTGGGGTGAGTGTCGGTCGGATAAATGTTGGTGACCGCCAGAATGGAGAGGGGATTCGGCATGAATGAATTGCGTGACCGTTCAACCCGCGCGAGACCCCGCCGCAGGCACTGCAGCACGGACCTGGGGGATGGAGAGCGCCAGTTCGTACAGCGCGCTTAACCGGGATGGCAAACGTTCCAACGAATGGTTCGCCTGGACGTAAGCCCGCCCGTGTTGCCCCATTGATGACCGCAGTTGCGGATCCTGAATCAGGCGTTCGAGCGCGGTGACAAGGCCACTCTCGTCGTCCCTCTCGACGAGGAAACCGTTCTCTCCGTGCCGGACAACCTCCGGCACTCCACCCACGTTGGTGGCGACGACCGGCAGACCCGATGCCATCGCTTCCAGCACCACATTGGGGGTGCCTTCATATTCCGAAGTCATGACGAACACGTCCGCCTCACGATAAACCGGCGACAGGTCGGCCAGGCTGCCAGGCAGCTCAATGGCCGACGACGGCAGCCCCAGAGTAGCCGCTTGTGCCCGCAGGCTGTCCTTGAGCGGACCGTCTCCCACGATCGTGCCGTTGACCTCGCAGTTCAGCTTCAGCCGGAGCTGCGCCACCAGCGAAACAAACCGGTCGAACCGCTTGGATTGAATCAGGCGGCCAACTGAAATCAGCCGGACCGGACCGGAGTGACGGCCGGAAGCCGGGCTAAAAGAAGCGGTGTCCACTACGTTGGAGAGCAGAAAGAGACGGGCCGTAGTCACCCTTCGCTCTGCGGCATAGCGCAGGGCCGCCTGCGAATTGGCCGCCATCACGCGCGGGGTGTGCAGATTGAGCCAGCCGCCCATGCGGCCGCAATCCCGCAGTTCCATCAGTCCGTTGCTGCGCAGGGCACCGATGCTGGCCAGCCCAAGCATTCGGGCCGCCGCACCCGCGTACGTGTTCGTATAGAAATGCTGGCTCTGAATTACCAATGGGGGATCCTGCCTCAATTCCATCATGATGCGGAGCAGCCGGCCCAGCTTCGACTTGGCGTGACTCAGCCGGATCACCGGCACGCCCAGTTCCTGAATGCGGTCCTCCCAGAATTCGTCTTCTCCCAGACACAGCACGCGCGGGACGGCCCCGCTCCGGCGCAAGGCCTGGAGGATGTGAAACAACTGGCGTTCGGCGCCGCCCTGTCCCAGTGTCCCAGCCAGAAAACAGATCTTGAATTGCGAGAGGTTTCTCACGAGATGAAATCCTCGCTTGTCGGGGAAAGCCGCCGGAATCTTCCGCGCCAGACAATCGGCTTGGCGCGGTTCAACCCGCGCTCTTCTGCTCGTCGAGCTGAAGATCACCCGTTTGCGGAGGTCGTGGCGCCGGCTTTGAGTTGCCGCTTGCATCCAGCCAGCAGACATTTCCGGACCGTTGGACTTGATTTGCGTTGAGCGCGTGTCCGTTGACGGCCACGGTGACTTCTGACTGGATCGTGGGCAGATGCAGACAAAGACCATTCAAATCAGCAAGGTCCACTGTTTCCCGACCGAAGATCGGATCATCCACCCCATCCAGTTCAATGATCAATCGTTTCCCTTCGCGCTGGCAGAGGACGCGCAGGAAGGTGCGTCGTCGCGTCCACTCCAGCAGTTTTGAAGTCGAGGTGACCCAAATTCTTCCGGTATCCCGCCAACGCCGGAGCAACTCGAAGCGGGAAATCGTCGCGTCGGAAATGGGGAACGAACGGGGATGTGTCCAATGAACATAAAGGATGCACGTGCCGCCCGACCGGCAGAGCGCTTCCAGATTCGAGTCGTTGATCAGGAGCGAAGCGTCGAATCCATTCGCGGAATCCCGCAAATAGGCCTCGCCGCCAAATCTTCCGCCTGGCTTCCCGTAGCATCGCTCGAAGCGGTGGTAACGCACGCCATCATCCATGGTCACCGGCTGCAAAATCGTCGCGCGTCCGTTCAGCGAATGTTCCGGCAGCGCAATTCGGTTACGATGCAAATCGTCCATGTTGAGCCACACGTAGCGGACTCCGTTGGCGGCCAGCAGGTCGTTCACGTAATGCGGACTACCGGGCGTGTCGCCCTGATAGCGCGCGAAAGCGTTATGCAGCGGGAGGGGTTGACGGCCGAGCAGCGGCCCGATGATTTTGCGGCCCGTCAGGCGGATCAGTCGCCAGGCCGTGTTGGGTTGCAGACGGTTCGGGCAGAGTCCCGTCGGCGTGACGGGCAGTGAATGGTTGATCCACACGCTCGGCTTGGCCACGCGCTCCTCCTCACACCATTGGTAAAATTCTTCCAGGAGCGGGACCAGTTGCTTCCGGGTGTGGTGCAGGAACGCATGGAAGGAATCGATTCGACCCTCCTTGATCCACAGTCGGATGCAGTCGCTGCAGTTCTGCACTTCCTGCTGGTCAAACTTGAAGCGGTTCTCCCCGGGCAAATGCCGGTACATGCCGAAGGTGGTGGTGTCCCCTACCAAAAAAAATGAATCGGCCAGGTCCAGTCCCAGCGCACGAACCCCTCCCAGTTCAGGGTTTAACCATTTTGAGTCTGAGCCGATGCCGAGAGTACGCCCATCCGGTGTGTCGGGCCGGATTACCCCCTCGCCACAAAACAATGCGTGAACCGCGCGAAAGCGCGCGGGGCTGGCGCTGTCAATATCCGAGGCCACCGTAAACGCCGCTTGAAACGGGTAGGGAAACTTTCCCAGAGTGACCGGTTCGGCTTCAGAAACGGCGATCCGCGGTTCTCCGTTCGTTGGTGCCGGGCCGGGTTGACGGTTCTGATGTGAGGTTGGCTGGGTCTCGGTGTCCAAGCTGCGGTCGCGCCGCAACCCGGACGGTGAGAACAGGGAATAGCGCAGCATCGCCGGGTGGAATTCCGGCTCGCAACCGGTTCGCCGGATGTAGAATGCGGAATCACCGGGAATACTCAGCCCCTCTTCCGCCGTGAGAAACGAATCGTATCCGAGCCGCCGGGCCATCTGCGGGTGCAGGGCCGGGTCGAAGTCGCGATTGACCTTGCCCCACGGACAGCAAAAATGGCGGCACGGATGGGATAGTTGCGCCTCGATGATTTGTTTGGAAAGCAGGAGTTCGTTCCGCGCTTCATCGGGCAGCAGATTTGTCAGCCGTTGATGGGAATGGGTATGAGACCCGATGGTGAATCCCGCCGCCGCGATTTGCCGGCATTCATCCCAGGTGAGGAACTCGAAGGCGCCGTAGTAACCGGACCAGGACCGCTCATAGAACGGTGCGATCTGTTCCCAGTCCTGGTCCAGGTCCAGGCCGATGTATTTCGTGGGAATGAAGAAGGCCGCCGGAATTTCCAGTTCTTTTAGTATGGGCACCACATTCGTGAACCAGTTCTTGAAGCCGTCGTCGAAAGTCAGACAGAAGTAGCGCCCACCAATTCCCGAACGGGACCGCAACGCCGCCAACGCGTCGTCGAGGCCGATGAAATCTCCGTGCCGGCGAAGAAATGCGAGTTGCCGCCGAAACGTCGCAAGTTGGTCGTCGAGCACCCAATGATAAAACTGGAACTGGATCCATTCCTTCTCCGCCGGGATGCGCGCGAATTGGCCGAGCGCCGCGCATACCAGCCGGCGGGCTTGGGCCTCAACGCGACGGGTCAGGGTTGCTCCCTTCCGCAGGTCAGTTTCGCGGCGGAGACGTGGTGTCAGACTGTTTCGGCAAATGTTCACGAAATGCTATTCACGGTTTGAGGCGCGGCGGCAATCGGCTCCGCCGGATTTGCCACCGCGGCGAGGAGGTCCTCCAAGATTACATCCTGCGGCCAGAAATGTCCCGCGTGCCAGCCGAACTCCTGATCCCAATAACCCTGGCAATCGTACACCGGCGAAGCCACGGAGCAGTAACTGATTTCACAGATCCGGGGATTGCGGCCGGCGTCGAAGAGGAAATCACAGGCCAGACTTTGGGTCCTCAGTTTCCTCGCAACTTCGAAAGCGATCGGTACGCAGCGCCGATCCACCTGCTCCGGATCAAACAAACAGTCGCCGCTGCCCGAGGCCCTGAAATCGTTCGGGCGGTTGCGCCGCAGGGCCCCGAAGGCGCGGTTTCCGATGATGGTTACGCGCGTGTCAAAGTCGTTGCCGGGCATGAATTCCTGAAACAGCACGTAACCCCGCTGCTTCGGCGCGTAGCGGCGGCGGCGCAGAGTTTCGGCCAGACTTCGCGGAGCGCGCTTAAGCTTCGCGTAGAACTCCCGCCAGCCCCCGGTATTTCGCAGGCGGGCCGGCGCGTCATAGAGGTAGCCGGCGCTGGCGGGGAAGCCGGCCCCGAACGCGCGCTGGCAGAGGGCTTCGGCGTATTGTCGGGACGGCACAAGCTGGACGTTTTCTGAACCGGCTCCGCCGCGCAGTTTGAAAACCTTGGGCCACGTGGCGTCCGCCATCCATTCCCTCGCGTCAGCCGGGTCCGTGAACACCCACGTGGGGATGAGGGGAGCGCCAATGGATTCGAGCAGAAACTTCTGTCCCACCTTGTCGTCGTAATGCCAGCATGTGGCCATGCTGGGAAACACGATGATGCCGGCCTGCTCCAGGGCCGCGATAATCTGGCGGGCGACCAGCGGTTCCTCCAGACTGACGAGCGTCCAGTGCCAAAGGACGGCGCGCAGACCGGCGCATTGCCGCACGATGTCGGTCGAAAGGCAGTTCAACCGCTGGAAAGGAATTTCCTTCCGGAGGCACCACTCAATCCAGCGATCCGAGAAGCTCCCGGGAGCATCGTGAATTCCAATCATGGCGGTGTTAAGGCGCCCGGAGATCCGTCCTCAGGGCGACGCGGGCTTGGGGCCGGTCTTTGAAGCTGGAGCAATCGCCAGATAAAAAGAATGAGAAAAATGTTAAAGGCGGCGCCCACGAGGCTGAACGTTACGATCGTCTGGAGGGGAGTGAAATAATTCCCGCCCAGCATCAGGACGGCGATGCGTGACATCAGCAGTCCAAGATCGAACAACAGCAGATTGCGCTGCTGGCGCAGGATTCGACCGGCCAGAGCCGCCGGCAGATTGCAGAACCCGGGCACCAGCCAGATCAGGAGCCAGCGGGCATACTCGCCCGCCAAAACCCATTTGCTGCCGAACACCAGACCAAACATCTGGGGGGCGAATACGAACGCGAGGGCCGCCGGCACCAGCGAGATGCCCAACAGTGTGGCGGTGGTCTTCGCGAAGAGTCCCCCAAGGTCACCGCCATGGTTATGCACTTCGCTGAGTTTCTGGAACAACACCTGGCGCAGTGAAGTCAGGATGAAATTCATCGGAAGTTGGAGCACCCGGATTGCAAAAGCGTAAATCCCACCGATGGTCGCGCCAAAATAATAAATGAGTAGAATCACGGGCGCCCCTTGCGAAGCTGCGTTCAGCAGATTCTGCGGTGTGCTGTAAAGGGCGAAGTCTTTGTGCTCACGGGCGGCGGCCAGAATTTGTTGGCGATTCGCCCCCGCGCGTAGCGCAGCGCCATCCTCCCGGACCACCCAAAAGAAAAGGCCCACGCCAGCCAGCAGATCGCCGAGCAAACCGCCGCCGATCAACCCCCCGGCCCCGGCGCCCGCCGCACCGGCCGCGGTCTGTCCGGCATTGGCCGTCAAGGAGCGGGCCACCTGGACGGTGGCGGCGCGTTTGAAGGCTTTTCGCCGGGCGCACCAGGCGGTCAAGGTCTGATTGATCCCGGTCACGAGTGCCGCCAGCGGCATCAGCCAGAGCCATCCGCTAAGTTGTTGAATGTTGAACAACGCATGCCACCAGGATGGGAAAAGCACCCAAGGCAGACTGAACAGGAGGGTGATCGCCACCGCCGAGAAACCGGCGGCCCAAAACAGCCCGGCCGCCTCCTTGTCTTTGTCCGGGAGCATGAGCGCTTCGGAGTACTGCAGCGTCACTGCGGCGCTCAGGACCCCGGTGACCGAGAGGAAGGTGCCATAAATCCCGAATTCACCCGGGTCGTACAAACGGCTCAGCACCGGCGAAAAGCAAATCGTGAGCAGTTGCGCCAAGCCCGTGCTGGTGATGACCACCATGACGTTCTGGAAAAACCCGCGCCGGCGGAACCGCGCCAGGTTCAACTGCCCAAGAATCTCCTTGGTGAGACCCAATGGAAGGGTTGGGAACATGATTCGGTTACGGATGGACCGTAACATTGGTGAGCCAGTAATCCGGCCGGGCGGGTGAAGGATCGAGAGAGCGCGGGTCGTTGACAAACTCGCCGTGGTATTGGAACGCCCCGACACTGAGCACCCGGGATGGTTTCCGACCGAAGAAGTCAACTGGCGGTCCCATTCGTTCCGCCGCCGAACCCAATGCCGGGCTGTCGGCCCGCAGCCAAAACAAGCCCGCGCCCGGCTTCACGAATCCAGGGTCGACGGCGACCACGTCATGCGGCCCGCGTCGGGTTCCGGGGACCGGGGTCAGGTTGTGGTCCGTCCAGATGGCGGCGCCATGCTCCGCGCTGAGAATTTGCCGCCGGTTGACGCCGACGAGGATGTTGTTGGTCACGCAAAGCATTCCGTAATCCGCGATCAGGACATACCGGTCTGAAATGAGGGTGTTATTGAAAACGTAATTCGTCTGGCCGCTGGGCGACCAGACAGTGAGCGCATCGCGGTTGCCATAGACCAGGTTGCAGTAAAACTGACAGTCCGCGGAACTGGCCGGCGGGTCCGCATAAATCTGGCAACCGTAGGTCTTGTTCCACCGGATCACGTTGCCGCGCACGACGACGTTGGTGCCGCTGAGATACATCCCGTGGTCGAGCGCCGGGTCGGTGCCGTTGTGTTCAACGAGATTGTACTCGATGATCGTTCCGCGCGTGTTGTGGGCGGCGATTCCCTGGCGCGTCGAATNNGCAATTGCGGACGGCGGCGTAGCTGCCGACCTTCACGCCATCAATTCCGGCGCCCGCCACCTGCAACCCGTCGATCACCACGTTCGTCACCCCGTCCGCGATGTAGATGCCGTGGCTGGGCGAGCCTTGCAGGACCGCGTCCCATTTGCGCCGGCTCCGGAGGACCGTGGGAAACTCAGCCGTTCCGGACAGCTCCACCACGACCGGCTCGGCGTAGGTCCCCGGCAGCAGGGTGATGATGTCGCCCCCGGCAGCGCGGCTGAACGCGAAGGCAACCGACGGCCAGGGAGAGGATTCCGTACCGCGGTTGGTTTCGCTGCCGCCGGGCGAAACGAAGAATTCCCTCGGTGGCTTCGTGCCGCCGGGAACGGGTGGCACCGGTTGCTGCGCGGCGAGACACTCCCAGCCGGCGAGGAACAGAATGAAGGCCCGTTTCATTTCTTTGGCGCAACCGGCGCTCAAGTCTGCATGACGAAGCGACGCGGCTTCGACTTCAGGCCCGGACGGCCGGGACCGCCGTGTTTCCTGGAACGTTGCCGGCGCCGGAACGCGTACCGCGAAGTCGTCACCACCGTCAAAATCATCAGAATCATGACCGACTGTTTGCTCGTGTAGCTGACGTAACCCACGTCGGCCAGGAGCAGCATCACGACAAAAATCGAGCAGTACAGACGGAGCAGCGGACGCGCCCGCGCCGCGCGAATCAGCACCTGCGCATGAAGGGTGTAGAACAGCAGCGTCCCAACCAGCCCCAGGTCGCACAGGAGTTCGACGTAGTTGTTGTGGGCATAGGTGCCCTGCCCGGAAAGTCCCCGAAACGCATCCAGACCGTTGCCAAACACCGGGGCCTGCTGCCACAGTTTGAGGCCCTGTTCGGCCATGTCCGCGCGTTTGCGGTATGAGCTGTCTTCGTAATCCAGGGTCCGTCGCACCGCCAGGATCTCGGCGCCGTTTTGATAAATCCAGTGGCCCAGGAACAAACCGCTCAAACACGCGGTGGCGACGGCCGACGCGACCATCAGGCGGCGCCGTTTTTTGGGCACCAAGACCACGGCTTGAATGAACACGAGGATGAGGAAGAAGAGGCCAATCAGGATGGCTTTGCGCGATCCGGTGACCGCCACCGCAAAGATCACTGCGCCAACCGCGAAGGCACAGGGCAGGACCCCCGCCTTCCGGGGCAACAGCCAGATAAGGCACGCGCCGAGGGTCAGTTGGAGGGCGAGGAGGTTGGCGTTTCCCGTGAGGCCGGTGTAACGGAAAGTATCCTCGCCCGGAAGCGGTTCGGGCCCCTGCCCGGACAGCACGATGACGATCTGCAAAAGGTTGACCGCCAGTTGCGCATAGACCAACGCCTTGAAACTCACGCCCACCCGGAGGGCCAGGGCCAGGGCGATGCCCCCGAGAAACGCGCTCGCCAGTTGGGCGAACGTGTCGAACGGCGCCGTGTCCTTGATGCCCGGGAAGCACCGCAGCAGGGAGTAGCACAGGAAGACCAGTGGGAGCACGGTCCACTTCCCCAAGTGAAGCCTCCACACCCCGTAAAATGCGCCGGCGGCCAGGAGCCCCGCCAGCAACACGGCGAACAGCAACGCACTCGCCGACCAGCCCGGGATGTCGAGCAGGGCCTGCGACGCCACGATGTAGGCCATGGCGAAACCGGAAGCGCCGCGTAACCACCATGCTTTTGCCTGCCGGGGTTTGGCCGCCGCCCCGGTTTGGCGTTGAAACCTTCGCCACCGCGCGTGCCTCGACAGCGGGAGCCGCTCAGCCTTGAGGTTCGGGATCATGGCACTGATAGAGATTTGCCGGATGGGTGAACTGCGGCCTGCGATTTTTGGTGGCCGTGTCCAAAAACCTGCGGGACAAGAACCCAATAGCTTCAACGCTCGCCTTCATCCCGGCGTTGACTCGCTCACGCTCGCTCGCCCGGCCCGGCGGGCCTTTGCCGGTGGCAAATTCCTTTCGCGGTTTTCAAAACTGCTCAAGTCTCGCCCGGGGAGAAGCAGAATCCCTCGCCGTCTCCCTCGAAAACCGGCAACGGGGTTGCTCGAGTAGGCTCTCAATCAATCCCAGGACAGACCAAGGCTGTCCGCGGCTTTCTTAACCGCCTTCCTTCCCATACTTGCCGTGGTACTGGTAGTCGTAGTAGCCCCCGTAACCGAAGCCCCGGCGCCGAGGCATGCGATTGAGGACGACGCCCGAAATGGGAGCCTCGGCGCCGCGGAGCAGTTGCACGCAGCGGAGCACATAGCGGCTGGAGGTCAGGCCGGCCCGCACGACCACACAAACGTTCTGCACGCTCTTCAACATGACGAGCGTGTCGCTGACGGCGTTGACCGGCGCCGAATCCACGACGACCCGGTCGTATTTCTGCAAGGCGTGCTCAATGACCGCACTCAGGCCGTCCCGGGCCAGCAATTCGGCGGGATTGGCGGCATTGGAGCCGCCGGAAATGAAGAACAGGTTTTCGACTTCCGTGGGCTGCACCACCTCGTCCAATGTCTTCCGGCCGGTCAAATAATCAGTAAGTCCCGGGCTTCCGCTCTCCCGCCCCAGGAGGGTCTTCTCGACGGTGGGCCGGCGCAGGTCGGCGTCAATGAGCAAGGTCTTGCGGCCGAGCTGGGCCAGGCTGGCGGCGTAATTGATCGAGCAAAAAGTCTTGCCTTCGGCGGGCATCGCGCTGGTGAACAAAGCTACCCGCATGTCTTCGGAACGGTTCAGCGTGGACAAGGAGGTCCGCAGCGTGCGGAAGGCTTCGGCGGCTTCCGACCGGGGATGTTTCGTCACCACCAGACGCGACTGGCCATTCTTGAGTTCGGGCATGTTCGGCACCACGCTGAAGACGGACAGATCGAGGATCGTCTCCGCCTCGTCCACGGTCTTGATGGAAGTATCGGCGACCCGGAGGCCCATGACGATGAACACACCCAGGAAGATGCCGGCCAGTCCGGACATGGCCAGGATGGCGGCTTTCTTGGGCGAGACCGGCAACTCCGGCAGGTGGGCCGGCTCCACCAGCCGGATGATTCCGGTCTGCTGGGTCTCTTTTGTCACCCAGGCCTCCTTCATGCCCTTGAGCACCGCGTCATAGAGTGCCCGATCCGATTCCACTTCGCGGGCCAGCACGCTGTATTGGATGGAGAGCTTGCTCAGTTCGAGCGCGGCGGCTTCCTGGGTTTGCAGGGCCTCCTCCAGGGCCTGCTCGGCGGCTTTGTCGCCGTCCAGGCTGCCCTTGAGCGTTTTGGCGGCGTTGAGGACGGCATTGGTGACGTCGGTTCGCAGTTCGCCAATCTGGGACAAGGCCTGGATGTACTTGGGGTGTTTTTCCTTGTAGCGCTGGGTCAACACGGTGAAGTCGTCCTCCGCCTTGGTCAGACTGGACTGCAAGGACAGCACCGTCGGGTCCACCGCGATGGAAGGGACGTTCAGCAACGCGCGGATGTTGGTCCCCAGCCGGAGAACCTGCCCGTACTCCGTTTCCGTCTTGATGCGAACGGACTTGGCTTCCGTGGCTTTGGTGCTCAACTCCTTGAGCTTGGCCACCACGGTGTTCTCGCGGTCATCCAGAGAGGAGCCCTTGGACTGCTCCTTGTAGGCTTGGAGGGCGTTCTCGGACTTTTCGAGTTTTTTGAGCAGGCGCTCCGCTTCCCGGCCAAGGCTCTCATTCGCCCGGCCGATGGTCGTGTCCTCCCGCTCCGCGCCCGCGCTGAGGTAGGCGTTGACGATTGAGTTGGCGATCTTCTCCGCCAGTTCGGGCACGCGATGCGTCACCGTGATGTCAATCAGCCGGGTGCCGCGCCGAAGTTTGACCTGCACCATCTTTTCAAAGGCGTCCAGGACCCGGTCGTGATTGGTGGCGCTGCGGGCATCGGTGATGAAACGGGGGTCGGTCCAGAGGTTGTTGGTATCCCCCACCCGCTGGAGGAGCGGACGGCTCTTAAGGCTCTGGGCCACCGTTTGCAGATAATCCACGGCCTGGATGTCCTTGAGCTGGACCATTTGCATTCGCAGAATGTTGGGCTGGTCCTCCTCGGCCTGAATGGTGGCCGTGGCCGAGTAGAGGACGGGGGCGAGGCGGATGTAGGCAAAGCCGATCCCCAGCAGGACCGCCGCGGCCAGCGCCACGACCCAGGCCTTTTCGACGAGGGCGTGCCATGTCCGGGCGAAATCGCCGGGGCGTTGTGCCGAATAGCCATAGCCGTAGCCATAGCCGTCACCATGGGTTTCCCGACGCGCGGGACCGGGCTCGGGAGCGGGCGCTTGATTTGAGGTATTCATGTTAAAGCAATCTCTCGCCGACGATGATTACATCATCGGGCAGGATTTCATACGGTTTCTGTTTCTTGTCCTGGGCCAGGGCCTCGGCGTTCAACTTGAACACCTTGTTTTCGGTTCCGACCGTGCGCTGAACGGTGATCTTGCGCGGACTGCCGATCCGGGTGTAGCCGCCGGCGGTGGCGATGGCCTGAAGGAGTGAGACGGAATCATCCGGGGGCATCTCGTAGGTGCCGGGATGCTGGACCTGCCCGAGGACGGTGAAGCGGCGCTTGGCGAACTCGGTGACGTTGAGGGTGACCTGGGGACTGACCAGATATTCTTTCGCCAGCAGGTCGCGAATGATGAGGGTGGCCTGTTCCAGACTGTTGCTGACCACCATGACTGATCCCAGCAACGGCATCGAAATGGCACCATTCTTTCCGATCCGCGACACCGAGGTGAGATCGTCCTCTTGATAGACTTTGACCAGCACCACGTCCCCCTGCCGGAGGATATACTGCGGTGAGGCGGCCGTAAGGACCCCGGAATCCTCGGCTTTGGGCGGCGGGCTGGCCGGCGGGCCGGCATCGGAAGTTTGGGCCCGGCCGCTCCCGGCCAGGGACCANNGGTCGCGGCGATGAGAAGCAAGGAGATGTGTTTTGTTATTCGCATAAGCATTGTAGGTTGAGGTATGGAGCCAGCGCGCAGCGCCGGAGGCATCAATTCGTTTTCCTCCGGCAAAAAAATCAGTAACGCCAGGCCACCCGGACTCCGGCCATATTGTTGGCGTAGGTAAATTGAGGGATGTTTGAGTCGTCCTGGCGTCGATCGTAGAACAAAGTCCCCTTCAGGTGGCGGTTGAACTCATACCCCAGGTTCGCCCGCACGGCAAAATAACCATCCGCACGGTTATTGCTCGGGCCGGAATTCAGGCGCACATAGTCAACATGTTCGTAATTGCCACTCAGTTCCATGTAAATCTGCCCCCCCACCTGTTGTTGGACCCCCGCGCTAAATCCAACGATTTCATAGTTGTAGTCGGCGCCAAATGACGGTTCGGACCGCTGGTGTCCCTCCAGGCTAAAGGTGGTTGAAAGCCGGGGTTGATAGACGGCTTCGAGGCTGAAAACCGGGTCCAGGGTGTCGCTTTGGCGGGCGCCGTAGTGTCGCCACTCGACACCCGCGCGGGCCCGCACGTCCAGTTTCCCGGTGAGCAGGTAACTGGCGCGGAGCAGGGCCTGCTGGTAGGTTTGATCAGGGCTGAGTTGCGGATGGACAAACCCCAGGGCGATGCCCGAGTCGATCTCCAGCCGCGCCCCCACCTTGCGGTCAAACCAGTCTTCGTTCCGGAATTCCTCGTAACCCTGAAAGATGTTGTTGGCGTAGGTCAACTGGCGATACAGAGCGTTGATTTCAAAGGCGCTCCGGTCGGTCACCTCGTAGCGGCTCCGTAGTTTGGTGTCAATCTGCTCCCGGGTCACCAGGCTGCCGATATCATTGTCCTTCACCTCCAACCGGGAAAAATCCAGGTCCGCGCCAATGGCCACGCGCGCGAAATCGTAACCGGCCGATAATCCCGCGGTCTGGTCCACGTTGTCATACTGGCTGTGGTCCGTGAAGCGGTTCACTGCCGGAGCGTAGTCCACTCCCAGATACCGCTCCGGCTTGGGACTGTCGTCCAAGAGTGACTGGTTCAACAGGTTGCGGATCTGGCCGAGCGTCACCGATCCGGGCTGATATAGGCTGACGTCGCCGGCGGCCACGGTCACGCCCGGCGAAATCGTCCATTCCACGTCCCGGAGTTGATTGCTATGGGCGATCAGGAGATTGTCATCATACATGGCCGTGACTGCGGCCCGTGGAAAGATATCCAGCCCCAGGAAGCGCAGAGTGGCTGCGCCCGTTGACTGCTCCAGCGTTTCTTGGGCGGCTTTGTCGCTGCGCAGCACCACGTCGCCCGGCACAAGGTAATCCTCCCCGCGCGCCAGGTGGAGACAAACCAAACAGGCTAAGAGGTAAAGGAGCCGGACGAGCAGGGCGAAGAATGTGTTCAAAATGTTTTGCAAAGATCTTCAATCAACCCGTATTGCGCATCGCCTCTTTGGCCAACAATGCGATTAAATGGGGAGCGCACGCGGCCTGCATGCGGTCGTCGCCGGTCTGCGACGACTTGCGGCCTTTGACTTGAGGGCGACCCATTGGTACAATACAGCTTTACGCATAAAGGGTTCGGCGGACAGGCAGGGTGCCGACCTCCGGGCGCGCCGCACGCAACGAATGGTTCTTCGCTGTTTTCGATGGAATGAGGGTATGTGTTTGTAAGAGCCAGATCGGGAAGAGGGTGGGATTGGCTCGCCCTCACCCCGGCCCTCTCCCCCAAGGAGAGGGAGGCGGGCAGGCCCGCGCCGGAACGATTCGTTGCTATACTCATGCCAGCGCCGACCCTCTAAATCTTTGCGCAGAAGCCAGCCGAAAATAGATGCCTTCGCCTTGCCGAAGGAGTGGCGAATAATTCTCCCTCTCCCGGGGTGCTTGCGCACGGCCACAAGGGCCGGGATAAGGGCGAGCGTTCTGTTTAACTGAATGGTTCCGGATCAGTACTAGCCCGCCGGCACCGCGCGGTCCAGCGTGGCGGTCATCGGGGCATCCGAAAATGACCGATCTGACGAGGGCCGGTCGGTAAACAAATCTCTTTCTTTCATGGCCGGCGCGGAGGCTTTTTTGGCGGTGTGGCCGCCCGCAGACAAACAGGGAGTGTACTCCGGCAGAATTTCCTTGAGCATTATTTTAAGCTCGTCCGGCGATGCCGTGTGGAGTTCCTGGCTCAACCAGCGCAGTTGAGCGCGGACCTGGTCGAGGGCCGCCGGTTCGCTCGTCAGCCGCTTGATGCGCGCGTGGGCCGTGCCGGTGCAGTTGGACTGCAAATGATTCAACTCCTCGTACAGTTTTTCGCCGGGCCGCAGACCGATGAATTTGATCTCGATGTCGTGATCGGGTTCCAGCCGTGAAAGCCGGATCATCTGGCGGGCCAGTTCGGCAATCTTCACCGGCTTGCCCATGTCCAGGACGAAGATTTCGCCTCCCTTCCCCTGCGCGCAGCTCTGCAACACCAGACCCGCGGCTTCGGGGATGGTCATGAAAAAGCGCACCACGTCCGGGTGGGTGACGGTGACCGGTCCGCCTTCCGCAATCTGCCGTTCGAAGATCGGCACCACGCTTCCGGACGAGCCGAGCACGTTGCCGAACCTCACCGCGATGAACTTCGTCCGGCCGGTGCCCACTTGCGCGAATGACTGGAGGAACACCTCGGCCAGGCGTTTGGTGGCGCCCATCACGCTGGTGGGGTTGACCGCCTTGTCGGTCGAGATCAGGACGAATCGCTCCACCCCGTGCTCGACGGCCAGCTCGGCCAGGCCGGCGGTGCCCAGCGCATTGTTTTTGATCGCCTCGCCCGGCTGGCTTTCCATCATCGCCACGTGCTTGTGGGCGGCGGCGTGGAAGATCACCGCGGGCTGGTGCAGCCGCAGGATGGCGCGCATCCGGGGTTGATCCAGAATATCGGCAATGACCGGCACGATGAGGCCGCCCTGGCCGAGCTTGATGAACTGCTGCTCGATTTCGAACAACTGCGCTTCCGATTGCTCGACGAGCAGGAGGCGGCGCGGATGAAACGCGGCGACCTGGCGGCAAAGTTCGCCGCCGATGCTGCCGCCGGCACCGGTCACCAGCACCGTGCGGTTCTGCAACACGCCGCCAATCTCGCTCACCCTCAAATCAATGGATTCGCGTCCGAGCAGGTCCTCGATGTTGACCGGGCGCAACTGGCTGATGCGGACCGCCCCGGAGGTCAGTTGGTCGATGCTCGGGACCGTTACGTACTTCAGGCCCGCCTCCTGGAGGAGGCCGACCACTTCGGCGATGCGCCGGGCCGGGGCGGCGGGCATCGCGATGATCGCTTCCTCCAGTCCCAGTTGCTCTTTTTTGCGCGCGATCTGATCCGGCCCTCCCACCACCGGAATACTGTGAATGTCCGAACCCCACTTATGTTCGTTGTCATCAAAAAAGGCGACCGGGACCAGGCCCAGGTTGGGCCGTGAAGACAACTCCCGGACGAGTTGGGCCCCGGCATCGCCGGCACCGATGATGGCCACCTTGCGCTCGCGCGGGGGGCGGCCTTTGCGGCGCGACAGGTAACGCTCGTGAAAAATCCGCCAGGCCGCCCGCAGGCCGCCGAGAGCCAGGAAGCCGGTCATGCACTGGACCAGAATGACCCCCTTGGGCGGCGAGTAGCCGATGGCGAGCAGGCGCACAGCGAAGAGGGTGAAGCCGGAGAACATCATGGCATAGGCCAGTCGCCGGATTTCGGGCAGACTGAAGTATTTGTAAATGCCGGAGAACTGGCGGAAGACCACCAGCCAGAACAACTGCAACGCGAGGACCCAAAACCAATGAGTGCCCAACTGATCCTGGTATCGTTCGGGAACCACGAAATCGAAACGCAACTGGTAGGCCAGCCAGCGGCAGACAAACAGGATACAGGCCGCAAACACGGCGATGATGATTCGCCGGCCGATTTGAAACCACCGCGAACGCTGCTTCTGGAATTCTCGAAGCCTTGGACCGTCTTGCGCATAGCCGTTCCCATTCCCGACCGGAGTCGAGGGAGGTGTGTCAGCCACCGTTGGCCCTTGGTTGGTTGAGCTGGAATTCTGAGTTTGATTCATTTTAATTTTTCCTTTCTGAAAACTGCAATACCCGGAACGATGCGATTGAATGGGGAGCGCACGCGGCGCGCGTGCAGTCCTCGCCGGCCGGGGCATCGATTAAACCGCGGAATACGCGGAAGACCGATTCCACCCTGCCTCCTTTAGCGTATTTCGCGTGTTTCGCGGTTAACCTCTGGTCTTTTTGGTTGCGGCATTTTTGCCCTGCGCCTTCGCACTGCAATAGCCCAACTTGCTCGTGGGCCGCCGAACACGGCAGGCCGGCGGCCTGCGCTCCCCGGATCGACTGCATCTGTTACACCCATCCCCGCAGGCGGTAAACCCACCAGCCGATCTTCTCGTGCAGGTAAAAGGTCAGGAGAGAAAGCCGATGCTCGCGCGGAAACGGACTGAACGGCAAATCCTGCGACACCCCCTGCACCTGGAAATCGGCGGCCACCGGCGTGACCGCAATGCCCTGCTTCTGAAACAACGCCACTGAGCGCCGCAGGTGCAGCGCGGAGGTGACCAGCATCACTTTCAACCAACCCTGGCCCTGCGCCAGTTTCTTGAACGCGACCGCTTCATCGTGGGTGTTGATGCAGATGCCAAGATTCGTCACCGCGCCCACGGCCAGTCCCCAGGAAGTCAACCAATCCTGGACCACGGACATGGATGGCTCGTCCGGCTTGCCCGGCATCGGCCAGCTTCCGCCCAGCACCAGTATTTTAGCTTTGCCCAAACGCACCAACTGCACCGCCGTGAGGACGCGGCTTCCGCCGTCTTCCATGGCAAAGCCCAACAAGTCGTGATTTGAAACCCGCTGCCCGCCGCCCAAGGCGACGACAGCATCGGCAGCTTGCTCGGCGGAGGTTGGGGGCTGACTCCCGAGTTGAGGGTTGACTGCGGAGTTGAGAGTTGAGAGTTGAGAGCCTCTGTCCTCTGTCCTCTGTCTTCCGCCTTCCGTGCTCCTTCCTCCAACCCACGGTCTTTCTTCCGCGGCGACGAGCATTTCCGCCACAGAAGTGCTGCCGAGGATAAAGAGCAGGACCGTTGGGAATCCAAGCCATATTGCGCAGCGCCACTGGCGGCGCCAAAGCAACCCGATCACACCCAGGGCCATCAAGCCCCAAACGGCACCGACCGGTTCAGCAAGTGGAGCAAAGAATTGGTTCATCGCGTTTGATTTCGCAAAACTAGAAATTTGGAAATCAGAAAGCGGAAATCAGAACAGTGAGACGCGAGATGAAAGCACAAAGCGGAAACTGTGGACTGAGTTCATTTCTGCCTTCTGCCTTCGGGTTTCTGTCTTGCTTTTGTTCGATTGAGCATGGTTACGAAGATCGCCATCAGTTCCGATGATTCACGCTCCAGTGGCGTCGTCAGAGTCGGTTCCACACCGCATTCTTCGCGGAGCAGCTCAAGCCAAAGTTGGCTTTCGTCGGCTTCTTGGAGCGCCCCGCCAAGTTTGGATGCAAACTCCTCATCGGACCGGGCGCGCGAAGCCTCACGGACCTGCGCGGCGACCGAAGTGCCGGAACGCAGGAGTTGCTTACCGAGCACTCTCACCTCTTCGCGTGATTTTGGCAGCTTGACGAAGCAGCGGATCACGCCAGCGGCGTAGCGTTTGACACGATCACGGAATTCAATTGGGAGACGGCCATTCATTCAAGGGCAGAACGCGTTCAAAACTGAGAACTGAAACCAGAAAACTCCAACTTGTTGATCAACGGCAGGGACGAGCTCTCCGCCCTGTGATTTCTACTTTCAGCTTTCCGCTTTCAGCTTTCCGCTTTCAGCTTTCTGCCTTCGGCTTTTACCCTAGGAAGCAGCGTTCGCAAGATGATCTTGATGTCCTCCCAGACGTTGGCCGTGGCGGCGTAGGCGAGGTTGAGTTCGATCTTCCGCGGCACGCAGTATTCCAGGTAAAACTTCTCCGTGTCGGCGTCCACTGTCTTCGGTCCTCCGTCTTCCGTCACCCGCCCTCCGCCCTCCGCCTTTCTCCGCAACAGTTCTTCCTCGTTGCGAAATTTGAGTGTCGCCAGGTCCGTGATGCCCGGCTTGAGGGCCAGGACGCGCTTTTGCTCGGCCGTGTACTTCTCGACGTAGAAGGGAACTTCCGGGCGCGGACCGACGAAGCTCATGTCGCCGATCAGCACGTTATAAAGCTGCGGCAATTCGTCGAGTTTCGTTCTCCGCAGGAAGCGCCCCCTCGCAGTAATGCGCGGGTCACCTTCCCGGGTCACGCTCGGGCCGAGCTTTTCGGCATCTACCACCATGGAGCGGAACTTGAGGATGCAGAACGGCCGGCCGTCCTTTCCGATGCGCTGCTGCCGGAACAACACTGGTGCGCGGCTCGACAGCTTCAGCAGTACGGCCATCAGCAAGAACAACGGGCTGAGAACCAGAAGCCCGGCAGCAGAAAAGAATATGTCGAATGTGCGTTTGGACATGGTTACCGGACCACCAATGCTTCACCGCGAAATACGCTGAATACGCGGAAGAGCGCGGACGACTGATTCTATCCTGCTTCCTTTCGCGTGTTTCACGTGTTTCGCGGCTAACCTCGGCACAGGACAATCTCAAAGAGCCTGTTTGAAAACTGTAGCGTCAGCCATCTTGGCTGACGTAGAGTTGGGCTTCCAGCCCGGCGGAAAAAACCTCTAAACCACGAATGACCAGGTTAAATGTGAGCGGTTCCGCAATGTGGGTGCTTTTTCCAGGCGGCAAGATGCCGCCCGGCAGGCCGGGAGGCCCGCCGCTACTTTTCAAACAATCTCTAATGCAGATCAGCGGTCACCGGTCTCGCAGTCTTCGACTTCAAATTCCCCCGCACAATCCCCTTCAACGCATCGCATACGTAGGTGACCTCCGCCTCGGTCATGTCCGGAAAAATGGGCAACGTGATCAGCTCGGGATAAAGCCGGGCCGCCACCGGAAAATCTTCCGTTTTGTAACCATACTTCTCACGGTAATACGGATGCTGATGCAGCGGCATCCAATGCACACTGGTGGTGATGCCCGCTTGCTTGAGCGCATCAATGACCTCGGCGCGATTGAGCTTGAGCCGGTCGAGCTGTAGCCGGATGACATACAAGTGCCAGGAGTGAATCCGATCGGGATGCTGGGTTGGGAGGATCAATTCCTCAACCTCCGCCAACCGTTCGGAATACAACGTCGCCCATTGCGCGCGCTTGCGATGCATCTCATCCGCCCGGCGCAACTGGTGAATCCCAATCGCGGCGGCAATATCCGTGAGATTATACTTGAACCCGGGCGCAACGATCTCGTAGTACCAAGACCCTTCCGCCGTGAACCGTTTCCAGGCATCCTTGGAAATTCCGTGCAACGACATGATCCGCATCCGCTCCGCATAATCATCATTCTGCGTGCAAGCCATCCCGCCCTCGCCGGTGGTGATGCACTTGTTCGCGTAGAACGAAAAGCAGGTGATGTCGGCGGACGCGCCAACGGGAAGCCAGGCGTTGGCGGCGGAGTCGAGAGTGGATGGTTGAGAATTGATCGAGGGGTTGACGATTGAGCCGCCTCCGTTCCCCTGCGTCACGCCAAGTAGTTGAGGGTTGAGAGTGATTTCCGCTTTGTCGCCCTCCGCTCTCCGTCCACCGTCCTCTGTCCTCTGTCCTCTGTCTTCCCGATAGTACGCCGGGCAACAATGCGCCGCATCCTCAATGACCTTGAGATTGAATCGGCGGGCCAAAGCCGCCACCCCGGCCACGTCGCCGATCTGACCGCCATAATGAACCGGCATAATTGCCACCACCTTTCCGCCGTCAGCGAGGGCCTGTTCGATCCGCCGTTCCGCGTCGGCGATGTCCATATTGAAGTCCGATTCCCGGCAATCCACCAGCAACGGTGTCGCGTTGAAGTAGCGGATCACCTCGGCGGTCGCCGCGAACGTCATGGTAGGCACGACGACCGTGTCACTCGCTTGCAGGCCGATGGCCTCCAGCGCCAGATGCAGCGCCGCCGTGCAGGAATTCAAGGCCACGGCATGTTTCTGCGCGAGGTAACGGGCAAACTCCTGCTCGAACTGTTTTGCCCTCGGCCCGGTCGTCAACCAGCCGGACTTCAAACAGTCCAGCACTTCGTCAATCTCGCTTTGAGTGACGCTGGGGCGATAAAAGGGAACTTGCATGGACTGAACTCGTTTGCGCAAAAAACTTTCAGCTTCTCGGCTGTTTTGGGTGGAGCCAGGCACTCGAAAGGTGCGCTCAACCTTCCCAAGCGTCTGCTGTTGTCCGCGCCCTCCAGAAGCGAGCGTCACGACCTCCCTCACCCTAACCCTCTCCCCAAGGACAGGGAGCAGTCTTTGTCCGCCCTGTGATTGCTCGATGACTCACCTGCCAACCGCAATGCACGCCCTTCCAAAGAACCGGCGAAGGATTCTCCTTCTCCCCGGGGGAGACTTGAGCGGTTTTGAAAATCGCGAAAGGAATTTGCCACAGGCAAAGGCCCGCCGGGCCGAGCGAGCGAGCGCGAACGAGTCCACGCCGGGATGAGGGCGAGCGTTCCTCAAACTGGTTTCCTGCGAAGGCCCAAACGATGAGGGCCGTTTTTTGGCTCGCCCTCACCTTGATCCTCTCCCCCAGGAGAGGAAAAAGCTTATGCGCACCCGGTTGAAAATTTTCTCGTGTCCCATTGCCATCACCGACTGCTGAACTTCGTTTCCATGCCGCGCGAATTGCCTCGCGACAGTCGTCAATTCTCCTTCTTCCCGGGGGAGAGGGGGGAAGCTTCGTCGGTTCTCAGCAAATCTTGGGGGTCATTTGCCTTTGCCGCTCCGCACCGCTCAAGCACCGCCAAGCAGGAACTCCCTCTCCTGGGGGAGAGGNNCTTTATACGCTTAACTAAATGGCAGTGGGGCCGGGGTGAGGGCGAGCGTTGAATCTGCTTGGGTCCTTCAATTGACAATGTCACCGCATCGGATGTTCGCGCACGGGATGGGGTTCATTATGGTTTGATTTACCTTGATCCACCTTGATTTACCTTGATTTACCTTGATCGGGCTGGATTTGGAACAGGCCGCAGTGCGGCCGGGGCGTGGACACTCCGATCCGCGAACGGAGCATGCGACCAAGGAAACCGGATAGGAACGTCCGCCCTGCGGGCCGGAAATGGGTTCGTTTGGCAAAAAACGGATGCCCGCCACCTCGGCATCCACATTTGCCTGGCGCGGCTGGCCGCACTGGTAGCCAGCGTGCCCAAAGGCCGGATTTAGTCGGATTTAGCCGGATCAACGCGCTTTGAATGACGCGGGGACGATAAAGGGAACGATCATGCGGTTCGTATTCAGCACTCCGTAGGCATTGGCCCCGCGGTCCCGTCCTAGTGGCCAAAATCATATATGTAACGATTCATCTTCCGACGTTCCGGTGTGGTGTAGGTGGACTCGAGTTTCCAGCCGATCGAACGATAAAACCGGTTCACCGCATCGTTGTTGTCAGCGTCGGTGGCAAGGTAACAACCTGAAGCACTGCGCCGACCGGCCTCTGCAAGCCAGCGTCGAACGAGCGTTTTGCCCACTCCCCGCCCTTGAGCCGAAGGCGACACCGCCACCGAACTCAGCAGGGCACGCACCGGACCTTCTGGCACATCACCCCGGTAAGCCAGGGCCCGGATCAAACGGCGAACGGTTGACGGGCGGTTCAACGCCGTCCCCAAAGAGGCCTGGCAAAAAGCCCACCATCGGCGCCGGAGCAACCTGCTGAAGAACCCGCGCGGATCGAGCGGGCCAACGACCGCCCCAACCACTTCAGCGTGCTCATCGCGCGCCACAAAAGCCACTGCTACCGGATCCATAAGGAACGAAACGTAGAATTCGCGCAGAAAGCGTGGTCCGAGGCAGCTCAGAAAATAGTCCGGAAATGCGTTCAGATGAAGGCGCACAACCGAATCCACCTGCGCCAGCGTCAGCGGCTCAAGACGGCACGAACGGGATTGGCTCACTGAGGTCAAGGGCGGTGGTTCGTTGCCGCACTCAGCACGGTGTCGGCAAGTTTGCGAACGCCGACGGCCTTGGAGTAATGAGCCAAACCATAAGAGCGGCCTCGTTGCCCAATCCTGTCCAACTCTGCCGCTGGAACAGCGGCGACGTCGCGCATCTTCTCCGCCAGACCCGGAACGTCTTCCGGTTCCCCGACCCAACCGCACTGCGCTTCTAAAACAGTTCTGGCCGTATCGCTCTCTGCATCCACTGTGGCCAGCACCGGTTTGGCCGAGAGCAAATACGCCATCAGTTTCGAGGGGATGGAACTCATTCCCGCGCTCTTGCGCAGCGGCAGCAGACAGACGTGTCCCAGGCTTTGAAGGAAAGGAACGTTACCGGCCTCCAGATCGGAGATGAACCGCACTTCGCCTGCCCCAAGGCTCCTGGCCCGCCCGACACACGCCGCCTTGGCGGAACCATCCCCGGCAATCACCAGTTGCGCCTGCGGCAGACGCGCCGTATGAAACGCTTCGATCAGCAGTTCCACGCCCGCCACCGGCCCAATGTTGCCCAAGTAGAGAAATGTGAACCGGTCTTCCGGCACACCATACTGCGCACACGCCTTGCTTCTCTCCGGCAGGCGCTCAAAACGATGTTCATCCACCCAATCCAGGACCGTGACGACCTTGCCGGACATCAGGCCGCGGTTCTCCACGTAAGTCCGCCGCATGTTTTCCGAGATGACCACCACCCGCGCTGCCCGCCCGGTGGTCCAGCGATCCAGCGCCGTGAGTGACCAGGCCACCAACTTGCGCCCGAAGCCGGGCAGCCTTCCCAACATGGACTCGGGATAGATGTCCTTGATATGGAACACAAGCGGAATGCCACGCCGTGTACAATGGCGGGCGATGAGGGCCTGACTGAACAACGGCCAGGTGTTGGCATAGATTACGTCCACATCGGCGAGTTGCTGCGCCAGGTAGCGGCAAACGTTACGGCCAAAGCTAAAACTCTCCCGCATCCGGGCCAACAATCTGGACTGGGGAGCTCTGAAGGACGGCAACCTCACCACCTCCACCCCATTTTCGCGATCCACCCGAGGAGCGTCGCTGGGCCTGAAGCCCGCATAGTCCGCTCCGATGGGCCTCGACGGGAAAGGGCACAGCACCGTTACCCGTGCTCCTTCTTGCGCCAGTTGCCCCGCCAGATCCCGGCCCATTTGAGCCGAGACTACTGGTTCAGGAGGATACACGGCATTGATAATTGCCGCCCTGATCATCCTGAGGACGCTGCCACCTGTTCGCAACGTCCGCTCGGAGTGCGCTCACGCCCCGCTATCTGTGGTGTTGAAGAGCGCATCTTGATGAGCTTGGCGGGATTGCCACCCACCACCGACCACGGCATTACTTGCTCGACCGCGACAGCTCCGATCCCAACCACGGCACCCTCGCCCACTTCCACGTTTTGGCTCACGATCGCCTTCGCACAAACCCAGGCCTTTCGCCGCAACATGATCGGACCTGACACGAGTTGAAAGTCCGGGTGATGGATGTCATGGCCAGCGGTGCACAGGTACGCGTACTGGCTGGCGATGGCTTCCTCCTCAAGCGTAATTTTGGCCACGTTGTAGCAATCCACGTCCTCCGCGAGGACGCTCCGCGGTCCCATGATAAGGTTCCAAGGTGCCCAGATTCTCGTTGAACTATGGACCCGCGCGGTTGCTTCAATGCGCGCCCCGAACAACCGCAGCAACATCCGCCGCCATGAGAAACACAATCGCGGTGACGGTCGGAACAGGAAAAGCCAGACAGAATTCCATGCCAGCCGGTGGAGCCGGTTACCAACGGAGAATGGACTTTGGATCTTCTTGGAGCGACGCATGGCAGGTAGTTCGTTCATTTGCGAGGAGCGCATAAGTGTTTAGGGAATTATTTCGCTGCCACCGAACAACTCTGTTCGCCCGCGCCGGCCTTTTGTCCTGCCGCGTCCTTCCAAAGACGAAGCAGCCGGCCAAAAACCACATCGGTTGTGTACGCTCGCGCCTGCTTTGCCTGCGCCCGCCGCCCCAAAGTTTCGCGCAATTCGCGATCGGAAAGGAGTTGGCGGAGTGCGGCAACCAGCGCCCCTGCGTCGCGAGGCGCGATCACGAGGCCACAAGGTTCATTCTCGTCGGCATCCAGCATCTCCGGCACCGCCCCAACCCGCGTACTGATGATCGCCTTGCCGGCCGCCATGGCTTCCAGAATGACGTTGGGGAACCCTTCGGTGTGCGTGGGCAGCACAAAGATTTCGGCGGCTTGCATGTGCCTCCATGCCACTTCCGGCGGCAGATCACCCAGGAACTCAACTCCGGCATCCGGCCCCACAATTCCCAGCAACTCCTTTTGATAGGCTGCGTTGCCCAGGCCCGCCAGCCGCAAACGCCAGCCCTGCGGACGCAGTTCCCGCCAGGCTTCCATTAACTCTTTCAGCCCCTTGGTTGGAATCAGGTGGCCCAAGTACAGCACGCTCGGTGCATCCGGCGCAGCGTGACCGACTCTCGATGGCGTCGTCGTAATCGCGTTAGGCAGCCGCACCACCTGATCCGCCGGGAGAAAGCGCTTCAAGGCTTGCTCAGAACCCTTGTCCAGGACCACAACCCGGTAGGCCAGTTTAAGCGCCCACCGAAGCCCCCACCACTCCCATCCTTTTCGCGCCATCACGTCCGGCAACCGGCCCATTCGGATGTGATAAACCGAACGGACCCGGATGATCGCCGCCACGGCAAGCATCAACGTATCCCATGGTCCGCGCAATTGGCCGGAGGTGTTCACATGCAGGAGGTGAGGGCGGAACACGACGATCTGAACAAGAATCCTCCAAGCGTCCCGCAGGCCCTGCAACATTCCGCCCACAACCCGCTTCCACAACTTCATGTCCTCAACCGCGCGCCAGCGAGTCGAGATATCCACCGCCCGCACCGATACACTGGGTTGGGTATCCAGCCAACCCAGCAGCAAGATCGCCCAGCGAGTAATCCCGCCATTAGGCGGCGGCAGAGGCGATACCAGCAACACGCGAAGGGGGCTGCTGTTATGGGGTTGCGTCGCGGCCATTTGGGGTCAGGCATTCCTTCTGCCACCGTTCCAATGCCGCACGCTCCAACCGTTGTTCGGCCGGATAGAGGAGGGCCTCATGACGAAGAATGGTTTCCACATCCCATCGGAAGCGTATCACTCTGGCCGGGACGCCGCCGGTGATGGCATACGGAGGGACACTCCTGGTTACCACTGCGCCGGCTCCAACAACCGCTCCACGACCGATGGTCACGCCATGCACGATAACGGCCCGCGTGCCGATCCAGACATCATCTTCGACTACCACACCCAAATCATCTACTGGTCGCTTCTCTGCTTCAGTGACGTCGAACATGAATCGCCCCACCAAATCTGTCCTATGGTTGCCGCCGCGAATGGTCACTTCCGGCCCAAAAACAACCTTGTTGCCGATGCGGATTGTGGAGCGGGTGGCGTTCAGGGTGGGCCGCATGCCGAGATGCACGTCGTGGCCAACGTGGATGCTCCCGTAGGTGTAGTCTCCTGCGGGATCAAAACGAAAGTTACGCCCGTACGAGGCAAATAATGGACGATAGAGAGTCATCAACAGAATGCGGTTCAGCCGCCTTGCCATACAGATCAGGCGGGCTGGGATAACCAACAGGGATTTCACAACGTTCACCCCTTGGCAATTTCCAGACCATCAAGGAACTTCTGGAGGCGCTGTCCAAGCTTGACGGGCGAAAAATGCTCCAGCGCCCGCACTCGCCCGGCGGCACCTAACCTTGCTGACAGTTCCGGATCGTGCGCCAGCCGCAATATTGCCGAAGCCAATTCCTCTACCGTGTTACCAGGTGATAATACGAGGGCATCAATTTCGTTTCGTAAATACTGTGGAATGTCACCAACCCCGGAAACAATCACGGGTTTTCCCGTTGAAAGGTATTCCGGGAGGCGGGTTGGGAAACAGGCCCTCGATTCCCACGAGTCAGCATGCAGCAATAGGAAAGCATCAGCGCGCTCAAGATGCTGCGCGTAAGCACACTCCGAAAGATAACCTGTGATGGTGACGCGATTTCTTAATTGCGGATCGCCAGCCACCGCCTTACAAAAGGCGCGGCTTTCAGGCCAGGCATCTGTCTTTCCAAGCACGACCATATTGATAGAACGATCCTGCATCATCACCGTTCGTATGGCACCGAGCATGACCTCTGGCATATCACGCCGATAGAGCTGGCCCGAGTAGATTAGCGTGAACGCGCCGCTCTTTCGTGGCGAGGTCTGAAGTGGATACAGAGCCGTCTGAGCGGTGACCGGGCAGGGTACAGGCACCCGAATCGCTGGCACTTTGTGTTCCTGAGCGAATTTGACCCACAGTGATGAAATTCCAACGATTCCGTCCAGATAAGGCCGGCAGAAGCGTAGGAACATCTGTTGGTCGAAGTAAATCTGGCCAAGATGAACTTGGAATTGCCACCACTCAACCAGATGCGCGATCACAACCGTCTGGCTTGCCCGGCAGGAGCGAACCACGTGCCGCCAAAGGAACCATGATGGATTGTAGACCCAAACATGAGTTACCCCGCGCTGGGCGACGGCATCCCGCACCCGTGACCGAAACTGCCGTGCCAATGAAACTCCCTGCAACAGCCTGCCAACCTTTTTGCGACTTAACTTCACGCCGAAATAGGCTACGCCACAACTGTCACGCCTCCACTCTCTAGCTCCAGACAGACTCTTGTCAAAGCACAATACTTCGCAGGCAACACCGGACGCCTCCAAGCCGAATGCAAGTCGCTGAATGAGTTTTGCACTTGCCGGGCCTTCTGGGTAGCTGGCCGGAAGAAGGAAAAGGACCTTCATTCAAGCTGTCTTGAGATCTGTTAGGACATCCTCAGACTTGGCTACTTTCTTGATATAGCGGGCCGGGACGCCAGCCCACACTTCCCATGGAGGGACTGACTTTGTTACCAGAGATCCTGCTCCGATGACTGCACCCTCGCCGATTTTGACACCCTTAAGAACGATGCAATGCCCGCCAACAAAGGCTCGCGGACCGATGCAGATTGGAGCGGAGGCCACGTTGCCTTGGTTGGCAAGGCGAGCCTCCGGGTCAAGTTGATGGAAGTCGTTATCATAAATCCGGCATCCGCCCCCGATGAGGGTTCCCTCCAGAATGTCGATGCTCTCGCGGCAGACGATGGTCAGGTTGGATAAACCACAGCCATCCCCAATACGCACATGCCCGCCAGGGCACACCCAGATTGCGATTGGCTCCGAAGCGCCAACATAGTTTGAATAGCCTGAGCGTAACCGCACATGCTTTCCAATTCTCAAGTCGCCTTGGAGCCTCAATCGAATCCTACCGCTCACCTTGAGCCCCGTGCCGATCTCCGCTCCCCAAAGTCTGAGTCCCATCCGAGTCCCCCAGGTTGCCAGTGGGTCCAGCAAAAACTTCTCGCTGAGACGCAACACGAATTCGGGCAGTTTGTATTTGCCGATGTGGACCATCCGTATCAGCTAACCATGTGGCCCTGCCACGATTTGGTGGCCAGGTGGTAAGTGAGTGCATCCAGACATGGGCTTCCCATTACGCGTGCGCAACCAAGTCCGGCATTGCACCGGTCACCGTCCGGACGGAGGAGGCCGCATCCGCCAGAACCAACCGGAAACGCTCCCGGACCACGCCGCAATGATGATTCTCCTTCGCTACTTCCCACCCGCATCGTCCAAGTTCCGCGCGCCGCAGGGGATCACTTGCCAGCGCGCGCATTGCCTCCAGCAGTAGATTCGCGTCTTGCTCTCCAACAACGACGCCGCATTGAGAATCCAGGATGTAGCGACAGGAAGCCAGTTCCCGGGGGCCATAGGCGAGCAACGGCCTGCCGGAAGCCATACACAAGGGGAGCTTGGTGGACATTGAGAAGCGTAAGTACCGCCGCAGGGCTGCGTCGAAGGAATCAACATGCACCAAGACGTCCGCTGCCTGCAACGCGGACTTCAAATGATCCAGTGGCAACATTTCGCGGAGGCGGATAAGCGGGTTAGCCGAGAGCGCTTTGCCGTACTGGGCGATCTCCGCCTTGGAGGTGTGTATGATTAACTCAGCGGGGTGGCCTTCTTCCCTCAAGGCCAGCAACGCGCGGCCCATGGACTCCAAGCCGCGCCAGCGATTCAAATGCAGCCCGCCAAAGAAGAGCAACATCATTGGGCGAGCGGGGTTCGTCGCCGGTCCCGTACCACATTCGTCCGGTACGTCCACGCAGTTCATGAAGGGGCGGAAGTGCAGGCCATACCGCTGCTCGTATTCGGCAGCCATGGCCGGACCAATGCACAAGCCGACCGGCGATCTCCGTAAAACTGAGCGCAGGCGCGCGAGCATTATCACACGGGGAATCGCCTTCGACGAACCCCGGTAGTGCGTCGCGGGCCAGTCATCCATGAAGTGCGGGACGATCGGCGCCCTGCAATGCTTGGCTGCACGCAGCACCAGCCGCATTATGCGTGTGCTCCCCAGCATGGAGTAGATGACCTCCGGCTGAAACTCCGTGAGCCAACTCTCGAACGCGGGCGGCGGGCGCAGTGGCAGCAGATCGGCCCACGCGCTCGCGACGCCGTGCAGCCGGCCACGCCAGAGAACTGCAGTCCCGCCGCCGGACGCCCCCAAACCGCTCGGCATTCCGACTGCAGCCCGGCCCAAAACTCGTTCTTTTTGCCGGCCAAGCAACTTTCTGATCGTCCGATCCACCGGAACATCCGCCAAAGACAATCGCCAAACCCGGCTGCAAATCCCGCCCCCGGGGTTGGCGGCATCTGCATCCAAATGCGCGAGAGCGAGGCGTTCGGCAGGCCAATCCTGGAAGAGATTGGTCAGGGTGATTGCTGTGGCCGAGTGTGGTCCGAAAGCTGCACCATTGATCAACAACACGCGTGGATAACAATCAGGCATGGAAGAGATAGGTCAAGCTGATTGCTGTGCCGGAATGTCGCCCGAACGCTGAGCCGGTGATCAAAAACGCGCGTGGATAACAATCAGACGTGGCCGCCGGTGCTATTCAGTTTGAGGTTGGGCCATGGCACTCATCCAGTGCTCGTCCGCACCACAGCGGTAGCCGGTCCAGTGGTTCGGCTTGCGCGTCCCAAAGCTGGTGCCATGTTCATACGCCAGTAAGGAATGTCGAAGACTGCGCCGAGACACACACAGGTGACCAGCCACTGAGGACTGAAGTGCGGGACACCATAGGCGAACAATTCGATGGCACGCACAAGAGCGTAAGCAACCGCCACATACTCGATACCCCAAGCCATGCGCCAACGCCGCAAGGCACTCACAAGCGGAGCTGCACCGAACAGGCACCATAGACCCACCCCGCCCACAAATGCGAAGTGGAGATACCCGAAATGCACCATGGTTCTGGTTTCACCGGCATAGATACGAGGATCACTCCATGTAGCTCCTAAGCCACGCCCCAGTGCCCAATCGAGAACCGACATCTGTTCAGTCACGATGCCAGCTTCATCGTACCGAATATTCTCCACAACGTTGGCCACAACTCCTTCCTTGCCTTGCCAACTTGTTCCGAGCGCCTCAAGCCCAGCGAGCAGGTCCTTGTTTTGCAGGGCGCGACCGGCGAGCAGTCCTATTCCGCATAGACCAATCACAACCAGACCCAGCTTGAACATGCCACTTCCTCGCCCCTCGCGGCGGCGCTCGCGAAGCACTCCAGCGATCAGGAAACACGGCACGCAGACAACTAGGACTGAAGAAATTCGGGATTGAAAGGTGACCACATAAACCACCCAGCCAACCGCACCACCAAGAACACCCGCCGCCAGGAACTTTGGCAGACGCGGAAACAATAAAAGAGCCAGCGGCATGGCGTAAAACGGCATTCCACCCGAAAAGTTTATCCCAAAATCCCGGTTCAGGTAATCGGTACGGCTGCTCAAACCGTTACTCAAAATCACCGCAAGTGCCAGCAGGCCACCAAAAGCTGCGTGCAACGCCACCGTTATCTGAAAGGGTTTGCTGCGCAACAACAAGCCACCACAGGGAATTAGTACCAACGGTGCGAGAAAGATCAGGCACTCATGGACGAAGAGGATGAGCATCCTCACCACACCACCCTCCCTCGGGGTTTCCCAATTGAGGAGGCCCCGGCAGAGCATGACCGAAAACACTACGGCATAGGCCGCAATCCACCACCGGGTTCTGGGGTTTTGCCATAGGATGCTGCGGTTTGCCACTGACAAAACACAGGCTCCACCGAGAGTCAAAACCCACGCGAGCAGTGTGAACCGCTCGACACCGAGAGGGGTACTGTCGGACATACCTATCCCACCCATTAGCAACATCTGGATGAGAAATACGCCCGTCAACCCCGCTGCAAACACCCAGGCGCCAACCAATCCGCGCATGGCCTCGGGCCCGGCAACCGGAGGAGCAGCGCGAACCTCAGCGAAACCGCCCGGTCGCGACGGCTTCTTCGTCAAGGCGGAGGTGCTGTCAAAACCGGATCGCATGTCAGCCATATTCAACTGATTGGTTTGCAGCACGCAGGCCCGGCGAGAACGCCCGACAGAACCCGCAGATAGGCGTCGGTCATCTGGTTCAGGCCGTAGTATTTTACGGCGCGCTCCGCGCCATTCACGCCGAGACGCTGCCGCAATGCCGCATCCATAAGCAGCTTTTCTGCCGCTGCGGCCATCGCCTCTGAATCGCCGACGGCGGCCAGGAAGCCGTTCTCGGCGTCGGTCACCTGCTCGGGTATGCCGCCGACGCGGCTGGCAACGATCGGCTTCCCGCAGGCCATGGCCTCCAGCACGGCCAGCGGAAAATTCTCCGAGCGTGCCGGGTGCAAGTACAGGTCCGCAG
>PLJQ01000393.1 GCA_003140275.1 Limisphaerales bacterium
GCCATCTCCGTGCTCTCCAACGGCTGGACTGACTCCGCCAACGCCAGCAGCGGCAAAGGCAACAATCATGGCGCCAGTGATACCGCCGTCAACGCCGCGTTTCTGTCGGGCATCGTCCAGACCACCGGCAGTTCCTACAGTGGGGGCGTGGAAAACTTCCCGCGATTCCTGGAAGACTGGAGCGCCAATACCTTTACCTACAACGGCTCCATGGTGGTGATGTTTTACAGCCAGATCGCGAAAGGCACCTGGGACAACGCCACCGCCTATTACACTCCGCCCACGCGCAAATGGGCGTTCGACAATAATTTCATGAATCCGCTTAAACAGCCGCCGGGCGCGCCCGCCTTCCGCTACCTCAATCGGGGCGACTGGCTGACGCTGGGCCGGGATCCCGCGGGCTGATCCAGCGTGGGAATCCGGACTGAATTTACGCATTCTTGACGCATGAACAGTGGAAAAAAGAGCCGCGATCGTCGCAACGCGTACGGCCTTGCGCGGAAAACCACCGCGTGCTTGAAGGCGTGCTTTGGAGGCTCAAGGCTGGCGCGTGCCGGCGCGATTCGTCGCCGGAATATACCGGCCCTGGCAACCGGTGGCCTCGCCCGGCGGTCGGGATAGGCGGCACAAGTCAATTTTGGCCGCGGGGGTGTTTGCAGCTTGGCGGCCCTGCGCCCCCGGGCGGTGGCATTCCCGCGGCCTTGAATTCAACCTTGCTTGATGTCGCCCGCCGGCTCTTCAATCTCGGGCAATGATGAAATCGCTGCGGGTGAATGATAAGCTGAAAACTAAAGTGCCGCCAGCTCAAGCTCGGGGCGTGTTCCGTCACGCCTTCACCCTGATTGAAACCTTCCCGGATGTGCAGTCCCCTTTCACCGGGGGCGGCGCGATTCCCGTTGGCGGGACCATCAACGGCACGAACTACACCTATGTTCTGGTTACGGATAATTACCAGTTGTCCAGTATCAAAATGAGCACCGGCGACCGGCTGCTCGTCTCCGGCGACGCGGTATTGTTCGTGACTGGCGACCTCATGATGTTGGGAACATCGGCCATTGACGTCGCGCCGGGCTCTAAACTCAGAGTTTATGTCGGTGGCGCGAACGCCGGGTTTACGGCCGTGAACACCGACGGAATTCCAGCCACTTTTCAATACTACGGCCTGCCGGGCAATACGAGTGTGGGTCTGTCAGGCAACTCGGAATACGTAGGCGTCTTCTACGCGCCCGAGGTCATCGTCACCCTTTCAGGCGGGGGCAATAATGCTTACGACTTTAGTGGTTCCCTCGTCCTAAAGGCGCTCCAGATGAATGGGCATTTCCATATTCATTACGACGAAAGCCTGGCGCGCACCGGCCCGCTCCTCCGTTACGTTGCCACCGCTTGGGCCGAATTATAAGACGGCTTCGCCGGGCGGTCTTGGCCGGAACGATGCGATTGAATGGGGAGCGCCTGCGGCCCGCGTGCGGTCGTCGCCGACCCGGCGACGACTTCCGGCCTCTGACTTGCGATCGCACCAAGTAGGAGACGACGTAGGGAGACTCTGACTGATCCCTCAGAAACCGAAGACATTTGAGACTCGTTACCTCGTCTCCTACAGCGAAACCAGTTTTTCGACGTAAAGGATCCCGCAGATTACGGAAGCCGGTTCGGGTTCATGGGCAGCCGCTTTTGTTCGCCGCCAAAACCAGCCGGACGCTTTCTCCTCGACTCGCTCAGTGCCACGCTCGACAAATAAGCGCGTGCGCATCTGCGTCATTTTTAATCCGACCGCCCGCGGCGAAAAGGCCCGGCGCTTTCGCCATCACCTTGATTCCATCCGGCCGGAATGTTCGCTTAAGTTGACCCAGGCCGCGGGCGACGCGCGCCGGCTGGCCGCCGCAGCCGTCCGCGAAAACTTTGAAACCCTTGTGGCGGCAGGGGGTGACGGCACGTTAAACGAAGTGCTCAACGGCATCGGCGATGAGCCGGGCGGCTTTGAGCGCGTGCGACTCGGCCTGTTGCCATTGGGAACCATGAATGTCGTGGCGAAGGAACTGGGCCTTCCCATCCACCCCGGCCTCGCGTGGCAAACCATCCTCCGGGGACGCGAGCAGTTGATTGATCTGCCCTGCGTCACGTACCCGGCGAATGGCCGGCCGGAGCGCCGTTACTTCGTCCAGTTGGCCGGCAGCGGGCTGGACGCGCGCGCCATTGAAATGACCCTTTGGCCGTTGAAAAAAAAAATCGGCCCGCTGGCTTATGTCGTCGCGGGCTTGAACGCCTTGCTGGTCAGGCCGGCGCAAATCACCCTCCACGTTGGCTCCGAGTTGGTCACCGGCCAACTGGTGCTCGTCGGCAACGGGCGTTTTTACGGCGGCCGGTTCGCGGTTTTTCCAGAAGCCGATCGGCGTGATGGCCTGCTGGAAGTTTGCGTTTTTCCGCGCGCCGATTGGCGGACGCTCGCTTGGTGCGCGTGGCCGCTGTTAACGCGGGGCTTGCTCCCCGCAAACGTCGTCCGCCGATTCCGTTCCGCCACACTCAGGCTCTCTGCTCCATCGACGACTCCTTTCCAACTGGATGGCGAACTCGCGGGCCATCTTCCCGCCGCCTTTTCCGTTCAACCCCGGAAATTACGCGTGATCGTTCCATAATCGTCCCACAAAATAGTCCTACTGCTCCGCCTCGAACGGGGAGTGACTCCATGAGCCGCCAAGGCTCACGCATTGTTCCTCTGAACCTCCATTTTGCATGTCGTTGGTTATAAACTCAATATCCGAGAGGTTCAGGGATAGGATTGGAGTGAGGGTGTAGAAATCAAATCAACGCACGCTGAACTCGCCGAAGCAAATGAGTTTTTGTCCTGCGAGTTTTATCATTCGCCACATTTTCTCAAACCCTAATTCCATGGTATCATGCCTTTTCACACCAGCCGTTGCCAATAGAGCCGATGCGCCAAGTGCGTCCACGTGCCCATCTGCAACCGCTCTGCTGCCAGTCCCATTGCAGCTTGCAAGCAGCGCCCTTGCGGCCGCGCTGCGGCACACCCGCCAGGCTCCCGCCGGGCGCCCGCTTTTTCTGGATTCAGAAAGTGAAAGGGCTCACCCATTAGCGTGAGCGGTCACGAAGATTCGGCAGTGTTAGGAGTCAGCGGCCTCCGACAGAACCGGAGGCTTGCGCCCCAGCGCGCCCTTCACCACGCTTTTGTTTTGACAGCCACGCACTTTATGAGTGCCATGGGTTGAAACAACAACCGCTTCGGCGCGGCGTGATGACGAACTGAATTAACAGCGGGAAAAAATATGTCTCTAATGCACAAAGTTGGATACGGTCTCGGAATCGCAGCCATGACATCCTTCGTCTCAACCAACCTCCAAGGCGCTCCTCCTATTCCACCAGAATACAAGATCGGCGGATTCGCCGTCGGCTGTCAGGCTTACACCTTCAACCGGTTCACGGTGTTTGAAGCCATCGAAAAAACCGCCCAAGCCGGCGGCCGGGTCATCGAGTTCTATCCCGGACAAAAACTCAGCCCGGAACAACCGGACCTCAAATGGGACCACAACGTCTCCGACGAAATCATCCAAAAAGTCAAGGACCAGCTCGCCAAACACCATATTCTCACCATCGGCTACGGCGTCGTCGGCATCTCCAAAAATGAAGGCGAGGCGCGCAAAGTGTTCGAGTTTGCCAAAAAAATGGGGCTGTACGCGGTCACCACCGAATCGGAGGATGCGCTCGACACCATTGAGAAGCTCGTCAAGGAATACGACATCCGGGTCGCTTTCCATGAACACCGGCGGCAGGCCAATAATCCCAATTACAAGCTCTGGGACCCCCTCTATGTTTTCTCCATTGTGAAGAACCGCGATCCGCGGATCGGTGCGTGTGCGGACACCGGCCACTGGGCCACCTCGGGCATCAAACCGTTGGACGGTATCAAGCTGCTCAAAGGTCGGATCATCAGTTGCCACCTCAAGGAGCGGACAGCGATCGGTCAGGAACTTCCCGACGCCATCTACGGCACCGGCGTCACCGATACCAAGGGAATTCTGGATGAACTCAAGCGTCAGCGCTTTGAAGGAGCTATTTGCATCGAATACGAAAATAATTGGGACAACTCCGTGCCGGACGTTGCCCAGTGCATCGGCTTCATTCGCGGCTACACCGCCCGTTGATCGGGACGAATGAAGGGCGCCGTCTCAGACCTTTTCAACAAATCAAAACGGCTCGACGCGACAACAACTTCGCAAACTTAATGCCCTTGGTTCGGCGAGCCCAGAGACACCTTTAGAGATGGCCTCGGTTTCAAATCCCGGACGGGCACCAGCGCCGGACCTGGTCCACTGGTTACGGAGTTTGGGGGCCAAAACCTCCAGTGAGCTTAAAGGGGTCTAAACCGGAACCATTCAGTTAAACAGAACGCTCGACCTCACCCTACTAACCCTCTCCCCCAAGGAGAGGGAGAACCTTGCGGGCACCTTGGAAGACTCACCGTTTAGTGACATTTTCCAGCGCGGGAAATGTGAGTTCCCTCTCCTGGGGGAGAGGGTTAGGGTGAGGGCGAACCCATTTTCTACTGCTTGAATACGGCTAAAAGGGTCAGTCCCGCAGATTCAACACTTTAGAATATGAAGTAGGAGACGACGTAAGGAGACTCTGACTGATCCCTCAGAAACCGGAGACATTTGAGACTCGTTACCTCGTCTCCTACAGAGAAACCAGTTTTTCGACGTAACGGGGTCCGTAGTATTGACACCCCTTTGGGCGCCAAACCCTCGCGCCGGAGTTTCAGTTGGAATTGCGTGTTGTGGCGGTCCGTGCTTTGTTGTAAACAGTCTCCATGTCCCGCCGCCCTGAGCAGGTTGGTCCGACGTGGCCGCAAGTTCGGCCAGGAACGATTGCGTTCACTTTGATCGAATTGCTGGTGGTCATTGCCATTATTGCCATCCTGGCCGCCCTGTTGTTGCCGGCGCTGACGTCGGCCAAGGACAGGGCCACCCGCACGATTTGCACCAACAACCTGAAGCAGATGGGAGTGGCCTGCAATATGTACGTCAACGACAACCGGGAGTACCTGGCTTATCCCAACTGGAACCCGCCCTGGGAGACCGGCTGGCTTTACAAAGCCGTTGGTTCCGCGCCGCCCGATCCCACCCGGGCTCCATACGTGAGCAATCTTACCGCAGCGTACTCGGATGGGCTGTGGTTCCAATACATGCCCAACCCAAAAGCCTATCTCTGCCCGGTGGATATCAAAAGCAAGTATTATCGTCAGCGCGCGCAGAAGCTTTCCAGTTATCTAATGAACGGGGCCGTGTGCGGCTTCGGGTTCACCACGGGGAGTTGCAAGTTCAACGACGTTTGGAACCCCACCTGCTGGCTCTTATGGGAACCCGACGACAACGCGCTCGGGCCTGGCAATCCAGGCGCAGATAATTTTAATGATGGCAGCAATGATCCCGCCGAGGCCGGGGGACTGGGCAAACTCCACAGCAAAACCGGCGGGAACATCCTGGCTCTGGCCGGCAATGTATCTTTCCTGACCTCCAAGCAGTACCAGGGCGACCTGTTGGGAAAGACAAGAGGCCTGCTGTGGTGGAGTCCTTTCAGTGCCAATGGCCATTAGCGTGGGGATTAAATTCCGGGCCGCAATTCGGGGTTTGGCGCGGGCGACCGGATTCTGTTTGGCCGTGCGCAAACACCTCCGTACCGTTCCGCAAATTGAATCCGGCGGAGACAGGCCGGAAGTCAGAGGGTACGTCCGCCCTCACCCCAACCCTCTCCACCAAGAGAGGGAGTTCCAGTTTGGCCGCGCTTGGCCTGTGCGCAGCGGCGAACGCAAAACGCCGCCAGGATCTGCGGAGGACAGACGAAGCTGCACCCTCTCCTCGGGGAGAGGGGGTTGGGGTGAGGGCGAGCGTTCGGAGTCTTCAACATTCTGTTTGCGATACGCGCCAATGACACTTCGCTTCGTTCGGCGGTTGGCATTCGAGACCAGCCGACGCTACGCTTCTCGCTCCAGGTATTCGCTCCGAGGCTGGGCGTCGGCTTTGCTTAACCCGGCCCCTGCACAACCCGACGTTATGTGTAGTTGCCTCTCCCTATGCCGCAGGCGCGACACATATACGGGAGGCCTCGCCTTCCAGGTTTTCAGGCCCGTCAACTAAACATAACGCGCCGTTGTGCAGTTTGGGCTTCGCGCTTTGTCATGGCGGCTGCAACTGACCCTGCGCCCGGCACCCGCTCCGCCACACCGCTCAGGCATCTCTCACGCCAACCGCCTCACTACGCAACTTCGCAGATGGGCGCGGAAAAGATCAAAAACTAAAGCCCCTTCACACAGCGGAAACCGTAGAGGTAGCTGGACTCCGACGGGTACCCGTAATAGCGATAGGCGCAACGCGAGATGTAGGCGAAGTCGCTCCAATCGCCGCCGCGGAACACACGGTAGCTCCCGGATGTCGGTCCATGTGGGTCGCTGCCTCCTGCATACGGCGTTCCATACCAATCCCAACACCACTCAAAGACATTCCCAGCCATGTCATACAACCCATACCCATTCGCCGTAAATGAGCCCACCGGACTCGTCGCCGGTGACGTTCCTCCAACGGTCCCAATCACGTTAAAGCCGTTCGGTCCCAGATCGTAGCTAAAGATGTCGGTTTCTCCGTAGTAGTTGGCGTGGCTTTCGGAAATCGTGTCGCCCCACGGAAACCGTTGCCCACTCAACCCGCCCCGTGCCGCCTTTTCCCACTCCGCTTCCGTCGGCAACCGATAGCCACTGGCCGTCCAATTCACATAGACAGCATCCACCAGCCCATTCGTATTAACCTGCGTCAACCCCGCATCCGTGTAATACACCAGTGGCACTCCGGTCATCTGCGACCGAGCATTGCACCACTTCACCGTGTCATACCAATTAATGGAC
>PLJQ01000379.1 GCA_003140275.1 Limisphaerales bacterium
CGGCGTGGAACGGTCAATGTTGACAAAGCGTGCAGGCATGAACAATCGACGCACGGTGCGCCGCCTTGTTCAAAAATCTTTGATCTAAGTCCGACGGGCGGCTCGGCGTGAAAAAAGACAAGTCGCAGGCTATTTTCTGGTATCGGCAAGCGGCGAAATACAAACACGTAGAGGCACTGTTCAATCTCGCGCTTTCTTATGACATAGGTAACGGAGTTGAAGCGAGTCCAAAAGAAGCGTTTTCATTTTACAGAAGAGCTGCCGCTTTAGGTCATGACGGGGCGCAATGCAATTTAGGAGTCAGTTATCTTGAAGGGCTACGAACAAAGCGTATGGTGCTCCCCAAAAGCTGGACAGGTGGTTTAGAGGGTGACTGATAAGAAACCATAAAACAACCTGTAGGAATATGATGAAACGACAACGCAAGAAGCACAGTGGGGCCTTCAAGGCCAAGGTGGCCTTGGAGGCGGTTAAGGCCGAGCGGACCCTCAATGAGTTGGCCGGGCATTTTGAAATCCATCCCACGCAAGTCGTGCAGTGGAAGCAGCGGTTGGTGACTGGAGCCGGCGATCTGTTCAACGGCGGCGTGGAACGGGATGCCGTGCAGGAGGCGGCGCTGCGGGACCGGCTCTACCAGGAGATCGGGCAGATGAAGGTGGAGTTGGATTGGCTAAAAAAAAAGCATGAGTTGCTCACTTGAGCAACGGCGATCATGGATTCATCCTCAACATCAGCGGTTATCGGTTCGGCGGCAGTGCCAACTGCTGGGCCTGGCTCCGGCCAGCTACTATTACCAGGCCAAGCCGGAGTCGGCGCAGAATCTGCAATATCTGCGTTGGCTGGACGAGGAGTACACTCGGCATCCGTTCTACGGTGTACGCAAAATGACCTTCCAATTGCAGCAGCAGGGCCATGCGGTAGGTCCCAAGCGGGTGCGGCGGTTGCTGCGCCTGATGGGCTTGATGGCGGTTTATGCCAAACCACGTTTGAGCCTCAATCCGCTGGCTCATCGACGTTTTCCCTACCTGCTGAAGGGCGTGGTGATTGTGCGGCCCAATCAAGTCTGGAGCACCGACATTACCTACATCCGGCTGCGGAACGGGTTTGTGTATCTGGCGGCGGTCCTAGACTGGTACAGCCGCTACGTGCTGGCGTGGGAACTGTCCATCAGCTTGGAAGCGGACTTCTGCGTGGCCGTCTTGGAGCGGGCGCTGGCAGACCAGCGCCCGGAGATCTTCAACACCGACCAAGGGGTGCAATTCACCAGCGCACAGTTCCAAGCGCCACTCTTGGCGGCCCAGGTGCGGTTGAGCATGGATGGGCGCGGGCGCGCGTTCGACAACATCTTTGTGGAACGGCTATGGCGCAGCGTGAAGTACGAGGAGGTTTACCTCAAGGACTACCGGAACGTAGTGGAAGCCCGGCACGGCTTGGGCGAGTATTTTCCATTTTACAACGAGCAACGCATTCATCAAGCGCTGGATTACCGCACGCCAAAAAACGCGCATTTTGGCCCGCGATGAAGGCAGTCAAACGAACCTTTGACCGCAGGGGGGCGCGAGCTAGGGCTCGCAGCTCGCCCCCTGCTCATTTAACTTGCTGATGACACCACGGATTGAGCAGGAATTTCACCCTCTTAAATCACTCCAAAATTGTCTAGACAATGGGGAGCACCTTACCCCCTTTGATAGCGTTGCAACGCAAGATCGAAAATCTCCTTTTGCTTTCAAGAGGGTCAGACCTGCCTCCCCGCCAGCTCGGTAAAAGTCTAAAAATATATTTGTATCAACAAACAATAACGGCTTCTTCGCCATGCGTACAGTAAAGGGGCATTACACGGTCGATGCCAAGAAACAAAAAGCCCCGCGAGCCGAAAGCCTATAACGGCAAAAAGGCGTGCTCAAGAGCGGCTAGGCGGGGCGCGTCACTCCGAGTCTGTATCAAAACCTTGTATTCGGAGGGACGAGTTACACGAGTCCCCAACTCTTTTGGCTAATTTGAACTAATGGGGACTCGTGTAACTCGTCCCTCCGAATACACGCCCTCCCTACTTTCTAACATTTCCATTCCAATGCGGTCTGGTTAGAGTCCGCTCTTATGAACAGAATTGATTTGCAGGGAAAGAACGCCATCGTCACCGGCGGCGCGCGAGGAATCGGGCTGGCCATTGCTGCACGGCTGCTCGCTTCGGGTGCGCGGTGCAGTCTATGGGACATCGACCGCACGGCACTCGACGCCGCAGTCAATAGTTTGGACGGGCAAGGCGGGGTCCACACCGCCGTGGTGGATTTGACCGACCCGGCTTCGGTGTCCAGCGCGAAAGAATCAACACTCAAACATTTCGGGTCGGTGGAAATCCTCGTTAACAACGCCGGCATCGCGGGGGCGAACAAAAAAACCTGGGAATTGTCTGCCGCCGAATGGCGTCAGGTGATCGACGTGAATCTCTTCGGCATATTTTTGTGCTGCCACGAGGTCGTCCCGACGATGATTGAGAAAGGCTACGGTCGCATTGTGAACATCGCTTCCATTGCCGGCAAGGAAGGCAACCCCAACGCCGCGCACTACAGCGCGTCCAAGGCCGGCGTCATGGCCCTGACCAAATCGCTCGGCAAAGAGCTGGCCCGCTCGGGCGTGATCGTGAACTGCGTCACCCCGGCGGTCATCAAGACGGAAATCTTCGATCAGATGACGCAGGAACACATCGACTACATGCTGTCCAAGATTCCGATGGGCCGGTTTGGGCTGAAGGAAGAGGCCGCCGCCCTTGTGGCCTGGCTTTGCTCGGCGGAATGCTCGTTCAGTACCGGCGCCGTGTTTGATCTTTCCGGTGGCCGGGCAACCTACTAGGCGGCGCGATGGGGCGCATCCTCACACTGCCCCCGATTGCAAACAGNNGGGCAGTGTCAGGATGCGCCCGGCGCGATGGAAGCGGGGCTTTGGCGATTGCCAATTTTCACGCTTCGATGTTTATTCGCAGCGATGATAACAGTCCCATGAAGCCGTCGATCATGGTTTTCCAGATTGTTCGAAGAACTGCAAACTAGAGTGACTAAGAATCGCCCTCACCCCGGCCCTCTCCCCCAAGGAGGGGGCGAAGTCTTCGGCCGTTGGAGGAATATTTTACTCGCTCGCCAGCCACGCGTGTCGCAACCCTTCCCGAGGCTGGCGAGTGTTGCTCCCTCTCCTGAAGGAGAGGGCCGGGGTGAGGGCGGACGTCCGTTACATTATTCCGGACTATTCTATGGTTTCAGCTTAATAACGGTTCAGGTTCGTCTGGCAATCTGGCTCGCGGTCGCCTTGACTTTGAACTCTTTCGCTGCTCCACCGTCTCCGGGCGAAAAGAGCAAGTTGCCGCCAACTACCAATCATTGGGCCTTCAAGCCGCCGGTTCGGCCGGCGACACCCAAAACTCGAAATCAAAAATGGACGCGTAATGTCATCGACAACTTTGTGCTTGCCCGTCTCGAAGCGAAAAAACTTTCTCCTTCGACTGAAGCCGACCGCGCCACGTTGATTCGCCGTTTGAGCTTTGACCTGATCGGTCTGCCACCAACGCCGCAGGAAGTGGATGAGTTCGTGAACGACAGAAACTCCGACGCTTACGACAAACTCGTGGAGCGATTGCTCGGTTCACCGCACTACGGCGAACGTTGGGGTCGCCACTGGCTTGACGACGCCGGTTACGCCGATTCCAATGGTTACTTCAACGCCGACAGCGATCGCCCGCTGGCTTACAAGTATCGCGATTACGTGGTTCGCTCTCTCAACGAGGACAAGCCGTTTGATCGGTTCATCCAGGAACAACTGGCCGGTGATGAATTGTGCGGCTACCAGCCCGATGGCGACATTACGCCGGAAATGGAGGAGTTGCTCGTTGCGACGCATTTTCTGCGTAATGCGCCGGACGGTACGGGCGAAAGCGACGGCAATCTGCTGGAGTTGAAGGTGGATCGCTATTCCGTGCTGGAAGGCAACGTTCAGATTCTCGGCTCCGCGTTTCTCGGTGTGACGGTTCAGTGCGCCCGCTGCCACGACCACAAGTTTGAACCCATCAAGCAGGCGGAATACTATCAACTCCAGGCCATCCTCCGTCCCGCGTTCAATCCGGAGCATTGGCTCAAACCGAATGAGCGCGCGCTCACCGTCGGCACCCGCGCCGCCCGCGAGGAAAACAAACGTCAGCTTGAAAAGCACGACCGGGAAATCAAGGCGCTGAATGAAAGCCTGGAAGGATTGATTGCGCCGTTTCGAAAACTCATCCTGCGCGAAAACCTGGAGAAGCTTCCCGAGCCAACGCGCGACGCCATCCAAAAGGCGCTCGAGACAAAAGAAAAACAGCGCACCGAGGAAATGAAAACTCTGTTGAAGACCCATGACGCCATCGTGCAAATCAAGGACGAGGATTTGGTCAAACGCTTTGTCGAACTGGGCGCAGGCTACAACAGCCTGAAGGACGCGATCAAAAAACGCGAAGCCGGGCGCCCGTCGCCGTTGCCGCAGATCGCGGTATTGACCGAGCCGGGCACGGAACTGCCAAAGCATCATCTGCTGGTTCGCGGCAACTATGCGAGCGAGGGAGTTGAAGTGCCGCCCGGAGTTCCCGCCGTGTTTTGCAACGCCAGGAATTCCTATCAACTGGTTGCAAACTTCGGACAAACAAATTCCGGGCGCCGACTCGCACTCGCCCGCTGGTTGACGTCACCGGAACAACCGGTGGTGGCCCGCGTGCTGGTGAATCGGGTCTGGCAGCATCACTTCGGCGAGGGACTGGTTGCCACCGTTGACAATCTGGGTGTGACCGGCGCGAAGCCCAGCCATCCCGAATTGCTGGACTACCTGGCCACGGAGTATGTTCAATCCCGCTGGAAGCTCAAGTCACTGCATCGGCTGATTGTCACCTCAGCCACGTATCGGCAGAGCGGCGCGTTGCGCGAGGCGGCGTACGCAATTCATCCGGAAAATAAATTGCTTTGGCGCTTCCCGCTGCAGCGGCTCGACGCCGAATCCGTCCGCGACGCCATCCTGTTCACCTGCGGCGAACTTAATCTGGATGTCGGCGGGCCTTACATTCCAACCACGGCAAACAGCGACAGTCAGGTGGTCATGGATGAAACCAACGTCGGCGCCAAACGGCGCTCGCTCTACCTGCAACAGCGGCGCACCCAACCGTTGACGATGCTCGATGTATTCGACACCGCGAGGATGAATCCCAATTGCACCCGTCGCAATCCCTCCACGGTTTCCCTGCAATCGCTCGCGTTATTGAATTCTGATTTCATCCGCGCTCGCAGCCGCGCCTTCGCACAGCGGCTGGAAAAAGAGTGTGGCCCGGATGGCAATCAACGCCTCGAACGGACATTCCTGCTGGCGCTCGGACGAAAACCAAATCCCACCGAGCGTTCCTCCGCCGAAGAATTCTTGCAGTCGCAGGCGACTCATTACGCTGACAAAACGGACAAGGACGCGCGTGTCTGGACGGACTTTTGCCAGATGGTGCTGGCGGGCAACGCGTTTTTGTATGTGGAATGAATTAGCCGATGCAGGGCGCGCTGCCACCCATCCGTACGAAGCATGGGATTAACCACAAAGCAGATTGCCGCCGCTGAGACAAACGAAGCTCTCTTCAGACTTTTGTTGGAAGAACTCGCTCGCCTGTTTCCCCCGTCGTTTTCGGAAAACACCGCCGCGTTCCTCGCCGCGTTGCGAACCGCACCTCAAGGCATGCGTGCCATGTCAGCCATCTACGAACTCGACGTCAGCATGGCCCTCGATGACTTGGCCTGGCATTTTGTGAATCACCATGATGCTCGCCTTTATGAGGAAACGCGGCTCGGTTTGCATGAACTGGAGGCGCACGAAGCGGCGGTCTTATTTGAAAAAGCCTACGCGATCACCGCGCCGCGCTGGGATGAATTGGGCACGGTGCTTCAAAAACTTCAAGGTGGCGAAATTCACGGCTGGCTGGATTCAACAGGCATCCAGCAGCAAATCGATCCGCTGAACCGCGAGATGTGGCGGCTGAAAAACCAAAATCGAGAGTACGGACTAATAGGTTATTGGCTTTCCTATGCCCGAAGCCACCCGGAACGCTGCGTTGGTGGAGAGTCACCAACAAAAGGCGGAAATCGCCCGCTGCCTGATGAAGCGAAATAGAATTACAACCAAAGCCTGGCTTCTCCTTTGTGGCCTTGTCGGGGTGACCGACCTCCTTGCGCAGACAAATCCTGGGCAGCTTGAAATAACCATCACCGACGACAAGAATGGCGGACCAATCGCGTGCTGCATTCATCTCAAAGACGTAAAAGGGAAATCCGTAAGAGCGGAAAAGCTGCCGTTTTTCCGCGATCACTTTGTTTGCACCGGCAAAATTCAACTCGACCTGGCTCCCGGCAATTACTCCTACGAAATCGAGCGTGGGCCGGAGTACTTGATGCGCACCGGAACAGTCACGGTTGCCGCCGCCACGCAAAATCTCGCGCTGAAGCTGGAGCGTTTGGCGGAGATGGCGGCGGAAGGTTGGTGGTCGGGCGATTTGCATGTGCATCGGCCAGTGGACGACATCGCACTGCTCATGCAGGCCGAAGATTTGCACATGGTGCCGGTCATGACCTGGTGGAACGCAAAGAACGAGTGGAGCAAACGGAAACCGCCCGCTGAATTGCTGGTTCAATTCGACCGGAATCGGTTTTACCAAGTCATGGCGGGCGAAGACGAACGTGAAGGCGGCGCGCTGCTTTACTTCAATCTGAAAGAGCCGTTGCCCATCGCATCAGCCACGCGCGAATACCCCCCGCCAATGAAATTCTTGAAGGAGGCGCGACGACACTCCGATGTATGGGTGGACATTGAAAAACCGTTCTGGTGGGACGTGCCGGTATGGCTCGCCAGCGGGCAGGTGGATTCGGTGGGACTGGCGAACAACCACATGTGCCGCGACCAGATGTACGAAAGCGAAGCGTGGGGGAAGCCGCGCGACAAAGAACGTTTGCCCCCGCCGCGCGGCAACGGATTTTGGACCCAGGAAATTTACTACCATATCCTCAATTGCGGTCTGCGCCTTCCACCATCGGCCGGCAGTGCCTCCGGCGTTCTGCCCAATCCGGTCGGTTACGACCGCGTTTACGTTCAGGTTGGGCCGGACCTCGCTTACGAAAAATGGTGGGAAGGGTTGCGCGCCGGCCGTTCGTTCGTCTCGAACGGTCCGCTGTTGCGCTGCAAAGCCAATGGCCATTGGCCCGGTCACGTGTTCACGGCGAAGTCACCATTGGAAATTGAAGTCGAAGCCGCGCTCGCCACGCGCGATCCGATTTCGACCATTGAAATCATCAAAAACGGACGTGTTGATAGTGCGGTGACGTTCGAGGAATGGAAACGCACGGGCAAACTGGGCAGGTTGAAGTTCAGCGAAAGCGGCTGGTTCCTCGTGCGCGCCATTGCGGACAATCCGAAGACATTTCGTTTCGCTTCCACGGCGCCATTCTACGTGGAAATTGGCAAGCGCAAGCGCCTCATCAGCCGCGAGTCGGCCCAGTTCTTCCTCGACTGGGTGCGTGAGCGAATGGGTCGCATCAAGCTCGACGATCCGAAGCAGCGCGAGGAAGTGCTCGGTTACCACCGCATGGCTGAAAAATTCTGGCAGGAGAAATTCGAATCTGCGAATGCCCGATGACCAAAACCCTCCGCCCTTTTCAAGAAATCGGTTCTTCGATGATTTCGCCTGGCCCATTGAATGGCGCGAACACCCGCCCTCACCCTGACCCTCTTACCCAGGGGCGAGGGAACAGCAGTTTGTCGGCTCACGTCGTTCGAAAGTCAATTGTCTGCCGCTGCTGTTTCGTTCTTCTTGGCGGGGGAACGCCCCAACTGAATGCAATCTCCTCTTGGCATTGCGACGGCGAAGGATTCTCCCTCTCCCTCGGGGAAGAGGGCCGGGGTGAGATCGAGCGTGGTATTTCCATTCCATTGAAAATGTCGAGTAAGGAAGAAATCCGTGTCCATCAACACTCATCTGTGGTAAGAGTTATGCCGTATTCGCCATGAAAGGCCGTGAGTTCCAGTTGAATCGACGCGCGTTCCTCGGTTACACGGCCGGTGGACTCGGTTGCCTGGCGCTCTCGCACCTGTTGGCGCTGGAAGGGCGTGCCACGCCGGCCGGCAAACTTGTCCAAGCCGCGCATCCGCTCGCGCCGAAGCCGCCGCATTTTCCGGCGAAGGCCAAGGCGGTTATCTGCCTGTTTCAGCATGGCGGGCCGAGCCAGATGGATTTGTTCGATCCCAAACCGGAATTGAACAAGCGCGATGGACAGGATTATCCGGGCAAGGACTTGGAAATCCATTTCGACAAACAGGCCGGCAAACTTTTGCAGTCGCCTTTCAAATTTTCCAAGCACGGCCAATCGGGAACCGAATTTTCGGAACTTATCCCGCACACCGCCGGCATCACGGATGAAATCACGCTGGTGCGTTCGATGGTCACGGATTCCGTCGATCACGAGTCCGCGCTGCGCATCATTCACAGTGGCAAATTTCAGGGAGGCCGGCCCACGTGGGGTTCGTGGGTCACTTACGGCCTGGGGACGGCACGACAGGACTTGCCGGCTTACGTCGTGCTGTCCGATCCGGGAGGACTGCCCGTGGATGGTATTCGCAACTGGTCGAGCGGCTGGCTGCCGGCGATTTATCAGGGAACGCAAATCCGCTCCTCCGGCTCGCCGATTTTTAATTTATCGACACCCAATGATATTCCGGCACCGGCGCGGGCGAACCAACTCAACCTTTTGGAAAAATTGAACGCGGCGCATCTGCGCGAGCATCCGGAGAATTCCGAATTGCAGGCGCGCATCAGCAATTACGAAATGGCCGCCCGGATGCAAACTTCGGTCAGTGACGCGCTGGACCTTGCGCAGGAGTCCGCCGAAACCAGGAAACTCTATGGCCTCGATCATGCGAATTCCGCGACCGCCAATTACGCCAAGCGATGTCTCATGGCGCGGCGGCTCGTCGAGCAGGGTGTGCGTTTCGTGCAGATTTATCTGAGCGGCCAACCGTGGGACACGCACGATAAAAATGCGGAGAAACTCAAGGACCTTTGCCTGATGACCGATCAACCGAGCGCCGCGCTTGTGCTGGATTTGAAACAGCGCGGCCTGCTCGATTCCACCATCGTCCTCTGGAGTGGCGAGTTTGGCCGGCTGCCCATTTCCCAGGGCAAGGATGGCCGCGATCACAATCGCCACGCCTTTTCACTCTGGCTGGCGGGTGGCGGTTTCAAGAAAGGCTACGCGCACGGCGGCACGGACGATTTTGGTTACAAGTCCGTGCAAAACCCGGTGCGGGTTTACGATCTTCACGCCACGCTGCTTCATGCGCTGGGCTTGAATCATTTGAAACTGACGCATCCGCACGAGGGCCGCGAAGACAGCCTGACCGACGCCGTCGTAAGCGAAGCCAAAGTCATCCCCGAACTTTTGGCGTAAGTTTTTGGATAATCTTCAGATTAGACGAAATCTTGCCTACCTTTCCGCCCAACTTTACCTCGCGGCTGGATAGCCACCGCTTGACACGCACCCGCACAATTCGCCATTCCCGGCTGCACCGGAAAACAATTATTAGCGTTCAGCAAGTTTAACAGCAGTGCCATAGGCCAACACTTCTGTTACTCCAGGTGCGAACTCCGTCGCGTCGTACCGCATGGCGATGATGGCATTTGCACCCATTTCTCTCGCATGTTCAACCATTCGATAGAATGCTTGCATGCGGGCTGCCTCACAGACTTCAGCGAAGGATTCGATATTTCCACCGACAATCTGTTTCAGGCCGCCGAGCATGCCTTGAACAATGTTCGGAGAACGAACCACAATTCCACGGACGAGGCCGAGATAGCTTTCAATAGTATGGCCGGCAACATCGTTTCCGGTGGTCGTAATCACCCCACGAGATTGTTTAGCGGGCTTGAAGGCCGTTTGCTCGACAGCCTCGACTCGCTCGGGAAGTACCGCCGCCTGAACCCGAAGCGCTTTTAATGAACGGTGAAGGCGAAAGTTTGGAATGAACAACACCGTGTCCACCCCGCAATGTGGGCACTGAATTGTCGCACCAACCTTGGGTGCGTCAAACTCCAATTGGCCTGAGCAAATGTTGCAGGTGCATACTGACCAATTCTCACTCGAGCCTTCAGCAGTCATAATTAGGCGACTTTGCCACGACCGCCACGCCTAGTCGAGTGGGAAGCGTACAAGCAAACACGCTCCCAGCCCACGACAAGATTGAATGCTAAAGCGCACGGGCGCGGCGGCGCAAAAGGAAATTTACTACGATTTTGTGTTGAAGCATTTGATTGAAACATTCCGCCGAAGCAATCTTACCGCCCAGGCCCGGTGACGCGAAGAACTATCCAGTTTTCCCTGCGCCTTGGCATCTTGGCGGCCTTGCGTTGAACCTGAAATACAGGCTTTTCAAATGGCTGACTTTTGAGTATCTTGCCGCCATGAGCACAGTTCAAGAAATTGAAGCCGCCATCCCCAAGCTCTCGCGGGCGGAACTGCAACAGTTCCGCGCGTGGTTTGAGGATTATGTGGAAGACCGCCTTGAATTGACCGATGTAGTGAAAGACAAACTCGACGAGTCGCGCCGCGAAATCGCCGCCGGCAATTACACCACGCGCCAGCCCAAGTGAGCCGTGGCCACCGCGCTGCAAATCTGGTCGCCTACATTCTCCCGCGCGTTCGACAACCTGCCGCCTTCCATTCGCGCCGCCGTGCAAAGTAAAGTCGATGAAATGGGCACGCGCTTGGAGACGTTTCCACACCAACGCTTGCAAGGCCGCACGGAATTCAAACTGCGCGTCGGCGATTACCGCTTGCTCTACGAATTCGACGCGAAGTTCGGTCGCATTTACCTTCATTACGTCGGCCACCGCCGTGAAATCTACAAGCGAAGCTGAATTTTTGGTGACGAATTTGCGGTTTTGCGGTAGCATTTGCTCATGACACCACCACTATTCTCCGTCGGCTGCGACTGTTGCAGCGAAATCACCCGTAGATCATTTCTTAAAACCACCGTGAGCGGCCTGGCAGTCGCGGCCACCGGAGCGCTGCNNGGCGTTGGCGGCCCAACGCGCCGAAACCGTTGCGATCAAAAAGGCGCAGCCCGAAACGCTGGTCGCAACGTTGTACAAAAGCCTGACCGAAGAGCAACGGAAGGCCGTGGTTTTTCCTTTCGATCATCCGCTGCGTTCCAAGGTGGACAACAACTGGCACATCACCGACAAGACGGTTTCCCAATTTTTCACCGCCGATCAACAGGCCATGATCCGCGAAATCTTCGTGGACCTGCACAGTCCCCAATACGCGGAGAAGGTCATGCAACAGGTGGAGCACGACGCCGGCAAGGAAGGGTTCGGGGGCTCTTCGATTGCGCTGTTTGGCGAGCCGGGCAAGGGCAAGTTTGAGTTCGTGCTGACCGGCCGGCACGTCACGCGGCGGTGCGACGGCGATTCGGTGGAGGGCGCGGCGTTTGGCGGGCCGATTTTTTACGGGCACGCGGCGCAGGGTTTCAACGAGAAGCCGGATCATCCGGGAAACATTTACTGGTATCAGGCGTTGCGCGCGAATGAAGTTTTCAAAATGCTCGACGGCAAACAGCGCGCGATGGCGCTGCTGGGCGATGGGCGCGAGGAGAAGGGCACGGATACCGTCAAGCTCACCGGCAGGAAAACCGGTCTGCCCGGCATTCCGGTCAGCGCGTTGTCCCGCGATCAGAAGAAGGAGGTCCGCAAAGTCATGGCCGACGTGCTCGCGCCGTTCCGCGAAGCCGACGCGGACGAGGCGTTGAAGCTGGTCGAGGCCAACGGATTTGATAACCTGCACATGTCGTTCTACAAAAACCAGGACATCGGCAACGACGGCGTGTGGGACGTGTGGCAAATCGAAGGCCCGGCGATGCTCTGGTATTTCCGCGGCGAACCGCACGTCCACACCTGGGTGCATATCCGCGAACAGGCGTAAGCTAAAACCCTGACGTTGAACCGGGGGTGCATGCGGCCCGCGGGCGGTCGTCGCCGGCCAGGACGACGACTTTCAAACTCAGCACCTGCCAGGCTGTACCAAACAGAACAATCAACGTATGTGTTCGGCGGGCCGCCGAACACCGCAGGCCGGCGGCCTGCGCTCCCCGCGTCGAAAATAACGCTTTGTCGCAGTTGGCAAGGCACGTAACAACAGGTTAAAACTTTGTCGTGACACCCGCTGCAACAGTGGCCGTACCGCCAACGAAACCGTTGATGGTTTTTGACGGCGACTGCAAATTCTGCCGGTTCTGGATCAATCGCTGGCAGCAAGCCACAGGTGACCGCGTCGATTATCTTTCCTTTCAAGACCCGCAAATTGGGGCGCGGTTTCCGGAGTTGGCGCGCGAACAATTTGAGCAGGCGGTGCAACTCATCGAAACCGACGGGCGCATTTACCGCGGCGCCGAGGCGGTGTTTCGCTCCCTGGCTTACAACCCGCGCATGCGCTGGCCATTGTGGATGTTTCAAAACGTTCCCGGCGTCGCGCCAATTACAGGCTGCTGTTATCGCTTCGTGGCAAAACATCGCACCGCATTTTCGGCGTTGACCCGCTCTGCGTGGGGAAACGAAATCGAACGTCCGACGCACCGGCGGGTTCGCCGGCTTTTTTTGCGGTCACTGGGAGTCATTTACCTGATTGCGTTCGTCTCGCTCTGGACGCAGGTCAGCGGGTTGGTAGGCCACAACGGCATCCTGCCCGCCACACAACTAATGACATCGGCGGAACTGCAATTCGATCAACAAGACGTGGGATTGAATCGTTTTCATTTGCTGCCGACGCTGTGCTGGATGAGTGCCGACGATGGCTTTCTCCATTTTCTTTGCGCGACGGGCGCGGTGCTTTCGCTCCTGCTGATCACCGGCATTGCTCCCGCGCCGTGTTTGTTTCTGCTGTGGCTGATCTATCTGTCACTCACCGTCGTGTGTCGTGATTTTCTGGGATTTCAGTGGGACACGCTTTTGCTGGAAACCGGATTCCTCGCAATTTTCTTCGCACCACTCCAAATATTGCCGGGGTTGAAACGGGAAGCAGCGCCGAGTCGAATCGCTCTCTGGTTGCTGCGTTGGTTGCTGTTTCGACTGATGTTTGAGTCGGGCTGCGTCAAACTGCTCAGCGGCGATGAGTTGTGGCGGAATCTGACCGCGCTGAGTATGCATTACGCAACGCAGCCATTGCCGACGTGGATCGGCTGGTATGCGCATCAATTGCCACTGTGGGCGCAGAAACTTTCCGTTGTCATCATGTTCATCATTGAGCTGGTTGCGCCGTTTCTGATCTTCACGCCGCGTCGATTGCGGTTGTTCGGGTGCGCTGTCCTGATCAGCTTTCAACTGCTCATCCTGGCCACGGGCAATTACACTTTCTTCAATCTGCTGACGATTGCACTTTGTCTGTTGTTGCTGGACGATGCCGCGTTGCGGAAACTGACACCGCAAAAATGGCGCACGCGCCTCGCATCTTTCACGGCTTCTCCGCTCAACTCCCAACCCTCAACCCAGAATCTTTCCCGGCGTTGGCCGCGTTGGCTGGTTGCGCCGCTGGCGGCGGTTGTTTTGGCAATCACATTTATGCAGTTATTGGGAATCTTCCGTCCGCGCCTGGTCTGGCCGGCGCCAATCGCTGCGGTGGCCAATTGGCTCGCGCCCCTTCGCAGCATGAACAATTATGGGCTGTTCGCCATCATGACCATGGCGCGGCTGGAGATCACGGTTGAAGGGAGCAACGACGGAAAGAACTGGCTGCCCTACGAGTTCAAATACAAACCGGGGGATCCAAAGCGGCGACCCGCTTTCGTCGCGCCGCATCAACCGCGGCTGGACTGGCAGATGTGGTTCGCCGCGTTGGGCCGGTACCGCGACAATCCGTGGTTTATCAATTTCTGCTTGCGCTTGTTGCAAGGCTCACCCGAAGTGCTGGGGTTGCTCGAGCGTAATCCGTTCCCCAACGCGCCGCCTCGATTCATCCGCGCCGTGTACTACGAGTATCGCTTCACGGATTTTGCGACGCGTCGAGCGACCGGGCTTTGGTGGAAGCGCGAGCGGAAAGGAGAATATTTTCCCGCGCTCTCGCTGCGGGAAGAAGATATGCGGCGTTAGCAGAACGTGGCAGGGGACTGATTTGTTTGCAGCCGCCGGGGTAATGAGGCGGAGTCCTTGCGCAGATGATGTCGCGATCCGCTTCCTCAAGCCAGCGCTTACTTTTCAACCGACCGCGGCACTCAAGGCAGGCCGGTAAAAAACCGGTGCCAACGCGGCAGATAATAATCGTCCCGATCAAGTGACATCACGACGGCGGAGGCGCGACCTACAATCCGCTGCCGTTCCACAGAACCGTAAAAGCGGGAATCGAAACTGTTGTCCCGATTATCGCCCATCATGAAGAACTGACCGTCAGGAACGGTGATCGGACCGAACGAACGCGCGGACGGCCTCAAGGGTGTCGCCATCACCGGATGCGGGTGTTCCGCCAGAAGCTCGGTGGCGAAGTGATGTTGCGATTGTTTTTCGGGAGCTATTTCGTTGATTATTTTCGGGTCGAGCGGCTCGTATTTGACCGGTTCCCCATTAACCAAAAGTTCATTGCTCACCATTTCGATCCGGTCGCCCGGCAAACCAACGACTCGTTTTACCAGCCGTTTCTCGTCCGCTGGCGAGAAAAAAACTACGACGTCCCCTCGTTTGGGGTCGCTCCACTGCATCACGTGCCGTGTGGTGAAAGGAATCTTCAAATCGTATGCCAGTTTGTTCACGAAAACACGGTCGCCCTCCATAATGGTCGGGTTCATGGAACCGGTGGGCACATCGTTCCAGTCGGCAACGGCCGACCGAAACGCGAACATGACCAGCAGCATGATGAGCATGGGCTTGATCGACTCACGCCACCATTTCAACGACTTTTGCTTCCATTCGGTTTGTTTCACACAAAGTTGGAGCAAGTTGGAGGGGGTTTCGTTCAAACTCCACAAGCCGGTGTTGTTATTTGGTTGGGTCATGCAACGGCAGAAAAACTTCTCGAAGAGGTAGCTGCGATGTTTGTAACCTTGCAATGAAATCCATTTAATCATGCATTTCGTTATGCAAATAAAAATCTTACGCGCTTCCCTGGCCGGCATGGCCCTGTGCTTCGTGTCCATAACACTGTTTGGTGCAGAACCATTCAACACCATCGGCGATAATCTTCTCGCGCAACCGGGACTCGTAACGATGGAGTTCATTTACGAAAAAGCGCCGTTCCCGTCGTGTCACGCCTCCACGATTGCCGAAACAAAGAGCGGACTGATCGCCGCGTGGTTCGGCGGCACTGGAGAAAAGCATCCCGACGTCGGCATCTGGGTCGCGCGTCATGAAGGCGGCAAATGGACGGCGCCGGTCGAAGCCGCCAACGGAGTTCAAAATCCGACGGAGCGTTTCGCGTGCTGGAATCCGGTTTTATTCCAGCCTAAAAGCGGGCCGCTGTTGCTGTATTACAAGGTTGGTCCCAGCCCCCGCGATTGGTGGGGCATGGTAAAGACTTCGAGTGACGGCGGCAAAACCTGGTCCGACGCGCGTCGTTTGCCGGATGGCATTCTCGGCCCGATCAAAAACAAGCCGATTCAACTCGCCAACGGCGATCTGCTTTCGCCCAGCAGCACGGAGCACGAAGGTTGGCATGTCCACTTCGAGCGTTCAACCGATCTGGGCAAAACGTGGCAGAAAACCGGCCCGATCAAAGGTGAGTTTGGAGTCATTCAGCCGAGCATTTTGACTTACACAGACGGACGGTTGCAAAGTCTCTGCCGCAGTCAGCAACACAAAATCATTGAGAGCTGGTCGTCCGACAACGGCAAAACCTGGAGCGAACTGGCGGCCACCGCGCTGTCCAACCCGGGTTCAGGCATCGACGCGGTGACGCTGGCCAATGGCCGCCAACTGCTGGTTTACAATGCGACAACGAGTGGCCGCTCGCCGTTGAACGTCGCCGTTTCAGAAGACGGCAAGAACTGGAAAGCCGCGTTGGTTCNNATTCCTACCCGGCCGTGATCCAGACTGCGGATGGGTTGGTGCATATCACCTACACTTGGAAACGAATCAAGGTTAAACACGTCATCGTCGATCCCGCGAAGCTGGCGTTGCGCGAAATGGTGAACGGCGAATGGCCGCAGTAACTGATATCCGCAACCATTTCCGGAAAGTAACGGGTTGAACCCCACCCCTGCCCTTCCCAGGAGGGACGAAGGTGGATTCTCAATTATTGAAATTCCTGGTGGCGATCGTTCCAAAAACGTTCCCAATCATACTTTTTGAACCTGAGGTTGCTTTTGTCATCATTACGCGTAACTTTTGCTGGTTACTGTCCGTTAATAGATTGTGATGCATAGCAAGAAAACTTCATGTTGGAAGACCACCTTGAGTCTCGGGTTGCTGGTATTTCTGGCGGTTTCGGTTTCTGCAAGAACCGAGTCCACAAAGGACAAACCGGACAAAGCTTCCGCGAGTGCCGTCGATAATTTCCGGCTGTTGGATCACGAAGGCAAATCGCACGAGCTTTACCTCCAGACGCAAGCGCCGGTCGTGGTGTTGGTGGTGGCGGGGAACGGCTGCCCGATCGTGCGGCAAAGCATCTCGACCCTCAAAGCGCTGCGCGACCGGTTCGCCGACCAGAAGGTGGTGTTCTGGCTGCTCAACCCCAATTCGCAGGACGATCAGGCCAGCATCGTCGAGGAAGCCAGGGAGTTTGGCATCGACCTGCCGGTTCTCATGGACAAGACGCAAATCGTCGCCCGCTCGTTAAACGCGACACGAACCGCGGAGGCCATCGCCATCAACACCAAGGATTGGAAAATCTTTTATCGCGGTGCCATCGATGACCGGCTGGGTTATGGCACGCAGAAAGTAAAACCGCCCAAGACGTTTCTGAGCGACGCGCTGGAAAATTTCCTGACTGCTAAAAAAGTTTCTCCCAGCCACACGCCGGTCAAAGGCTGCGCCATCAGCCTCGTGTCGGTCACACCCAGGGACGGGAAAACGATTTCCTACGCCAAAGAAATCGCGCCCATTCTGCAGGAGCACTGTGTGGTCTGCCACAGTCACGGGAACATCGGACCGTTTGCCATGCCGAGCTATGAGAAAGTCAAGGGCTGGTCTTCCACGATCCGGGAGGTATTGCTGGAACAACGGATGCCGCCGTGGCACGCCGATCCGCATCACGGCGCGTTCGCCAATGACCGCTCGCTCAGTCCAGAAGATATTCAAAGGCTGCTGACCTGGATCGACCAGGGCAAACCGCGCGGCAATGGTGAAGACCCCCTGGCCGCGCAACCACCCAAACCGGCGGAAGAGTGGCCGTTGGGCAAACCGGATTACATCGTCGCCATACCCCGGGAAATGGACATCCCGGCAACCGGCGTGTTTCCTTACCGCTATGCCCTCGTGGACTCGCCGGTTCGCGAAGACGTGTGGTTGCGCGCCGCCGTCGTGAAGGCCGGCAACCGCAAAGTCCTCCACCATTGCCTGGTCTTCGTCAAATATCCGAAGGACTCCGAACATCCGCAGCCCGACAACAAAGGCGGCATCGACGGTTTCTTCACCGGCTTCGTGCCGGGCATGGAACCCGTGACGTTCCCGGAGGGGACGGGCAAGTTTTTGCCTAAAGGCGCGAAGTTTATATTCCAACTGCACTACAGCGCGACGGGTAAACAGGAGAAGGACCGCACCGAGATCGGTCTTTATCTGTGCAAAACGAAACCGCCAATGGAATATCAAACGCGCGCCGCGGCGCGGACCCGATTGGACATTCCGCCCGGCGACCCCGACTACGAAGTGTACGGACGCTTCACCTTCCAACGCGACTCGCTGCTCTATGAGATGAGTCCACACATGCACTTCCGCGGGTCACGCGTCAAATACGAGGCAATCTATCCGGACGGCAAGCGGGAAGTGTTGCTCGCAGTGCCGCACTACGATTTCAACTGGCAGACGATGTATCGGCTGGCAAAACCCAAGCGGATGCCCGCCGGCACCAAACTGATTTGCACCGGGGCGTTTGATAATTCGCCGCAGAACCCGGCCAACCCCGACCCAACCAAACTCGTCCACTTCGGCGAACAAACGTTCGATGAAATGTTCATTGGCTATGTGAACTACGCTGAAATTCCACAGACCAATGCCGCCCCGGCTCCTTCCGCCGCCAACGACACCACGACGAAGCAAGCCGCGAAGTAGTTGCTGGAAGCCTGCGATTGGGCGGGGCTGCCCCCTTTAGTTTTTGAAAGCCGGAATTCCTCCATAAAACTCACGCCTTTGGGAGTAAGGCTCAAATTCCCTGTAACATTTTCTCGGTTTTGCTTCTAAGGAGGGTGTGTGAACGATGAGAAGCAATCCGAGACTGTGCCATACAGACCGAAATGTCCCCAATGCGGAGCGTCGCTGCCGGCCGGTGTGCTGGCTGGACTTTGCCCCGCCTGCCTGCTCCAACAAGGCGTCGCCAACGACACCGCCACGGTCGGACAGAATCCGCCTTTCACCCCGCCGACCGTCGCCGAACTCGCCGCACTCTTTCCGCAGCTTGAAGTACTGGAGTTCATTGGCAAAGGCGGCATGGGTGCCGTCTATAAGGCGCGCCAGAAGCAACTGGATCGTGTTGTTGCCTTGAAAATTCTGCCGCCCGGCACCGGTGAGGACACCGCCTTCGCCGAACGTTTTGCCCGGGAGGCAAAGGCGCTCGCCAAGCTCAACCATNNGGGCGTCCCGCCCGGCGGAATGAGCGCTAGCAGCAGTGGGAGGAAAGCAGCCTCGGGAGAATCGGCCGAATCGAGCACCGATCCGGGCGGCAAGATGCCGCCCTCTTCGTCAGGCCGGAGGCCCGACAACACACCAGCTTCCGGCTCTCAACCCACAACCCACAACTCTCAACCTTCCCTCTACTTCTTCCTCATGGAATTCGTGGATGGGGTGAACTTGCGCCAACTGCTGCAAAGCGGCCGCGTCTCGCCGCGCGAAGCACTGGCCATCGTGCCGCAGATTTGCGACGCGCTTCAGTTCGCCCACGACCAGGGCATCGTCCATCGCGACATCAAGCCGGAAAACATTTTGTTGGACCGCCGTGGCCGCGTGAAAGTAGCCGATTTCGGTCTGGCGAAGATTGTAGGGCCGGACGCGCCCCTCTCCCCGTCCCTCTCCACGCCCGGGCGGGGAGAGGGTGGCGCGCCAGCGTCGGGAGAGGGGATCGTTTCCTCCACCTCCCTCACCGACGCGGGCAAAGTCATGGGCACGCCAAATTACATGGCGCCGGAGCAAGTCTCGCATCCTGCCGATGTGGATCATCGCGCGGACATTTACGCGCTGGGCGTGGTGTTTTACCAGATGCTCACCGGCGAACTACCCGGCAAACATCTCGAACCGCCGTCCAGGAAAGTGCAGATCGACGTGCGGTTGGATGAAGTGGTGTTGCGGGCGCTGGAGAAAAATCCAGAACTTCGCTACCAGCAAGTCAGCGTTCTAAAAACGCAAATGGAGACGATTGCCACGAATTGGTCATCTCAACTCTCAATTCAAAATCTAAACAAAAGGAACAATATGGAAACGAAAGATAACAAACGATTGTGGTACGGGCTTGGAATTACTGCTGTTTGTCTGAGCCTCGCCGTCCTCTTGATGGCCGGCTTTTACATTCTGGCACGCTCGGGAGGCGATTCTGTTCAACTCACACAAAAAGGATGGCAACAGTGGCAGGCGAGACAGATGGACGATGCGATCGCGAGCTTCAGCAAAGCAGTCAAGATTGATCCAAAAAATGCGAACGCGTGGAACGGACTCGGTTGGGCATCCTTCAACTCTGGCAAAACTCAAGAAGCTGAGAAGGCTTTTCAAAAAGTCGTCTCATTGGAGCCAAATCACCCGGCGGCATTGAATGGATTTGGCCAAATTTATTTGGCGCAAAAGAAATACGATCAAGCAGAGACGTATTTGCTTAAAGCCGCGCCGCAAGCCCCAGCAACCTGGTACGGACTGGCCCGGCTCTACTTGCTCCAGGGAAAGTTTGACCAAGCCGAGGGGTGGGCACAAAAAATAGTTGATTCGGGTCAGGGCGACGACGGTGCATGCCAGATGCTCAAAGCGGCGCATGAGAAACGTCTGAGCGATGGACTCCGGATGATGCTTGAACCACGGGTGAGCGCAATGGAAATAATGGAGAGGCGCGAATATTCTTGAACACAGGTGGCCAATTAAAAGTGATTTGACTTCCGAACATTCAACGCAAGCTTCCGCTGCGCCGGGCGACATTTTCGCCACGACGCATTGGACGGTCGTGCTCGCGGCGGGGCGCAAGCGCACGCCAAAAGCGGATGTCGCCTTGGAAGAATTGTGCCGCACGTACTGGTTTCCGCTCTACGCCTACGTGCGGCGGCGCGGTCACTCAAAAGAGGATGCCGAAGACCTCACGCAAGCCTTCTTCGCGCGCTTTCTGGAAAAGAACTATCTCGAAGGACTCCGCAGCGAGAAGGGGAAGTTCCGCGCCTTCCTGCTCGCGGCGCTGAAACACTTTCTGGCCAACGCGTCGGACCATGCCCATCGTCAGAAGCGCGGCGGCGGCTTGACTCCGCTCTCGCTGGACTCGCAGGACGCCGATACACGCTATCAACTTGATTCCGCCGATCTACTCAGCCCGGATAAACTCTATGACCGCGCCTGGGCCGTGGCGTTGCTCGAACGGGTCATCGTCCGTCTGCGCGACGAAAGCGTCGCCGAAGGCAAGTCGGAACTGTTTGAGCAGTTGAAACCCTTTCTGATGATCGGCAAGAGCGCCATCCCATATCCGCAAGCGGCGGCACAACTCAACCTGACCGAAGGCGCCGTGCGCGTGGCCGTCCATCGTTTGCGCAAGAGGTATCGCGAGTTGCTGCGTGACGAGATCGCGCAAACGCTTTCCGACCCGGCACAGGTGAACGAGGAGATGCGCACCTTGTTCAGCGCATTCGGGAGTTGACCTTTGCCGGTGCCGTACATGTTCGGTAACTAACACTTGCCGAACGGCGATTGGACTTGGGTCTTTGCGTTGAGAAGTGTTTCATAACCTCCCTCACCCCGGCTCTCCCCCCAGGAGAGGGAGCAGCCGTCGTCCCTCTTCTGATTGCGCAATGAGGCTCCTGCCAGCTCCAGCGCACGTCATTCCTTGAACCGGCGAACGATTCACCCTCTCCCGGGGGAGAGGGCCGGGGTGTGAGGGCGAGCGTTCCAATTATTCGCGCTCTCATTCCCATCAAATCGCTCAGGCCAGCACGGCCTTGACGACTTCACCGCTAACATCGGTTAAACGGAAGTCGCGGCCTTGAAAACGGTAGGTCAGTTTTTCGTGGTCGATGCCGAAGAGGTGCAGCATCGTCGCGTGCAGGTCGTGGACATGCACCGGGTTTTCAACGGCGCTGTAGCCAAGTTCGTCGGTGTTGCCGTAACTCGTGCCGCCCTTGATGCCGGCGCCCGCCAGCCAGATGGAAAAACCCTTGATGTGATGATCGCGTCCATCGCCCTGGGCCATCGGTGTGCGACCGAATTCGCCGCCCCAGACGATCAACGTGTCCTCCAACAAGCCGCGTTCCTTCAGGTCTTTGACCAGCGCGGCGGTGGCTTTGTCCACCAGACCGGCGGTGGTCTTGACGCCATTCTTGACGCCGCCGTGATGGTCCCAGCCGCGATGATAAAGCTGGACGAAGCGCACGCCGCGTTCCGCAAGCCGTCGCGCCAGCAGACAGTTGGCCGCGAATGAACCGTCGCCGCCTTTGGTACCGTACATTTCCAGGATGCGCGGCGGTTCATCGGAAATGTCCATCAAGCCCGGCACGCTGGTCTGCATGCGGAAGGCCATTTCGTATTGGCTGATGCGCGTGGCAATCTCCGGGTCGTGCGCCGATTCATTGAAAACGCCGTTGAGGGAATTCACCGTGTCGATGACTTCTTTTTGCCCGTCCGCCGAAACTCCATCCGGGCGTCCGACATAAAGGACTGGATCGCCCTTGGAATGAAACTGAACTCCCTGAAAGCGGCTGGGAAGGAAACCGCTGTGCCATTGGCGGGCGGCGACGGGTTGGTCCTGACCGCCGCCGGAAGAAATCAACACCACGAAGCCCGGCAAGTCCTCGCATTCGCTACCCAGTCCGTAAAGCAACCACGAGCCCATGCTGGGCCGGCCGGAGATGGAGGTGCCCGTGTTCATGAACGCCTGGGCAGGATCGTGATTGATCTGCTCGGTATGCATTGAGCGAATGATGCAGATGTCATCGGCAAGGCTGCCGATGTGCGGCAGGATGGTGGAAATGTCCTGACCTGACTTGCCGAATTTTTTGAACTCGTACTGCGGCCCGAAACAATTCAACTTCGCCCCTTGCAGTTGGGCGATCTGCTGGCCTTTGGTGTACGATTCGGGCATCGGTTGGCCGTTCATTTCGGCCAGCTTCGGTTTGTAGTCCAATATTTCGAGGTGCGACGGTCCGCCGGCCATGGTGAGGAAAATGATGCGTTTGGCTTTGGGCGTAAAATGCGGCGCGTTCAAGATGCCGAGCCATTTACCCTCCTGGGTTCGAACCGGCTTTCCAGCCGCCCGCGCGAAAGGGTTCAACAACGATGACAAGGCGAGGGTGCCGATGCCCATTGTGGCGCGTCCCAGAAAAGTCCGGCGCGATGCCTGAAGCTGGAGGTTTTCAAAAAAGTTCATGGATCAGACTTTCACTATAAGATACCGCAAAGGAAATGGTGGATCGAATTCCACGAAATCCTGGCAGGGCGCGGCACTCCCGCGCGCGCCGTCCGGATCGAATGTCCAAACCAGCGGTGCATACGGATTGACGCGCCCTGCCTGTTGCTTCACCTGCAAGGTAGCTTCCGGTCGAGTCAGAGGTATCGTTGAATTGCATTGGATTTTGGAATCGTTTCAATAGCGCGCGATGGTTTCGTTCAAGTTGAGCATGACACGGGCAACCGCAGTCCAGGCCGCCAGTTCGGCAACGTTGAGTTCCTTGTTGACGGGCCACTCGCCGACGCTCACCAACTTTTTGGCGGAATCCTTGTCGGCGGCATAGTGGTCGAGTTGTTTACGATACAGTTCGTTCAACTTGCGTTGTTCTTCCGGGCGCGGTTTGCGTTCCAGCGCGCGGGTAAACGTCCAGTTGATCCGGTCGTCAACGCTGCCGCCTCCGTCCATCATGATCTTTACGGCCAATACGCGCGCGGCTTCAACGTAGGTTGGATCATTGAGCAAGACCAGCGCCTGCAAGGGAGTGTTCGAGGCGATGCGTTCCACCGTGCATTCTTCGCGCGTGGCGGCGTCGAACGCCACGAGGCTGGGATGCACAAAGGTTCGACACCAGAAAGTGTACAGGCCACGACGATAAGCCGAGTCGCCATGGTCATTCGTATAGGTGCGCTTGGGGAAATTCAGTTGGTCCCAATAACCGGCGGGCTGATACGGCTTGACGCTCGGCCCGCCGATTTTGTCGGCCAGTAATCCGCTGACGGCGAGGGCGTTGTCGCGCACCATTTCTGCGTCGAGACGGAAACGCGACTGGCGCGCGAGCAAACGGTTGAAGGGATCGCGCTCGCGCAGTTTTTCGTCGGCATCGGAAGATTGCCGGTAGGTATTCGACATGACCATGAGTTTGACCATGTGTTTGATGTCCCAACCGCTGTCCATGAATTCCACCGCAAGCCAATCCAAAAGATCGGGATGTTTCGGCCATTCGCCCTGCGCGCCGAAGTCATCGAGGGTCTTGGAAATGCCAGTACCGAAATAAAGTTTCCAGAGGCGGTTGACGAAGACGCGGGCGGTCAACGGATTATCGCGCGACGTTAGCCACCGGGCCAGGTCCAACCGTGTGAGCCGTTCTGTTTGATTCCCGGGGTGGACAAGAAAATGGGGCAAAGCGGGCGTGACAATCTCTCCGGCATCGCTCATCCAGTTTCCGCGCGGCAGCACGCGCATGACCCGTGGTTCGATTGATACCGGAACGAGTGACATCGGAACGGTTTTAACAAATTCATCCTTTTCAATCCGAGTTGTTGCAAGTTGCCCGCGCACGGGGTCGAGTTCGGGCGCGATGCCGAGAAAATATTTTGAAAGTGCTTCAGTCTGCCCGGTACTGCGATCATTCCCTGGTTTGCGCAGGGCTTCGACCAAGTCGTCGGACAATCCGGATTCGGTGAGCGCCGGTTTGTTCACGGAGATCAATGCAAGGCGGAAGCGGCCGATGTTGTGTTGTTTGAATTTGGATTCATGCTTGAGGCGGACGATCAAGCTTGTGCCCGATCCACCCACAATCGGTTTGGCAAAAATAAAGGCGGCCTGGTGATTCGTGGCTTTTGAACCGCCGTCCACCGCCCAGCCCGTGTCGCGTTTGTCGTCAATGGCGGCCGTAACTGGGAAATCTTTTTGCGAATAATCGGCGATGGCAGAGGCGATCTTCACCGGTTGGTTTGTGGTGCCATCGGTGCCGGGCATTTCGACCTCAAAGCCGGTCAAAACGAAATTGCCACCGCCGCGCGACAGGCTTTGGTTGTCGAGACTGGGATCAGTCAAAACCTCAAGCCGGATGGCGGTGATGTGCTCCCGGTCGGTGCGCAGCGTCACAGAATAATTGTCTTTGTCGGGGTTCTCGCCACTCGCCAGAACGGAAAGGTCATCCCGGGCCGTCAGCGTCGTGCCATTCGTTGAAACGAGCGCTTCCGGTTTCTGCGGCGACCAGCCAAGACGACCGGCATTGAGTTCGACGAGTGTTTTTGTTTCCCACGCGGTCTGAGCGGCGATCAGTTGATCGGTTGGCGTCACGAGGGTTTTATCCAAATCGCCAATCAACGTGTCGAACCGTTTCAGTTCAGCGGCCTGCGCGTCATTCGGAACGAGGCTGCCCTCCGGTTTGCCAACGCCTTGCTCCTTGATGTCCGCAAAGAATGCTTCAAAACTGTAAAAGTCCTTCGTGCTGTAAGGATCGAACTTGTGATCGTGACACTCGCAGCAACCCATCGTCGCGCCCATCCACGTGGTGGAGGTGGTCCGCACGCGATCGGCGGCGTATTTGGCGAGGTACTCTTTTGCTTGCGCCCCGCCTTCTTCGGTCGTCCGATTCAATCGATTGTAAGTGGAGGCAATCTTCTGCGGGGTCGTCGCGTTGGGTAGCAAATCGCCGGCAAGTTGTTCAATGGTGAAACGATCAAATGGCACGTTGTGGTTAAAGATGTTGATGACGTAATCACGGTAGGGATAAACGCTCCGGTAATTGTCCGCGTGAAAACCGTCCGTGTCGGCGTAACGGACCAGATCGAGCCAATACATCGCCATTCGCTCGCCGAAATGCGGCGAGGCCAGCAATCGATCCACCAGTTGTTCGTAAGCCTTGGGATGCTTGTGTTCGACGAAAACCCGGACTTCCTCGGGTGTCGGTGGCAGACCCGTCAAATCGAAACTGAGACGGCGAATGAGGGTTCGTCGGTCGGCTTCAGTCGCCGGTTTCAACTCTTCCTTTTCCAAGCGTGCCAGAATGAATGAATCAACCGGGTTCACGATTCGGGTTTTGTCGGCAGCGGCCTTGGGCACACTGGGGCGCTCCGGTTTGATGAACGCCCAGTGCGCTTCCCATTGGGCACCTTGCGCGACCCAGCGTTTCAACAATTCAATCTCGGATTTTGAGAGCGGCTTTTTCCCGGAGTCGGGCGGAGGCATGACTTCATCGGGGTCTTTGGAAGTAATGTGCTGGATCAACAGACTCCCGGCAACATCGCCGGGCGTGACGGCCTTTTTGATGGCTTCCTCGCGCAAGTCCAGTCGCAGTTTTCCTTTGCGAGCGTTTTTGTCCGGCCCGTGGCAGGCGTAGCACCGGTCGGACAAAAGTGGGCGGACATCGCGGTTAAATTGAACTGTCCTAGGCGGTGCTTCGGAAGTCCTGGCGAAAGCGTTGCTGGCGAGCAACAGGCAACCCAGGAACAACGACTTCGCTGTAAATCCGTCTTTCATTCTATCGGTATTATAGCCGTTCTTTGAAAGATTGGAAGCAACTGTGCCGTTTCATTTCCATGGGGCAATGTGGGTCACAATCGCCAGCCCGCTCGATACTGGTTGCGGATGAATTGATCGGCTTCCGGACAGTGGGTCGCTTTCATATTGACCGCGTCCCATTCGATTTTTTTGCCCACGCGCAACGCAAGGTTTCCGAGCAGAACGGTTTCCGTCAACACGGCAGCGTAATCGAAATTGGAAAGTGCGGGTGGACCGCCTTTGCAGGCCATTATCCATTCCTTGTGATGGCCGGGCGAGCGCCGAATATTCGGTTGCGGCCCCTTGAAGTCGGCAAATTTTTCTTTGGGTAACAACACGAATTTGTCCGCGTGCCAGTCGGGCGCAAACAGTTTGCCTTTCTCTCCAATGAGCAACGAACCGTTGGTCGGGATGGGTTCACCCTCGAAAAGCTCCGCGCGCGGTAGTTTGCCGCCATCGTACCAAGTCAGTTTCACCGGCGGGAGCCCGCCGCGCGCAGGGAATTGATAATGAAGGATGCTCCATCTCGGTGCCGTTTCGGGATGCGGCGGCGACGCTTCCGCTTCTACGCTGATTGGGTAGTCCAGTTTCAAAGCCCAGAAAGCGGTGTCGGCATTGTGGCAGGCCATGTCGCCCAGCGCGCCGGTGCCAAAACTCCACCAACCCCGCCAGTTGAAGGGAAGGTAAGCGCGATGATAGGGGCGTTCTGCGGCCGGTCCCAGCCACAGGTCCCAATTCAGGCTCGCCGGAATCGGCGGTGTCTCCAGCGACCGGTCGATGCCCTGCGGCCAGATCGGCCGGTCACTCCAGACGTGGACGTCTCGCACCGCGCCGATGGCACCGGCCTGGATCAGTTCGACGGCGCGACAGGTGCCGTCCATCGCGTGGCCTTGATTACCCATCTGCGTGGCAACCCCATATTTTGCCGCGGTCGCGCGCATGAGGCGGGCCTCATGAATCGAATGGCTCAAGGGCTTCTCGCAGTAAACATGCTTACCCAGTCGCATCGCCGTGATGGCAGCCAACGCATGGACGTGGTCCGGCGTGCTGACGACCACGGCGTCGAGCCTTTTCTCTTTCTCCAGCATTACGCGAAAATCCTGATAGCGCTTCGCATTCGGAAACTTCCTAAATGAATCTGCCGCGCGATTTTCATCCACGTCGCAGAGAGCAACGACGTTTTCGCCGCTGACATTGCCAAGATTACTTGCGCCCTGTCCTCCCGCGCCAATGATGCCGAGGTTGAGTTTGTCGTTGGGAGAAATTTGCTTTCGGGAAGCAACGCGGGGTTCGCCCAGTTGGCAGCCGGTCAGAAGCAGTCCGGAGCCGATTACCGTGGAGGCTTTGATAAAATGGCGCCGGGAAAATTCAGATGGAAGCGCGGACATAAACAGCATTCAACCCTTCTCTGCGAAATAGTCAATCCAGTAACGTTTGAACCATAACTTTTTGAATCGCTTGATTTGAGTTACTCCGGCGGGGGCGACCTTAGCCATGCGACGTTGAAGGCGTAATGTTGCTTGCTGGAGATCAGATGAATCACCCCATCGGGCGTTTGGGTGCAGGCCATGTAACCGCGTGGTTCGGCGCTGGTGCGGCTGAGGGTGAATTTGCCGGTGTTGCCGCCGCCATCCAATTTGCGCGCCGGACCATCATCGGTAATCAATCGGCGTACCGGCCAGGTCTCGCCCTCGTCAAAACTTAACGCGCCGAATAATCCCGACCCCTTGCGTGGGATGCCGGCCGAATCGGTAATCATCATCGCCTTGTCAAATGTGGCGAGGAAGAGCGGCCCTTCTTCCAAGCGTCGAAGCACGGGGCGTTGTCCGCTGCCGAGCGGCGGGAATCCGCTGGCGGAATATTTCCACGTCTGGCCGCCGTCCGACGAAATACTGCGGGCCATTTGACCGTTGATGGCACTGCCGCGACCCAGTGCCATGAGACGACCATCTTTCAACTCGGCAACTCCCGCGTGGATACCCGCGATCCACGCGCCAGTTTGACCGGCGGCAAATTTCGGTTGCGGCATGCCGGCGCCCGGATCAGACCAGGACTTTCCACCGTCGCTGCTAATGTGAAGCGCGGTGCCTTCGCCAACATCAGAGTTGGCGTCGCACGCAACAATAATTTGTCCTTTGGACGTTTCAAAAGCTCCGGCGATGACTTGATTGCGCAGGGCGTGCTCCGGTTCAATCAGCCGCGCTTTCGACCAGGTCGCGCCACTATCGGTGCTCGTGCGCATCACCAACGCAAGTTTATCCCACGTTCCATCCGTGCTCAGACCGTTGAAATGGAAAATTGTGTCGCGTCCGTCCCACCAGATGGCATTGCCGTGGTCATTGCGGTCGGGCGCGTCCCAGAATAGCGACGCTGGTTCCCAGTCGTCGCTGCCGCGACGTAACCGACTGGCCACCACCGCCAATTCGCGTCCAATTTCGTCATTGCAAGTGTACCAGATCGCCAGCAAATCGCCATTCGGGCAGGCGGTCAGCGCCGGCTGATGATTGTGCTCCGAGTACAGAGGGCCGTTTGAGTTCGGCGGGATTTTGACGTAGTCACGCGGCCCGCGGAAGTAGGGCTTCGCCGCGTCCGGCTTGTCCGACCAATCGAAACGCGTTTGATTGACGCTGCGCGCCCAAATCTCCGGTTCAATATTTGGCAATGGATTTGTGTTCGGTAAATCGCCCTGCACAACGCGGAAGCCGATCAGCCAATGTTTGTCTTCCGGCAGTGTTCCCATGCGATTGGCCGAACGCAAAAAAGCAACCGGCGTGCTGTGACTGCCCCCGCGAGTAACCTTAAAATCACCATTGCCGCGACCAATCGGATCAATTTGTTCGCCCGGTTCATAAGGCCCAAACCAATCCCAACACCATTCCTCGACGTTCCCATGCATGTCATGGAGTCCCCACGCATTGGCCGGCGTCTGACCAACGTGAAGCGGGACTGTGACCGGCTTCCATTCGAGCTTTTGGTTCTTGTGATAATTCCGCGGCAACGATTCTCCGGTGTTATAGGCCGTGGTCGTGCCGGCCCGGCAGGCATATTCCCACTCCGCTTCAGTCGGCAGGCGATACGGTTTTCCCTCCTTATTACTGAGCCACTCGCAAAATTTCGTAGCGTCGTTCCAACTGACGAAAACGACCGCCTCATCATCATCCTTGGAAAGGCCCAACTTGCCGCGCAACTGACGGTGGGCCGGGGCAAATTGTTCGTATTGCGCATTGGACACCTCCGTCGCGGCCATGTCGAATGACCGGGAAATCCATACGCGGTGAACCGGTCGCTCATCGAAATCGCCGCCCTTTTCGCTACCCATCAAGAAGCTGCCCGACTCGATGCGGACGAACTTCATGCCAATCGAGTTGGTAAGGATTTTTGGCGTTCCAGCGCCACGCACCGTGGCCGGCTCAAATGCAAGGCAAAGCCACAGGCCCAGGAAGGTTGCAAGCCCGACATTGTTGCGTTTCATAATCCGCAAACTGTAAAAACCACTTCATGTTTAATCGAGGAAATTCCCGGCACCTCTTTTCGCTTGCAAAAGAGACCGGAAAAGCAAATTTTTATGGCTGACAAATAAATCCCAAACAAAGGATAAATTATGAATAAACTTTTCACGAACCTTTTGGCGGTTTCCGCCATTGCAGTCATTTCCACCGCGACGGCGTTTTCGGACGATGCGGACGCATTGAGCGGCAAGTGGTCGCTTAAAAGAGCCAATGACCAGGGGCAAACCTCCACCCGCATCCTCGAGATAAAGAAAAACAAATTCACGTTCAGTATTTTGGGCAATGACGACAAGGTCGCCCTTTATGCGGAGGGCGACATTAAGCTGGAAAAGCTGGGGCCATTCAATTCCATCAAATTTTACAATATAAAAGCCGGGCTTTCATCCTCGGAGACTCAGCCGGTCGATGAAGAACGGGCCTCCATCTATCAACTTGGCGAAGGCAGTTTGACGGTGGCATCTGATTTCGAAGCGGATCGCAATCAGAAGCCCAGCCTGGATGTTTATTCAAAGGCTCCCGCGGCTGCCGCCACCACGGGTGCGATGACGCTGTTCATCGACAAGATCGTGATGCATCAGACGCCGCAGGTCGCGACCTGGTTTGTGTGTTTTGAAGCGAAGACAGACGGCGCCATGCAACGATATCGCGTACCGAACCAGAGTTTTGACAAAGACGGCGTCACGATTCAAATGGACCTTAAAGTGCCCAATGTTCGTGCGGGCCAGTCTTGCACATTCAAGTGCCAACTCGATGATGTCGAGGACGATGTCTGCACTGATGACATTGATAACACGAGCAGCGGAAAGTTTGCCGTTACCGAGAGCGGTTCCCAGGAATACAAACCGGAAGACCGCTGGCGTTACACCGTCTATTGGCATTTGAAGTGATTCGTTGCGAGGCGCGTTGATCGGTTGCCTTTGAAGCGGCGGGCCATAAGCAGTCGGAAGCCGACTGATTTATAAAATTGCAATTGAAGCGATTTTGCGAGACACTGGTAACAAGACAAATGCTATGAAGCCGTTCAAAGCAGCCACTGATCAACTTCGATTAACATGGAAGGATTGCAGGGCATTCACCTTGATTGAACTGTTGGTGGTCATTGCCATCATCGNNATCATCGCCATTCTGGCCGGATTACTGTTGCCCGCGCTCGCCAAAGCCAAGGAGAAAGCCAATCGCATCGCCTGCGTCAGTAATTGCAAACAACTGGGATTGGCGTTGCAGATGTACACTCAGGATAACCGCGAGGTGATGCCTTGGTGCCAGTGGTACAATGACTATGGTCCAAGCTGGATTTATATGCCACTGGCAGGACGCGCGCCGGACCCATTCAAAACCCCCGCAGAAGAATCGTACGTTGAACAGGGCGGTTACTGGCCTTACTTGAAAAATCGGCAGGTTTATTATTGTCCGATGGATCCGCCGAATACAAATAGAGTCAACTTTAAATATCGAATCCAGCGGGTTTCCAGCTACATTATGAACGGGGCTGTCTGTGGCTTCGGCACGTACTCCAAACCGCACTACAAAATCAGCGATTTTAACCCCGTGGCATACGTTCATTGGGAACCGCCAGTACAGAATTCCAGTGGCGCTCCTACCGGGCCCNNGGGCCCTATTATTACAACAGCGGCGAAGACGCGAGCCAAAAGCCCAACCTTTACGAAGGCTTGGCAGGAGGCCCGACGGACACCTCCAAACGTCACTTTAAGGGTGGGGTGGTCATTGGTTTCGACGGACGTGCCCTCTTCATTTCTTTCAAGAAATTTCAGGATGAAGCTGCATCACAGCAAAAGGGACTGCTCTGGTGTAATCCAGGCAGTCCGGATGGACACTAGCAGCCTGTCGGACTTA
>PLJQ01000055.1 GCA_003140275.1 Limisphaerales bacterium
TCTGAATGCCGTTTCCAGGCGAAGCTGGCGGCGTGTTGCGATCCGCCATCAGATGGTATTTGGCCGCGTGCGAGCCATTGAAGCAGTCTGGCCGCTGGGCATTGTCCCGGCCCTATGCCTGCAGCACGAGATCACCTGTGCGCCCCGACAAACTGGCAATCACCGCAATGAGTTCATTGGGATCGATCGGCTTGGGGACATGAACCTGGANNCCGCGGCTCGCACCTGCCGAATCAAGTCGTAGCCGTCCTGCTCGGGCATGGCGATGTCGCTGAGCAGCACCTGGGGATTCGTTGTTACCACGGCCATCAACGCTTCGGCGACAGTGCCGACCACGGTAACGATCGCCCCGCTTTCACCCAACACCTTGGTGAGTAGCCGTCGAGCGTCCGCTTCGTCGTCCACCACCAGCACCCGTAACCCGTCCAGGCGAATGGACTTCAGGTTCAGCGTGGTGGATCCCCGGAATCCATCCGCCATTTTGCTGTCTGCTTCCTCGCTATGGACGGCCCGCACGGGCAAGTTGACCGTGAAGGTCGCCCCGCGCCCTTCGCCTTCGCTTGCGGCCTCGACCGTCCCACCATGCAATTCCACGATATGTTTGACGATGGAAAGCCCCAAGCCAGCCCCACCCAATTCCCGCGAGCGCGCTTTGTCCACGCGGAAGAACCGCTCGAACACATGTGGCAAGGCTTCGGCGGGGATGCCGATGCCGGTGTCGGCCACTTCCAGCAACGCCTCGCCAGCCTGCGCGGTGACGCGCAAGGTGACGGCCCCGCCTTCGAGCGTGTACTTGATGGAGTTATCCAGGAGATTGACGACGATTTGTTTCAAACGCGCGCGATCCCCTTCGACATTCACTTCGGCCGATTCAGCGCACTCCAACGAAATCCCTTTGTCCTCGGCGAGCAGGTTCATTTGAGCCACGGTATTCGCAGCGAGTGTGGCCAGGTCAAATCGAACCCACTCGCGTTGGGCTTCGCCCGCATCGAGACGTGACAAGGCGAACAAACCCTCCACGATCTGTGCCAACCTCTCGACTTCCTCCAACACACTGCCTAGCCGGTCGCGGATGTCCTCGGTCAAGCGCCGGCTTTGGGCGATCTCTTCGAGCTCGCCCTTCACGACCGTCAGCGGTGTGCGGAGCTCGTGCGAAGCGTCTGCTACAAAGCGGCGGGAGTACTGGAACGCCTCGTCCAGCCGCGTGATCATGTGGTTGAGGGCGACGGACAACCGCTCCAGCTCGTCGCCCGTCAACGCAATGGGCAACCGCTCGCTCAAGTTGCTCGAAGTAATGCGTTCGGCGCTGCGCGTGATCTCCTCAACCGACCGCAATGCACGGCGGACGAGCAGGTATCCGCCAGCCAGCGCCACGCCAGAGACGACGACAAAGCTCAAAGCAAGCAAGGTCAGGAGTCGGCGCAATTCGATGAGCGCTGGCGCAAGCGACTCACCCGTTTCCACGAACAGTTGAGCGCCATTCATTGAGCCAGCCGTGACAGTGGCGACAACGAGTTCAGTACCATCGAGCAAAGTTTCCTTGCGCAGGCCTGGCTTGCGCAAGGGTGGTGAAATCTTCGTTGGGTCGAAACTCAGATCCTGTGGTGCGCTCGATTGGTAGATGATGGCGCCGTCTGGCCGAACGATGCGGATAAAACGCTCACTGGCCTCGGGCGCAAAGCGGGCGGTGATTTCTTCAGCCAAACTTCGGGTGTTCGGGAGATCGACTCGCAAGGCCAATGCGGCGATGCGTTGAGCCCGCTGCATTTGTGCGGCAGCAAGGTTGCGTTCAAGATAATGTCGTAGTCCGAAATAGACCAGCGCGCTCGTGATGACAAAGACGATGCCGAGCCAGAGGGCATACCACGCGACTAATCGAAACGGCAGCGAGCGCGTGTTCATGGGGTCTCCTCATCGGTCAGACAATAACCTACACCTCGCACGGTGCGGATGAGCTTGAATTCGTGGGCCTCGTCCACCTTGATGCGAAGATGGCGCACGTAAACGTCAACAATGTTCGTGAGTCCTTCAAAACTTTCGTCCCATACGTGTTCTATAATCATGGTGCGCGAGAGCACGCGACCGGCGTGAGCAGCCAGGTATTCGAGCAGCGAGTATTCTTTGGAGGTCAGCTCAATTCGCTTGCCCGCGCGGCGCACCAATTGAGTCAGGCGATCCACTTCGAGGTCGGCAAGACGCAGGACATGGGTGCGGGTGGGGGGGGGCCGGCGCAGCAGCGCTTTTACGCGAACCAATAGTTCGGCGAAAGCAAACGGCTTCGTCAAGTAATCGTCGGCGCCTGCTTCAAAGTTTTCCACCTTGTCGCCGGTGGCGTCGCGGGCGGTAAGCACCAGAACCGCTGCGTTGCCGCCGCGACGGCGGAGGCGGCGGAGGATCTCGGTGCCGTTGATCCCCGGCAGCATCAGGTCCAGCACCACCAAGTCGTAATCCGTGACGGAGACCATCTCCCACCCAACAATGCCGTCGTAAGCAACATCGACGGCGAAGCGCTCCGCCCGCAGTCCGCGAGCGACGAAATCCGCCACTTTCTTTTCGTCTTCAATGAGTAACAAGCGCATTTAGAAACGCAACAGCGACCGGACGGTAACAGCCCATCATTAAAGGATACTGAACGCCTAATTAAAATGCATTCAGAAACTTTTCTTGTGAGCGGGACAGTAGCAAAAGTATGGCGATTACTCATGAAATCTCTCCCTGTTTCAATGATTCTTTCACGTGGTGTCTTGCTGTCGGGCTGTGCTTTGAACAGGTAGCGCCAGCGCGACCGTGCCCGACACGACAGTAATAATCTTCATTTTCCAACTCAGCATGCCGACGAAAGCTACTGCCTCACCAGTATGGTATCCGGTCTGCGTAAAGAACGACACGAGTCTGAAAGACGGCTTTGTCGAAGTGAAGTTGAAGCCTATATCCGGCAAGGAAGACCAGGCGGGCGGCGTGGTCTGCGTGCGAAGGGACGCGGACAATTATTACATCGCCCGCGCCAATGCTCTCGAAGCCAACGTGACCATCTACCACACGGTCCAAGGCAAACGCACCGAGGAGAAGCGCACCGAATTGAAAGTGGCCACCAGCGTGTGGCACACATTACACGTGGACTTCAGTGGCGGCCATTTCATCGTCACCCTCGACGGCAAAAAAGCCGTCGAGTGGGATGACAAGACGTTCACCGAAGCCGGAATGGTCGGCGTGCGGACGAAGGCGGACAGCGTAACATTGTTTGACAATTTCACTTTCGAGAGCAAGTAAAGTTTCACGACCACGAAACGCATCGTTCCGCTGACACCGACGATCTGTTTTACGGGGTGTAATTAAAAGTGGGTGA
>PLJQ01000025.1 GCA_003140275.1 Limisphaerales bacterium
TCGGTGAGCAACACCGTCTTGCCGACGCCCGCCCCGCCGAAAAGGCCCGCCTTGCCGCCACGTTCCAGCGGCACGAGCACATCAATGACCTTGATGCCCGTTTCAAAGATTTCCGACTTGGTGGAGCGTCGTGCCAGTGGCGGCGGAGCCCGATGCACAGAACGCCATTGGACATCGGACAACGACGCTTCGCGGTCAATGACGTTGCCGAACACGTCGAACATACGCGAAAGAATCCCTTTGCCCACTGGCGCTTTTAACGGCCCACCCGTGTCCTCCACCGCCATGCCGCGAGCGAGACCTTGCGTGGGCGTCAACGCAATCCCGCGNNCTGCCGCGCACCGAGACGACCACGCCGCGATTGGTAGGATTTGCTTTGTCTTTCATTCTTGTCTCCCGGTCTTTGGTCCATCGTCATCCGCGAGTGCCCCAAGGGGCAAGTGCTCCGGCACGTTGAGGCGAGCCACGCCGATCCGATCGTCAGCCATTCCGTAATAAACGTCGAAGCGTTCCGGCGAGCCAAGATCGTCGCGCCGGTCGATGCCGGTGGGGAACACGACGTTGGGGACAATCCCGTGGCGTTCCTCCTGCAGCAGTGGCGTCAAAACCGGCTCTGCGGAACGATAGTGTATCACGCGCGGATGCTCTTTCGAGAGCACCATCACCCCGGCCGAGTAGCACAGATGATGGCCATCGCTGCCGGGTTCTGGCACTTCGCTCACGCCGTGGTAAATGATCAGCCAGCCGTGCCGGGTCAGGACGGGCGGAGTGCCACCACCGATTTTCAGCATCTCCCAAGGTGACACCGGAGTCGCGAGCCGGTGATGCGAATTGAACAGTCCAAGATGCTGCGGTTCGATCCCCTCCAAGGCCATCGGGCAGTAGGAAATCCAGATGCTTTCGTGATCGAGATCCACCGACCGCGACGCCGACTCGCAGGTTTTTTCCTCGGGACGAGTGCCGGGGAAAAGAGGGCGATCCAGGATGCCCATCTGCATTTTCCCGCAGTGATTGGGAATGGCGACGCGGAAGACGCTGGCATCCTTGTTGTCCACGTGGACGAAATCGATTCCGTAATACGGAGCAAAGGTCGCAAGCCCCAGTCGCTTCCAGTGAAACAAATCCTCCGAGATGGCCAGAGCAATTCGTGGGCCGATGGACGAGAGCGCCGCGTAGGTCATCACGTAACGCTGGAGCGGTTCCGCGAACGTGATGCGAGGATCCTCGCAGCCGCCACTGCCGTCAGGTCGCCGCTCGTAATCCGCTTCCGGTTCCAGCGCAATGCCGAGCCGCTCGACCCCGCATGGATCGCCCGCATCATTGAATTTTACCCGCGCAATGCCAATGCGTGAAAAATTGCGCTGCGCAACTAGCCGGGGAAACAGGTAAAGCTGACCATCCCGGCCACGAACGGCTGCCGGATTCAGGACACCTTCGGCTTCCATCGGATTGCGCGGTTCCGGCTCCATGATCTGTCCAAGGCGCTGCAATTGAAAGCCGCTCATCGCTTCTCGTCCTGACGGTTTTTTGTGGGTTGAGCGCAATCCAAACAAGCGATGATCGCTTCAATCACCCGTTTCGTTTCATTAGGATCTCTGACCTGGATGGACACCACGCCGACTTCTTTGGCCGGATAATCGTTCCCACCTGGGAACAAGGCGTCGCCAATAAAGATCATCTTCTGAATCGCAATGCCAAGGGTGTCTCGAAGTTTTCTAATCCCATAGGCTTTGTCGATGCCAGGCTTGGTGACGTCAATGGATGTCGTGCCGCCCAGGCGCACGGAGAACTCGGGGATCAGTTTATCGAGGAGTGCTTTCATCTTCTTCCGCTTGGTGAAGTCAGGGTCCCACTTTTTCTTTTCTTCGATGGGAGCCTGCTGCCCCAATGCGGAAAACGTAATCTGGCTTCCCCGGTCTTCAACGACCTCTCCCCAGATCCTTTCGACCTTGAAGCCCGATAATCCAATCACCTGCTTCAATGAACTGAGAATCTTGTCTTTCTCCCCATCCGTGAAGTCTTCCGAATAAAGCTGTTTCCAACCTGATTTATATTCGTAGAATTTTGTTCCACAGGTAGGAAGGAGAGATAGATTCTTCAGGTGTTCGTCCTGGGGAAGATTGGAGAGCAATTGTTTTTCGAATTGTGGCCAGTTGCCGCCGGAGATCACCGCCACTTTCACAATGCCCAGAAGCACATTGAGCAGTGCGGCCATCTCCGTATCGAGAGCAGATTTGCTTTCGGCGAGCGTGCCGTCCAAATCGAAAACAATGAGCTTCTTCATCGGGTTATGTCCCTTCCGACAGCGAAATTTCCAACAAGTTCATGTCTTTTCCATCGCGGCATTGTATTCGCCACGGCGCGCAGCCTGGTTGCATCTGGCTCGATGATACAGAGCTTGCTGTGCTGCCAACACGTTGCCCTTCTCGCCTCGCCAAACCTCCAAAGCCGGTTGCTGAATGGCGCGGGCAAACGAGAACGCCAACGCCCAAGGCCCTCGCGACCTGAATCGAACATTCATGGCATTCAAACGGGCCGAGGCCAGTTCAGCGGATTGACCGCCCGACAAAAACGCAATCCCCGGAACCGCAGCAGGGACGGCTCGCAAGAGACACTTTACCGTGGCGTCGGCCACCTCGTCCACCGCTGCTTGCTGAGGGCAGGTTAATCCCGGAAGCACCATGTTGGGCTTCAGGATCATCCCCTCCAGTGTCACCCGTTGGGCGTAAAGTTGATTGAAAACCGTTTGCAGGACTTCTTCCGTTGCCTCACCGCACCGTTCCAGAGTATGTTCACCATCCATCAGCACTTCCGGCTCGACGATTGGAACCAGTCCGGCTTCCTGGCACAACGCGGCGTAGCGAGCCAACGCGTGCCCGTTGGCTTCGAGGCAACCCCGGCTGGGAATGCCATCNNGTGATTTTTTCGCCGGGATGAGCGGCCAGATCCTTGGCTCCGGTATCTACTTTGATGCCGGGAATAATGCCCGCGTCGGTGAGGACTTTAAGAAACGGAGTGCCGTCTTTTTTCTGCTGGCGGATTGTCTCGTCGTAAAGAATCGCGCCACTGATGCACTCGCCGAGACTGGGCGTGGTCACAATCAATTCCCGATAGGCGCGCCGGGCCTCCACCGTTTGCGGAATGTTGAGCTTTGCGAATCGTTTGTTACAGGTCGGATTGCTTTCATCCATCGCCAGCAAACCTTTGTCGTCGGCAACAAGTTTGCTGGCAGTATCTATTAACAGTTGCGTGTTCATGTAGGTAATTGGCGGCTCGCCAAATATTTTCAACCAGCGATTGTCACCATTGGCTGTGGATGGCCATGAAATGGCCAACGCAAATCGCCGGTCATCAAATAAACCACCATGGCCACGAGCATCACAATCACGCAAAACCAAATTCGCCAATCCCGATGCGCGCGTCTCCAATAAGGAGGTTGGCTGTGATGAATCGGGCCGCCATTAGGATCACCGTGCGACTTGTGATCGTGCTTTAATTCATTCATATTTCCAATGCGGATTAGGGACTGACCGGAGTTCCCTCCTTGAGCCAGCGCAGCGCGTCCTCGTGCTGCGATTCCGAAAAGTGTTTGACCTGCACATGCACAAGATGGGCGGCGATCTTGGGCAATTCCCCCAGAAGTTTGCTGTCGGTGACCATCGCCAGTCGGACAATCTTCTGGTGATGGCTTTTGATGAATTGCATATGAGCGAGAAACGCTTCGAGATTCGCCCAGCCGGGAAATGCTTTGGCGTGAATCATCAAGCCCGATAGTTTTCCATGTTCCGCGATAAATGGATCGATCTCGCGAACCAGGCCCTCGAAGTCGGCCGCTTCGAGCGGCGCGTCGGGTTCGAGAATGAGTATCCCTTCCGGCAAAAGCAGTTGGTGTTTAAGCATGTGTCGTCCTCCTATTCTGTTTCCCGTCGCTACAGATTCGTCCAACCACTTTCGCGCCCCGGCGATGTCAGTGTGATCGAAGTATCGAATGGTTGCTTTCGTGAATGGCTTGCAGAATGTCGCCATGCCTTGCTGCCACTTCTTTTCCCCGACCACGGCGAGCAGCTCAATGTCGGCGAAGTATTTGATGGCGAACTTGGTGTCTTCCCACAGCGCGCCGGCTTCCCAGCCATGGAAGCTGGTCATATCGAACAGAACGCGCAACTTCCCGTGCTGCCGGACGAGTCGCTCGAACTCGGGAACAAAGTGCTCGTAATCTGCTTTTACCAGCTTCCCGCTGACATGAACGACGAGAATCTTCCCGCCGTTTTCTTCATTGAGTTGAATGGGCATTTTACGCTCCTTTGGTTCGTGTCACGCTGTTATGCTTTCCATTTTTGCTCCCTATGTTCCGCCGCAACTTTAGTTCCCGGACACATGCCTTTGCTGCCAGCGGTTTTGCCTTTTGGGTTTTACTCCGGCCCCACTTCCAATTCCGAATCTCCGGCAAATCCTGGCCGTGTTTACCAATGTAATGCTTGTGCTCGATGAGTTTGTCCCACATCTGCTGCTTCAGGTAGGCACCCTTGGAACCTAAATTCGGCACCCGATCCACGATGTCTTGCACCAGATGAAAGCGATCCAAGTCATTCTGCGGCCGCATATCAAAAGTTGTAGTAATCGTTCCTTCTTCCTTGTAGTCACGGACGTGGAGGTTGCGGTTGGTCCGGCGGTAGGTCAGCCGGTGGACCAGCCACGGGTATCCATGAAAGCCAAAAACGATGTGCTTGTCTTTGGTGAAGAGTGAATCGTAATCGGCTTCGCTCAATCCGTGCGGGTGTTTGCTCGCAGATTGCAACTTCATCAGGTCAACAACATTGATCACCCAGATTTTCAGTTCGGGCAAATGCGCGCGCAAAATCGAAACGGCGGCGAGAATTTCCAGCATGGGCGTGTCACCGCAGCAGGCCATCACCACGTCCGGCTCGGAGCCTTGGTCGTTGCTCGCCCATTGCCAGATGCCGATGCCTTCGGTGCAATGCACGACGGCGGCGTCCATGGTCAGCCATTGCGGGAGCGCGTGTTTGCCGGCGACGACGACGTTGACATAGTGCCGGCTGCGCAGGCAATG
>PLJQ01000210.1 GCA_003140275.1 Limisphaerales bacterium
CGATGTGGAAGCGCAGTTCCTCGTCAATCTCCTGCTTTACCGCTCGCCGTTGTCCGGGCGAGCGTAGCCATCGCCAAAATGTAATCCATGTTTTCATCACGCGTGAATTCGAGCTCAGGCCGTTTCCAAGACCAGGGTGATGGCGCGGCAAATGCGCGCCCAGATGGCCGTCTCCGCTTCCAGTTGTTTGCGACCCGCGCGTGTCAGCGAATAAAACTTCGCCCGCCGGTTATNNGGTAGAGCGAGCCTTCCTCCACCACGAGCACGTCGTCGGAGCGTTGCTGGATGCGCTGAGCGATGGCATAACCGTGCCTCGGACCGGCGGCGAGGGTTTTCAGGATGAGCAAGTCGAGTGTGCCCTGTAAGAGTTCAGCTTTTGTCGTCGGCATAGTGTTTCCTAGATGTTCTAGGGGAGCATAGAGCGCTTACCTAGAATGTCAATGGGAGAATTCTGTAGCCTCAATCTCACCAAGAGTAGCGCCATGTGGCCGGGCTTATCCCGTCTTGCTCTAACTACGAACTCATGTCCGGTACATATATGGATTGCGCGCTTTTCCTTCACTGCGCTGTTCGTTGCGACTGTGCCAGGCTAACGCGAAGCGTGAGCGTTCCGTCGAGCCGCTTGCGGCGAGTTTGTATGCCGCCCACTGGCGCGCGCGTGGCACGCTGGCCAACCAGAACCGGTCCGATTGCAATGAGCGCGTTCGACAAAGAGAAGATGTTCGATGCGCGCGCGAGGGCAGGCGCCCGAGCGCCGGATGAGGACATTGGGACTAACCTGTCAAGGCGCGAGAGCGACCTGCACCGCGCACGGCAGTGACCGTTCGCCAAGAAAGGACGTACGCTGGTTGCGCGTCTCGAATTGTTTTGAGCGCGGCGTGAGTCGTCGAACGAAGCGTGAACTAAGTGTCTTAACTGAGCGAAGCAAAGCTGTTTTTGTCCGTTGGCGGCAAGTTCCGCCGCCTTTTTTCATCTGGTCGCGATCAATGGCCAGCGAAAGGCTGTCGCCGGTTTGGTACGAAGTCAACTGGTTGCAGAAGTGCCAGCCCAAAATCATCGACGACTGCTTTTTCGGCTGCGACGCATTTTCTGCTACCCACAGGATCAGGCCTCTGCGTCACGTGAAAAAGGGAGGTTCTTCACGAATTGAAAGTGAAAGACTATCACCGCCGAGACAAAAAAGAGGACCACGTAGAACAGGCTAAAGGAAACCTCAATCCACGAGGCACGCGGCCCCAAGAGCGGTCCCGTAACCAATTGCGCCAGCACATTCTGGGCGATAAAAACCAGCCAAATCATCCCATAGGCTCCGGGGAATGCATCCTGTCGTGAGCTTCTGGGGATGCGGCACCGCAGCAGCACTGCCATCCCAACCACCAGACAGACCAGCATCCCCAGGGAAACCCAATTCCAAAAGACGGCGTCCCAATAATTCTCGTTGGCGAAATAAATGTTGGTGGTTCCTTTAAGCCCTTTACGGAGTGTCAGGCCCAAACCATACAGCAAACCCAGAAAAGCGCCCCACCGCTCGAGATTGGGGTCCTCAACCGCCGGGTCCATCGCGGACGCTGCCGAGTCCGTGCGCCTCACTTCGCAACTCGCCAGAAAGAAGTAGCCGATCCCGAACACCGCGGTGGCGATTCCAAAAAACGTCGGAGCGTGCCACGCGTTCGCCATGCCAACGCTGAGACACCAAACCAGGATCACGGTCAGGCCCAGATAGGTTGCGAGCGAATCGAGATTCAGAGTCATCCCCCACGCCGGTTTCACACGTTCCCCGCTCCCGGACCCGGACAGTTTCCCGTTCGTTGCAAGGCGGCGCAGGCCACAAGCTAGACAATACAGGAAACTGATCGTGAAATAGATGCTGCCGGGTCCGAACCAACCCGCCATCGCTCGATCCGCCACCCCATCTCCGTATTCACTCAACATTTGCGTCTTAATGAACCAGCCAAAAACCAACACCAGGGCCAACTCCCCTCCCCATTCCAAATTTGTCCGCAGCGCGGCCAGTCGCAGCCGTCCTCCCTCCCTAGTCCACTTCCCGAGCAGGAGTGGGGCGATGGCGATTGCTCCTGCCGCAAAAGCCGTTGCCAGACATACGCACCCCCAAAGGTAATCAGGTGTTTCCCCAGGCAGCGAGGCTGGCAGCCTGAGATCCCTCGCTGTCGGCCAAAACATCGCAGCGCCGAGCAACAGCAATAGTCCCGAGGCAAGCCACCACTCGTATCCTCGGCCTGACCGGGCCCACCGTGCCACTTCCGCCGCTTTTTGATCCGCAGGCATTCTTCGATTCGTCAGGAAATACGCGACCCCGAGTCCGATGCCGATGCAGATGCCACCACTGACCTCCCAGCAGCGGCCGAAATTAAAATTAGCACCCGGCCACACGTTCGCCGCCCAGCGCCAGTTCTGGCAGGCCGCCCAGCCCAGGCCGGTCAGCAGGCCGACAGACAGTATGAGTTTCACGTTCTTCCAGTCCCGCCGCACCGCTTCAAATAGCAAGCAACCAAGATAAAATCCGAGGTGGCGCATCGAAGCGCCATTATCGCGGTAGAGCTTTGCGAGGTTGGGATTGGCATGGAAATCCAAGTACTTGGCCTGAAGGCTGTCATAAAGCGGCAAAAAGACGCGTGGATAGGCGGCGAAGACCCGCCAGCTCAGGTAGGCCGCGCCGAAGCCGCAGGCGAGCCGGAGCGACCACTCCCACGGGCGCAGGCTGCGACCCGAACCACACCAGGCCAGAAAACAGGCCGGCAGCCCTGCCCACGCCGTTCCAGCGATGAAAAACCATATGAACCCGTAAATTCTCGCGATGGACACGTATTCACCTTTTGCATAGTTCGTCGCGAGCTGGCCGCTGAAAAAGTTGGGCCACTGCATCCATCCGCGTTCCCCCGCGATCGCGAAACCGGTCGCCAGCGCGAGCAGAATCCAGCCCGAAGTGTAGCGCCGTGGTTGGTCGTAGCCGCGGTCGCGAGCCAAGAACCACCAGGCCGCGCCCCAAGTCAGCCCCGGAGCGACGTGCGCATCCATGCCTCCAGCTCCAGCGCATCCGCGCACCGCCCAGGTCATGGCTCCCAGCACCACAAACAGCAGTGTGGGCAGCACAAAGTCGTGCGCCAGGTCCTGGCGATTAGTGCCGCGCATCGCCGGACGATAATTCCTGTGTTAACCCCTGATCAAGCCAACATCAGTCGCGGTGGGTGGTGGAATGGTGCGCGGTAGAGGTTTCGAACCTCTGACCCCTACCGTGTCAAGGTAATGCTCTACCACTGAGCTAACCGCGCTATCCCAGGCGGGCGATTAACGTGCAAAACCGCGTGTTCGTTGGCAAGCCCGAATTTGTCGCGAATTTTTCACGAGGGATTTGCCGGTTGACTCACACAGTGGAACTAGTGATTTTAGCGGCGATTTATGGCGAAAATTCAGCGCGCGTTGCTTTCTGTTTCCGATAAAACCGGACTCGTTCCCCTGGCCGAAGTTTTGATGGCCGCCGGTGTCCAAATTATTTCCACGGGTGGCACCGCCAAAACACTGCGTGATTGCGGAATTAAGGTAATTGAACTGGGCGACTACACCGGCTTTCCGGAAATGCTGGATGGCCGTGTCAAGACATTGCACCCAAAAGTTCATGGCGGACTGCTTTACCTGCGAGGCAACGCGAGTCACGAGGCGGCGGTGCAAAAACATGGCATTGGGCCGATTGATCTGGTGGTGGTCAATCTGTATCCGTTTGAACAGACTGTGGCCAAACCAAATGTGGCGCTGCACGAAACGATTGAGAACATCGACATTGGCGGGCCGTCCATGTTGCGCAGCGCCGCCAAGAACCACGAGTTCGTCACGGTAGTTGTTGATCCGACCGATTACGCCGAAGTCGCCGCGCAAATCAAGGAAAGTGGCAATACTACTTTGGAATTACGGCGCGCGCTCGCGGCGCGGGTTTTCGCCCGCACAGCCGCTTATGACACGGCCATCGCCGAATATTTGACGAAGGCCTTCGGTGCAGCGTCGTCGCGGGTGGCCGAACCGATCACAACGCTCCCAGCGGTTATGAAGATCGAGTCCCCGCAGGTGCAGTCATTGCGTTACGGCGAGAATCCGCACCAGAAGGCGGCCATGTATGCCGACGCTTCGGGCGAGGGCGTGGCGCATGGCCGCCAGGTGCAGGGCAAGGAGCTTTCCTACAACAACATCGTCGACCTGCAAGCCGCCTGGGATCTNNGTTACGGCGAGAATCCGCACCAGTGCGCGGCGTTGTACGGACGGTTCAACGATTATTTCAAACAACTCCACGGCAAGGAGCTTTCGTATAACAACATTCTTGACCTGACCGCCGCCGCGAATTTAATCAGCGAATTTACCGGCGAAAAACCGACGCTCGCCATCCTCAAGCACACGAATCCATGTGGCGTTGGCCAGGGGAATAGTCTGCGCGAAGCGTGGGACAAGGC
>PLJQ01000460.1 GCA_003140275.1 Limisphaerales bacterium
GGCTGGGGGTGGACCCGAAACAATCCGACCAGATGGTTCGTGGTTCCGTTCCGTTACCGCACGGCAGCGGCAAAACTGTGCGCGTCCTTGTTTTTACGCGTGACGGCAATGCGGCGGAAGCGGCCAAAGCCGCCGGCGCCGAGTTTGTTGGTTTCGAAGACATGATTAAAAAATGTCAGGAAGGTTGGACGGATTTCGATGTTGCCGTCGCCACGCCCGAAGCGATGGTTGAAGTGCGCAAACTCGGCAAAGTGCTCGGGCCGCGCGGCCTGATGCCGAACCCAAAGACCGGCACCGTCACCGACGACACAGCTAAAGCGGTGAAGGAAGTCAAAGCTGGACGCATTGAGTTCAAAGTTGACAAGGCGGGCAACGTTCACGTTCCTGTCGGCAAGGCGTCTTTTGCGTTGGATCAGATTGTTGAAAATGCGCGGTCGGTGATCGAAGCCGTGATCAAAGCGCGTCCGGCCAGTGTGAAGGGCCAATTCGTCCAAAGCTGCACCCTTTCCGCGACCATGAGTCCGCCGGTGCGGGTGGACATCCGCGAATTTTTGGCGGCGACTTAAATTGAATTTTAACTGAGACACTTACCATGCGTGCTGAAAAAAAGAATATCAGTGAAGAATACATCGCGCGGTTAAACGCGTCGCCATTTTTCTTTGTGGTGGACTACACTGGGTTGAAGGTCGGGCCGATTACCGAATTGCGTAAGCGACTGGGCCAGGCGGGTGCGGAAATTCATGTTGTCAAAAACACCCTCTTCCGTCGCGCGGCCCGGGAAGCTGGCGTCGCCGATCTGGGTGCCACCTTGTCCGGCCAATTGGCCATGGTGACCGGGAAGCGCGATGTCTCCGTTGCTGCCAAAGTGGTCAAAACCTTTTCGGCTGAATTTGACAAACCCAAAATAAAATTCGGCTACTTGAACAATCAACGACTGGAAACGAAGGACATCCTGACCCTGGCGGATTTGCCGTCACTTGATGTTTTGCGCAGCAAGTTGCTTGGCGTCCTGAAAGCGCCAGCAACTAAACTGGTCGCCTTGATCAACACTCCCGCGAGCCAGTTGGTGAGAGTTCTCCAGGCGCGCGTGGAGAAGGGCGCGTAGCAATTAAAACGATTTCATCCTCGTTAAACGATGGGGATGGGAAAACAACAACAAGAATAACAAAGTAAATCGTCGGTTCGCGGGCCGTGAACTGAAACCATCCGTGGCCACGGAGAACGACGAGACTGAAAGGTAACATGGCTGACTTAGCTGGAATAGTGGAACAATTGGGCAAGCTGACGGTAGTGGAAGCCGCCGAACTGGTAAAACAACTGGAAACCTCCTGGGGTGTTACGGCGGCGGCTCCGGTCGCGGTTGCAGCGGCGAGTGCGGCGGCGGGGGGTGGCGCGGCGGCTCCGGCGGCTGAAGCTAAAACGGAGTTCGAGGTGATCCTCGTCTCGGTGCCAGCCGACAAGAAGATTGCTGCGATTAAAGCGGTGCGTGAAGTCAAAGCCGGACTGGGCTTGGCTGAAGCCAAGAAATTGGTGGAGGAGTGCCCGAAACCGGTATTGGAAGGTGCCAACAAGGCGGACGCGGACGCCGCCAAAAAGAAGCTCGAAGAAGCGGGCGCCAAAGTGGAAGTCAAGTAAAAGGCGTTTTTGCGGGGCGGCGGGAGAGTTTCGGCCGCCCTGCTTCACTAGAACGCAATCGAAGAACGCAGGTCAAATATCAGAACAACGAAGCCACAGCGGGTGGTTTGGATTGCGGCAAGTTCGCGGTTGAACACCGTGGGCTTGCCTTGTGTCGTTTCTCAAAAACAAAAGGGGCTGGCGTGTTGCCAGCCAATGATTAAAGGTCAAAATGCCATCGCGAGCCAGTGAACGTATAAACTTCGGTAAAATTAAAGAGATCATCGCCCCGCCGAATCTCATCGAATTGCAGACCAATTCGTATCGGGACTTTTTGCAAGCGGATACGTCTCCCTCCAAGCGTAAGAACCTGGGTTTGCAGGCTGTGTTTGCCGAGGTTTTCCCCATTGAAAGTTACGATGGCAAATGTGTTCTGTCCTTTGACAGCTACGCCATCGGCCCGGCCAAGCTCGATTGGCTCGAATGCCTGAGGGAAGGGGTGACTTACGGCGCGCCGCTTTACGTGACCTTCAAGCTCAAAGAGGAAAAGGGAACGAAGGAGGAAAAAGTTTTCATGGGTGAATTACCGCTGATGACACCCCAAGGCACGTTTGTCATCAACGGCGCCGAACGGGTTATTGTCAGCCAATTACATCGTTCGCCCGGTTTGGCGTTTGAGGCCACTCAACACGCGAACGGGAAAATGCTGCATTCCTTCCGCATCATTCCCGATCGCGGTTCGTGGTACGAGGCTCAGTTTGATACCAGCGATTTGCTTTACGTTTACCTCGACCGCAAGAAACGCCGCCGCAAATTTTTGACGACCACTTTTTTTCGCGCGCTGGGTTACGGCGCCGATGCTGACATCTTGAAACTGTTTTATGACATCGAGCAACTGACCGTCAAAGAAGCCGAAAAGCTCGACGACCTCCAAAACAAAGTCCTGATTGAAGACGCAACCGATGAGGAAAAAGGCATTGTCGTCGCACGGGCTTTCGAGCCGTTGTCCAAGGCCGTTGTCAAACAAATTGCCGAACTGGGCGTGACCAAAATCCGTGTAGTGGATACAACGCTCGACGAAGGGATCGTCATCAAGTGCATGAAAAAGGATCCCGCGAAAAACGAAGATGAAGCCCTTAAGGATATTTATCGCCGGTTGCGTCCGGGTGATCCGCCGACCGCGGCCAATGCGCGCGCACTGATCAAACGGCTGTTCTTCGATCCAAAGCGTTACGATCTGGGCCGGGTAGGTCGCTACAAGATCAATCAGAAGTTGGGCATCAAAGGCGGTGAATCCCGCATATTGACGAAGGAAGATTTGGTTGCCGCCACCAAGTATCTCCTGCGCCTGAAAAAAGGCGATGGGAGTTTGGACGACATCGATCACCTCGGTAGCCGACGGGTTCGCACCGTCGGCGAATTGCTGGCCAACCAATGCCGCGTGGGTCTGGCCCGCACGGAACGGTTGGTGAAGGAACGCATGACGTTGTTTGATCAGAGCATGGACAGCATGTCGCCTCAAAAACTGATCAATCCCAAGGCCCTGTCCGCCGTGATCCGCGATTTCTTCGGTCGCAGTCAACTTTCGCAATTCATGGATCAAATTAATCCGCTCGCCGAACTCACGCACAAGCGCCGTCTCTCCGCCCTTGGGCCAGGCGGTTTATCGCGGGACCGTGCCGGGTTCGAAGTGCGAGACGTGCATCCGTCGCACTATGGCCGCATCTGTCCGGTGGAAACGCCCGAAGGCCCGAACATTGGCTTGATCGCGTCATTGGCCACATTTGCGCGGGTGAATGATTTTGGATTCCTCGAAACACCCTACCGCAAAGTCGAGAATGACCGCGTCACCAATCACATCGATTACCTTACGGCTGACCGCGAGGAGACATTTGTGATAGCGCAAGCCAACGCTCCCATTGATGACAAAGGACGTTTCCAGACGGACCGCGTCCCTTGCCGCGGCAAAGGCGACTTTATCGACGTTGAACCGTCGCGCGTCGATTACATGGACGTTTCGCCCAAGCAACTGGTTTCTGTGGCTGCCAGCTTGATTCCGTTTTTGGAGCACGACGATGCGAACCGGGCGTTGATGGGTTCGAATATGCAACGTCAGGCTGTCCCGCTGCTCGTCACCGAAGCTCCACTGGTGGCGACCGGTTTGGAAGATCGTGTGGCCCGCGATTCCCGCGCGGTTTTGGTCGCGGAAGAATCGGGAAAGGTTGCCTCGGTAACCGGAAATCAAGTGATTATCACGTCCGACGGCAAATTGTCGGAAAGCAAAAAGAAGATTAAGCACGATCCGGAGAGCGGAATATACGTTTACCACGTCCGCAAATTCATGCGCTCCAATGCGGCCACCTGCATCAATCAGAAAATCGTGGTGCGGAAGGGAGACTCCGTCAAGAAGGGCCAGTTAATCGCCGACGGCCCTTGCACTCAGGGTGGCGAACTCGCGCTCGGTCGCAACGTCCTTTGCGCGTTCATGCCGTGGAACGGTTACAACTTTGAGGACGCCATCCTGATCAGCGAAAAGATTGTAAAAGAGGACATCTTTACCTCCATCCACATCGATGAATTCGAGGTGGTCGCCCGCGACACCAAACTGGGGCCGGAGGAAATTACCCGTGACATACCGAACCTTGGCGAAGAGGCATTGAAAAATCTAAGCGCGGAGGGCGTTATTTGCGTCGGCGCGGAAGTGAAGCCCGGCGATATTCTCGTCGGTAAAATCACGCCGAAGAGCGAGACTGAATTGGCGCCGGAAGAACGACTGCTGCGCGCCATATTCGGCGAAAAAGCCGCTGATGTGAAAGACACTTCGTTGAAAGTTCCGTCTGGCACTTATGGCATCGTGATGGATGTGAAGATTTCGGCGAAGAAGGAATTTGATCGCGAAGCCACGACTCAGGCCAATGAAGAGAAAAAACATTCCAAGCAGGTCGAAGAAGAACATAAAAAAAAGATGGAGGAGTTGCGCGAGCAATTGACCGAAGCGTTGAGCAACATCCTGCTGGGCGAAAAGATTCCGCTCGACGTGGTCAATTCTGAGACGGGCGAAATCATCATCCCGGCCAATCGGAAAATCACCAAGACGTTGCTGCGGAAACTGGCGACCGTTTACGATCGCATAGAAATCGACCCGTCGCCGATCCGCAACAAGATCAACGAAATCATCGGCAGCTTCAAAAAGAAGTTTGATGATTTGCAGATTCAACACGATCAGGACATGGAACGGGCGGAGTCGGGGGATAATGTCGATACCGGCATCGTCAAATCGGTTAAGGTCTATATCGCCTCCAAGCGCAAGCTTTCGGTGGGTGACAAGATGGCGGGACGCCACGGTAACAAAGGTGTGGTGGCCAAGATCGTGGCGGAAGAGGACATGCCGTTCCTTGCTGACGGAACTCCCGTCGAGATCGTTTTGAATCCGCTGGGTGTGCCTTCCCGCATGAACGTGGGACAGGTATTGGAGACACACCTTGGCTGGGCGGCCCGGTTTCTGGGATTAAGATTTGCCACCCCGGTTTTCGACGGCATCAAGGAAAAAGACATTCGCGGCTACCTTAAGCAGGCCAATTTGCCCGAACACGGCAAAACCATCTTGTTTGATGGCCGCACGGGCCAGCCTTTCGATCAGGAAATTGTCGTCGGTTACATTTACACGATGAAACTCGGTCACTTGGTGGCCGACAAGATTCACGCCCGCGCCGTCGGCCCGTATTCGCTTGTGACCCAGCAGCCGCTCGGTGGCAAAGCCCAATACGGCGGTCAGCGTTTCGGCGAAATGGAAGTGTGGGCCATGGAAGCTTACGGGGCGGCTTACACGCTTCAGGAATTACTTACCGTTAAATCGGACGACGTGCAGGGTCGCACCCGCATTTATGAAAGCATCGTGAAGGGAGACAACAGTCTGGAAGCCGGCGTGCCGGAATCCTTCAACGTGCTGGTCAAGGAAATGCAATCGTTGGGCATGGATGTGAAGGTGGGTTACGCCAACGCGCAAGACCAACCTGTGGAAACGACCGTTCTAACGGCCGGTTGAAATTGAAACGAAAGAATATTTACGGCGAGAAGCCTCGCCGAAACGCCAAATAGTATGATTAGCACTAGAGACAGCGCCCGCGAATTGCTCGGTCTGGACAAGGTAAACCAAGTGGAGCACGTAGCCATCTCACTCGCCTCGCCCGACGCCATTCGCTCTTGGTCCAAGGGGGAAGTCAAAAACCCCGAAACCATCAACTACCGCACCTTCAAGCCGGAAAAAGGCGGCTTGTTCTGCGAACGCATTTTCGGTCCCGTCAAGGATTGGGAATGCTCTTGTGGCAAGTATAAACGCATCAAGCACCGCGGCGTGGTCTGCGACCGCTGTGGCGTCGAAGTCACCTTGGCTCGCGTGCGCCGCGAACGCATGGGGCACATTGATTTGTCGGTACCAGTGTCGCACATCTGGTTTTTCAAGTGCATGCCCTCGCGCATTGGTTTGGTGCTCGACATGACGGCGCGCAATCTGGAGCGCGTTATTTATTACGAGGATTACATGGTAATCGACCCGGGCTCCACACCGCTGACCCAACACCAGTTGTTAAGCGAGCATGAGTATCGTGAGGCCAAGGAGACTTACGGCGTGGACGCTTTTGTGGCCAAGATCGGCGCCGAAGCGGTGCGCGAAGCTTTGGTCAAAGTGGACCTGGCCAAACAAATTGCCCACTTAGAAGTCGCCATGACCGAGACCAAGAGCAAACAAATCCGCAAGAAGATTGCCAAGCGCACCAAGTTGCTGCAAGCACTCTTGGCCTCCAAGAGCCGTCCCGAGTGGATGGTGCTTCTGGTGTTGCCGGTAATTCCACCCGACCTGCGCCCGCTTGTACCGCTTGAAGGTGGTCGTTTTGCGACGTCCGACCTGAACGATCTGTATCGTCGAGTCATTAACCGCAATAACCGGTTGAAGAACTTGCTTCAGCTCAAAACGCCCGAAGTCATCGTCCGTAACGAAAAGCGCATGTTGCAAGAGGCCGTGGACGCTTTGTTCGACAATGGTCGCCATGGTCGTGCCGTTACCGGCGCAGGCAACCGACCGTTGAAGTCGCTCAGTGACATGCTCAAAGGCAAGAGCGGTCGCTTCCGTCAGAACCTGCTGGGCAAACGTGTCGATTATTCCGGTCGTTCGGTCATCGTCATCGGTCCGGAACTGAAACTGCACCAGTGCGGTTTGCCGAAGAAAATGGCGCTCGTGTTATTCGAGCCGTTCATCATCCGGCGTCTGAAAGAACTCGGTTATGTTCACACCGTTCGCTCCGCGAAAAAAATGATTGAGCGGCAATCACCGGAAGTGTGGGACATTCTTGAAGAAGTGACCAAGGGCCATCCGGTCCTGCTTAACCGCGCGCCAACCTTGCATCGATTGTCCATTCAAGCTTTCGAACCAATGCTTATTGAAGGGGAGGCCATCCGCATTCATCCGCTGGTCTGCACCGCCTACAACGCCGACTTTGACGGCGACCAAATGGCCGTGCATGTGCCGCTGAGCGTCGAGGCGCAATTGGAAGCACGCCTGCTGATGATGGCCCCCAACAACATCTTCAACCCGTCCAGCGGCAAGCCAATCATGACGCCCACTCAGGACATCACGCTGGGCTGTTACTATTTGACCGTCGAACCGCGCGACATTGGCACCGCCAAAGAGACCTCGCTGAAACTTTTTGGTTCCAAGAGCGAAGTTGTGTTCGCGCAGGACGACGGCGCCGTGACAACCCATGAGCGCATTCGCCTGGCCAATCCCGACTTCGGCAAGAAAACCGTTTACGGTGATTCCGAAAAGAAAGTCATCGAGACCACAGTGGGCCGCGTCATTTTCAGCGGCATTTGGCCGGAAGAACTTGGGTTTCCCAACAAGGTCATCGGCAAGCCCCAACTCGGCGAGTTGATCTGGACTTGTCACAAAATTGCCGGCCAGGAAAAAACCGTGGTAATGTTGGACAAACTTAAGGAACTGGGCTTCAAGGAAGCGACGGGTGCGGGCGTCTCCATTGGCATCGACGACATGATCATTCCGAAGGAAAAAGATCAGGAAATAGAAACGGCACAGAAGCAAATCACAGAAGTGGAAAAGCAACATCGCAAAGGCGTCATCACTTCCGGCGAACGCTACAACAAAATCATCGACATCTGGACGCATTGCACCGACCAGATCGCCAACGTCATGTTGCGGACCCTCGATCACAACCATGGCAAACGCGAATACAATCCAGTTTCGCTCATGGTCCATTCCGGCGCGCGCGGTAACCGTCAACAAGTCCGCCAATTGGCTGGCGTGCGTGGTTTGATGGCTAAACCTTCTGGCGACATCATTGAGAAACCGATTCTCTCGAATTTCCGCGAAGGGTTGACCGTGCTCGAATACTTTATTTCCACACACGGCGCGCGCAAAGGACTGGCCGATACCGCGCTCAAGACGGCGGACTCCGGTTACATGACCCGAAAACTGGTGGACGTGGCGCAGGACGTGATCATTCGTGACGAGGATTGCGGCACCTCCAACGGCATCTGGGTTCAGTCCATTTATGAAGGTGAAGACGAGGTGGTGAAACTCAACGAGCGCCTGGTCGGGCGGTTTTCGTGCGACGATATAGTTGAGCCGGCAAATCCCAAAACAAAGATCGTGGGAGCGAACGAATTGATTGACGAAGTCAGGGCCAAGCTGATTGAAAACGGCGGTGTCGAGAAGGTGAAGATTCGTTCCGTGCTCACTTGCGAGAGCAAAGCGGGCGTCTGCATTTACTGCTACGGCCGGAATCTGGCGACTGGTAACCTGGTCAAACTTGGCGAGGCGGTCGGTATTATCGCCGCGCAATCAATTGGTGAACCGGGCACGCAGTTGACGATGCGCACGTTCCACATCGGCGGCACGGCTTCGCAGGTTTTCAAACAGCCGCAGATCAAGGCCAAGTACGACGGCGTAGTACACTACAATGAATTGCGTCTGGTGGAATTGGAGGATGGTAACAACATCATTCTCAACAAGAACGGCTCCGTTTCTATTCTGGCCGAGGATGGCCGCGAGCTGGAAGCGCACAACCTGGTCATCGGCGCGGTCATTTCCGTGCGCAACGGCGCCAAGGTCAAACGTGGCGAAACCTTCGTGCAATGGGACCCGTACAACGTGCCCATTCTCTCGGAGAAAGCCGGGCGGGTGAAATTCCACGACATCATCGAAGGGGTGACGATGAAGCAGGAAGTCGATGAAACCACCGGCCAGGAAGCCATGGTCATCATCGAGCACAAGGAAGATTTGCACCCGCAAATCATCATCACCGATGATGCGAACAAGAGCGAAGTTCTGGCCAGTTATCCGATTCCTTCCGGCGCGCACATCGTCGTCGGCGAAGGCGACAAAATTGTAGCCGGCACGCTGATGGCGAAGACACCCCGCAAAACATCAAAGACGCGCGACATCACCGGCGGCCTGCCGCGCGTGGCCGAGCTTTTCGAGGCGCGCCGTCCCAAGGACTGCGCGGTGATCGCCGAGATGGACGGCCGGGTCGAGTTCGGCCGCGACTACAAGAACAAGCGCCGCATCAAGATCACCCCGGAAGAGGGCGACGCGGTCGAGTTCCTGATCCCCAAGG
>PLJQ01000475.1 GCA_003140275.1 Limisphaerales bacterium
AGAAGAACACGAAAGCCCCGGAAGGCGCGGTCACCGGTGCCGGCACGGGTGGCGTCCTCGGCGGAGCGTTGGGCTGGATCGCCGGGATTGGCGCCTTGGCCATTCCGGGGGTCGGACCCTTCATCGCCGCCGGACCGATTATTGCCGCGTTGAGCGGGGCCGCCATCGGCGCAACCGTCGGCGGCATCGCCGGTGGATTGATCGGCTTGGGCATCCCGGAACTTGAAGCCAAACGTTACGAAGGCAAGGTCAAGGCGGGCAATATCCTCATCTCGGTTCACACTGAGAACTCGGAGGAAATCACCCGGGCCAAGGACATCTTTAACAGTGCCGGGGCGCAGGACATCTGCACCACGGGTGAGGCGTCAACGCCCAAAGGCAGCAAGGCCGACAACCGCGCATCGCATCCGGTCAAGGAAACCTACGCTGGTACTCGCTCGTAATTACCAAAAACCGTCCCTGCGGCTGAGCTGACTTGGCCGCAGGGCCATTCCCAACTAATCAATAACCGATAAACGAAACGAACATGAAAACACTCAAAGATCTATTTCTGGACGAATTGGCGGACATATATGACGCCGAGCACCGCATCGTCAAGGCATTGCCGAAGCTGGCCAAAGCCGCCACCTGCGATGACTTGAAAGGGGCGTTTCAGTCCCATTTGAAGGAAACCGAAGGCCACGTAAAGAAGCTCGAACAAATCTTCCAGGCCTTCGACGAAAAAGCCAAAGGTAAAACGTGCGAAGCCACCAAGGGGCTTCTGGAAGAGGGCGACGAAATCGCGGCGGAATTCAAAGGGTCACCGGCCATCAATGCGGCGTTGATCGCGGCCGCGCAGAAGGTCGAACATTATGAGATGGCGTCCTATGGCTGCCTGCACGAGTGGGCCGGGCTGCTGGGAAACGAGAAAGCTGCCGGTCTGCTCCAGGAAATTCTCGAAGAAGAGAAGGCCGCGAATGAAAAGCTCACGGAGTTGGCGCGCGCCGGCAACAATGAGGATGCGCTCGGTAAAACAGACTCGCATGGGTCCTCGGAAGACGACGAACAAATGACGGAAAAAGCCCGGCACACCAAAGGCCGGAAGCTCACCGAAGTTTCAAGATAACAGCAAACCGGATCGCCGGGCAACCACAACGATCAAGTCGGTCAACAACAGGAGAAAAAATATGTCTGAAGAAAATTCATCCCCACGAAGCGGCTTCAAAATCTTCACGGTCGGTGCCCTGATCGGCGCGGGTATTGCGCTGCTTTATGCACCTCAGTCCGGAAAAGAAATGCGGAAGCTGCTGGCCAAGAAAGCCAGGCTGCTCAAAGAGAAGGCTCAGGACACGGTCGAGCACGCGCAGGAATTCATTAAAGACCGCAAAGCGGAAGTGGCCTCCGTTTTCGATTCCGGCAAGGAACCTGCCGATCAGGCGAAGCACAAACGGTCATGAAGGCGGTTTAGCCGCCAGGCCGCCGGTTCGATGTCGTACTAACAGCCAAGGCCCTGCAACCGCCGTGAGACGGTTGCAGGGCAAACAAAAAATACAAAAACACTGAAAGGATCTATGATTGCACTAATAACACAACCCATCATGTTTGCCGCCGCCGGTTACTCCATGATCTATCTCCTCGGAGGCGGAGGCCTTTTCGGAGCTGTCGTCATCTTCTTCGTGGCAAAAATGTTCGGTAGATGAGTCATCCCGCCATTGAAATAAGCTGGCTGCATGTGAACGGGTCGCCGCGGGTAGCCAAAGCCGCCACCTGCGCTGACTTGAAACGGGCTCGATTTGATCTCAAGGCGGCCCTTCGGGGTTTTCTGTAATCAAGCAGACCGGACTTACGGGCGAACTAAAATGAAAATCTCGGCCAATCACCACAAACGTTACAAGGAAATTGCTCTACTGCTGTGGAAGTATGGGCGCTCCAAGCTCGTGCAACAAATGGGCATCGATGAGGCCCGGCGGCTTGAATCTCTCGCACGTCCGAAACGGATTTGAATCCGGACATGGCCACGTACTGACTGCGACCATCCCGCCTCCGCGCTCGCGCTGACTTCATCAAGTCCGGGATAGGGTGAATACCCCATAGCGCCTGCAAGGCTTCCTCCTCCATTATGGAGATGTCAAACGTTACATTTTTCCAGAATCGAAAACCGAACATCCCGATGAATCACCCGCTATGAAACCCCCAAAAAAACATGACAACGTCTTCAGTGCCGGCGCGCAACGGGTGCCCATTCGCTTTGAATTCATTCATCCGACGGCCACCGCCGTTTGCATCGCGGGAACTTTCAACCAGTGGCAGCCCGAGGCCAAGACTCCGGATCCCGCAGGAAGCGGTCGCTGGCTGAAGGAAACGGCTTTGACGCCGGGCACCTACGAATACTGCCTGGTGGTGGACGGCCAGTGGATACCCGATCCGCTGGCGAAGGACTATGTGCCCAACCCGTTCGGCGGAATGAACTCAATCGTGGAAGTGCGCCAGAGCGCCTGAAGGATCTCACTTCCCGACCGGGGGGATTTTCAAAACCAACAAACCAAAACAAATGGAAAGAACACAACAATATGGATAATCGAACACAAGCAATCAATAACGACCTGGGCACGCTCGGCGAAGATGCGTGCGCGTTGATGGCGGCCACCGCCGACGTGGCCGGAGAAAAAGTTGGGGAAGCCCGCAAGCGACTCGCCGCCGCACTGGACAGCGGGAAGGAAATCTATGGCCGGGTTCGCGCGCAGGCGGTTGAAGGAACGAAGGTGGCTAACCAAGTCGTCCGCGAGAATCCCTATCAAGCGGTGGGCATCGCTTTCGGTGTGGGGGCGCTCATTGGCTATCTCGTCTCGCGCCGGGGCTCCCGCAATGGCGACTGATCTCCTCATGGAACCGGCCACCGACAGGTTCGAGCCACTCGCCGCTCCGTCGAAGCGTTTCGCGCGGGGGCTGTTGACCACCGGGGAAAACCGCCTGGAACTGCTCATGGTGGAAGTGCAAGAGGAGCGCGAGCGCCTCTTGCGCGCCATCTTGCTGGCCCTCGGCGTGGGGGTGTTCGGGCTGTTCGCTGGCTTTGCGCTCACGGCTGCCATCGTGGTTCTATTGTGGGCTTACTCACCCCTGGTCGTCCTCGTGACTTTGACCGGCCTCTATGCCGCGAGCGCGGCTTATCTTTACCGTCGTTTCACCGTGCTCCTGGGCGGCTGGCAGAATTTTCCAGCCACACTCGATCAACTCCGAAAGGACCGCATATGTTTGGAAAAAAACCTCATGTGAACCCGCTCGAATCGCGGAAGCGATTGTTAATCGCAGAAAGCGAACTCAACCGCGTCCAAATGGTCGGGGATATGGCCGCCTTGAGGACGGTTATTCGCACGCTCACCGGCCGGGTCAAGTTCTTCGGCTCGCTCGCCTCGGCGTCGGCGCTGTTAGTCGCGGGCTTGGCGGCCTTCCGGCGCGGCAGGTCCATGGACACGGGTGCGAAACCCTTCTGGCTCCGAACACTTTTCAAAGGCGCGGGCGTGGTTTCCACCCTTTGGCCTGCGTTTCGTGCGAATGGCCACGAGCAAGAAAACAAGTAGTCGCGAGCGCAGCAATCGCCGCTGTCCTCACCCGCCCTGTTCCACTCAAAACAGCGAATATCCGCGCTCTTAATAACACCCCTGTTTGCCATCGCCGGTTACTCCATGATCTATCTCCTCGGCGGCGGAGGCCTTTTCGGAGCCATCGGCATCTTCTTCGTGGCAAAAATGTTCGGTAAATGAGGTAGGGTTACACCCCATAGCGAAGGACGGTCCGCAGGCGTAGCGTGGTTGAGCACGTTGGTGCAAATCGTAACCAGCAATTGCAAACCAAATACAAAGTATGATCACACACGCTCAACGCATCTTTGTTCTACTATTCGTCACCGCGCTCCTGGCTATCGTCGGCCTGGGCTGCAACACGGCGCACGGTTTCGGCAAGGACATGGAAAAGGCCGGGGACAAAATTCAGGAGGGCACGAAGTAACGCGCCGACAGTGAAAACACTTTTGCCGCCACGTTGACGGCGAATACAAACCAACAACAAAAAATAAAATTAATCATTATGACTACACTTGAAATCAAAGGCGACTGGAATATCACCAAAGGCAAGCTGAAACAGAAATGGGCCAAGCTGACGGATGACGATCTGCAATACGTCGAAGGCAAGCAGGAAGAACTGGTTGGGCGGATTCAGAAACGCACGGGCGAAACCCGTGAAGCGGTGGAGAAAGCCGTCAAGGAATCCTGCTCCACCTGCAGTTGTTAAGCGCCGCGCGCGCGGACGCGCTGGTGGCGTGGGGTAGAGGCCCAGCGGCCGCGCAGTAAAATCGTTTCCTAAAATCCACATGAACAAAACAATAAAGATTCTTATATGCATTCAATCATCTATGTCATTGGCGCAGTCGTGGTGGTCGTAGTCGTTCTAAAAGTCTTGGGCTTGGTCTGACAACCGCTTAGTCACGGGGGGTCGGGAAACCGCATAACGAAAGTGGAGGCGGTTATCATTAGCGCCACCTTGTCGTGGTTCGGCCCGGTGACGCGCAGGAAACCGCCCCGGGGAACTGTGAACGGAGAAGCGCACTGTGACGGCAGCATTAACCAAAGTGACCGGGAAGTCCCGACCTCCGATCATGCGAATGATTGGCGGGTTGGGCGAGGTGGTCTGGGGGCAGTGGGAGGAGGTGCGGCACGCGACGGCGGTGATCGGGACGGCGTTATCCCTCTGCGTTCGCCCGCGTTACTGGGTGCGTACCGTCCGCCGGGCGTTTGCGCACCATGTGGTCGCCATCGGGGTCGAGTCGGTCGGATTTGTCTGTGGGGTGGCGGTCTTTGTCGGCATCGCCGTGGTGGTGCAACTGACGTTCTGGGTCGGGGAAGCCGGCCAGTCACAAATGCTCGGGCCGCTGCTATTGACCGTGGTGGCGCGCGAGCTTGGCCCGGTGCTGATCAACCTCGTGGTGATCGTTCGCTGCGGCAGTGCGATGGCCACCGAACTGGGCATCATGAAAATCGGCGGGCGGGTTCGCGTGCTTGAGGCGCAGGGGATCGCGCCGTTCATCTATCTCGTCGTGCCCCGCGTATTGGGTGCCGCGGTCTCCACGTTTTGCCTGACGATCGTCTTTATCCTGGTCGCATTCGGAAGCGGTTATTTGTTTGGAGTGATGCTCGGCAAAGGAAGTTCCGACTGGCTGCTGTTCGCGAACAGCGTGTTCAACGCGGTTCAGCCCAAGGACGCGCTCAACGTCGTTGCCAAAAGCATCCTGCCCGCCCTGTTTGCCGGCGCCTCGTGTTGCATCGGCGGCCTGGGCGTCAGCGGGTCGGTGCTGGCCATCCCGCAGGCCACGCAACGAGCGCTCGTCCGCTCCGTCACCGGATTGTTTGTGATCTGCGCGGTGGTGTCACTGTTAACCTACCTCTGATGATGCACGCACCGGCCGACATCCTGAAATTTCACGACGTGACGATTGTCCCGGACAGCGAGTCCGGGTTGGGCCTCTCCAAACTGAATTCAACTCTCGCCGCGGGGGACCTGGCCTTGGTGTTGTTGGCGCCGGAACAAGCCCGCATCCCGTTGGCGGACGCTGCCGAGGGGTTGGTCAAACCCGAGCAGGGAACGGGCACGTTTCTGGGTGAAGACTGGCAAACGATGACGGTGGATCGCGTAATGCGCCAGCGTGGCAGGATCGGGCGGGTGTTCGAGGGTGAAAGCTGGTTGAGCGATCTCTACGTGGATAAGAACATCACCCTGGCGCAGCGGCATCATACGCGCCGCGACAAAAAAGAGATCGAAGCCGAGGCAATCGAACTCTGCCACGTGTTCGGCCTGCCGGAATTGCCGCGCGGCTGGCCATCGAGCTTGCAAGGGCAGGACTTGCAAAAGGCCGCTTGTGTGCGCGCGTTTCTGGGCGCGCCGGTTTTGCTGCTTTTGGAAAACCCCACGCGCGGCGTTTACGCCGACCTCATCGCGCCACTGATGAAGACTGTTAACGACGCCCGCCGCCGCGGTGCCGCGGTGTTGTGGACCACGAATGAACCCGGGGTTTGGAACCAGCCTGAACTGCGCGCCACGGTGCGGTACCGGATGCGCGGTTCGCCCATGCAAGTGATGGAAGCGGCAGAAAGGGCGGCCTGATGGAAAAGCGTTTCCATTTTCGGCACGTCCACGAGTTCACCGGCACGTTCGTCATCTTCGTCGTGGTGGTGCTGATCGCCGCCCTTGTGTGGACGGGTCGCAGCCAGCGCTGGTTCCGAAGCAATGTCCCACTGCGGATTGTCTTGCCCGAGGCCGGCGCGGCGGGTATCCGGCAAGGCTCGGAGGTATATTTCCTGGGCACGCTCGTCGGTTCGGTCTCCTATGTTAATGTTGTGGACGCGGCCGGCCACATGGAGGCAGAGGCGAAAATCCGCCGCGACTTCTTCCGGTTCGTGCGCGCGGATTCGTCCGCCGTCGTCAAAAAGAAATTCGGCGTGGCGGGCGATTCGTTTTTTGAGATCTCGCGCGGCGAGGGCCGGCCGTTGCCGGAGGAAAATGCCGCCATCGTCTGCAAGGAGCAGTTTCAAAGCGCATTGGAGAATGCGGTCGAGGAAATCCGCCGCGAGGTCCTGCTGGTGTTGAAGAAAACGAGCGCCGGTTTGGACACGTGGTCCACCCTTGGCACGAACCTGATCAAATCGGGGGACCGGTTGGACCAGGTTTTCGTTCGCGCGGACAATATTGCGGTGGACCTTCAGCAGGGCAAAGGAACGATTGGAAAATGGCTGAACGATTCCTCGACCGCGAACGAGTTAAAGACGCTGCTCGTCAACGCGAACCATTCGGTGGATGAACTGCAGATCACGCTGAAAAATCTGGCGTCCGCCAGCGGCAACATTCAGCAAGCCACCACGAATCTGCCCGCGCTCAGCGCCCTCCTCGACCGGGATGCCCGGGAAATTCCGGCGCTGATTCTGCAAACGCAGACTTCAATGGTTGAGCTGGAGCGGGTGATTGAAGCGGTGCAGCGGCACTGGCTGCTGCGCAAATACGTGAACAAGACCAACCCGCCGCCCTTGCGGCCGTTGCCCGCCGGCGAGGACCAAAAACCGGTGAAGGTGCTGCGGTCGCCGGGGGATTCTGCACACTGAGGTTCCTGGGGCGGGTTTGGGGCGAATCCCCGCAGAGGCTGGCAGAACTTCCTTCCCGGGTCATGCCCATGGAAGCCGGCCTGCCGACCTGCCGTTCTTTCAGTACAACCCAGCCATGCCGAGCCGGGAAAAACCCGCCGAATTCACCACCTCCGTCGTGTGCAAGAATGATCCCGAGGCAAAGAAACGGGTGACGGAGGCTTGCCTTCGTTCGCCAGCAAGCCGTGAACGCCTACTCCACCTCCAGCGTCACGACCCTCAGAATTTTCGTTTCGCGGCGCTGCAACAGGCGGCCCAGCGGTTCGAGCGCCAGCCAGTAACCAAACGCCATCAGTGCGGCGAGGGCAACGGAGCAGATGAGATTGACAGGCACCGCCGCCGGCCAGCCGGCCATTCGCCACAGCAATTCCAATAACGGCGGCACAAACACCGGCGCCAGGGCGAGGGGAAAAAGCAAATGGCACAGGACCATCACCAGCATCGCCAGGCCGGGCATTTTGGTCGGCTTCATCGAGCCGGATTGGATGCGGTAGGGCACGAGAATGGAAAGCAGGTTGCCGACCAGGCCGGCCAGCAGCAGCAGCGTCGCAAGCTGGAACAAGGCCGCCACGAGCGCGAGCGGCGGCAGGCGCAACCAGATGGAAACCAACGCGAGCAGCAACGTGCCGGAGGTCGCACCGACGGTCAGGCCGGCAAGGTTTTTGCCGAGCAGAACGAGCCGCCGCTCCGCGGGAGAAAGAATCAGCGCGCGGAACCCGTCGCGGTCGAAGCCAAACTGGTTGGCGAGAAACTGAACGAGCATGAAGATGGAAAACGCCATCGCACCGCCGGCCACGAATGGCTTCGTAACGTCGGGTATTTTTGACGCGGAGCGAAGAAAGAGCGAGGAGCCAAGGATCACGGTCACGATGAACGAGCTTGCCCAGGCCATTTTTACCTCGGGCGCGCGGAGCAGGGAACGCAACGTGGCGAGGGCAAGCGCCGCGGCCTGCTCCGGCACGATGGGCAGGCGTAGTTCGAGAAACCGGACGCCGGCTCTGGCGGCGGCGGCAGCCGCGGGTGAAACCGGCGCGGTTCCGGTCCGCGCCACCGCCTTGCCACCGGTTTCGCCCTGATAAAATCGCACCGTGCTGCGATACGCGCGGCGCAATCCGAGCGCTCCGAGGGTGAAGCAGCCGAGCGTGCCCAGCACCGCCGGCAGGGCGCGCCCTTCGGCGAGCGCCTGGGTGCCGGCCGGCAGCCAGAGCGGCGGGATGAATCTTTGCGCGGTGAACAGCCGGTCGCGCAGCTTCCGCATGGCGGCACTTCGATCTTCGCGCCGGCGTTGCGCTTCCTCCGGTGTGGCCGCCGTCCGCGGCGAAGGACCGGCGTTGCGGCGGATGACGTTGAAGTAGAGATTGGGGCCCTGGCCGAGCAGCACGAACGCGAGGGTGATGCCCATGATGATCGTCCGGCGGCGGCGCGGGTTGGTCATCATCGCCGCCAGCCAGCCGCGCAGGCAATACGTCCACGCGGTAATCATGAAAACCATGGCCAATGCCAGCGGCAGCAAAAGCAGCATCAACGGTCCGCGCGCGATCACGAGGCCGATGGCCAGCCCGATCATTCCCGGCACCATCAGGAGGATGCTCAACGCGAGGTGCGACGTGAGGTAGTTCACGACGAACAGCTGGCCGAGCGCCACCGGCAGGTGCATGAGCCGCTGGAGGTCAATGGTTTCCGAACGTTGAAGTTCGGCGAGCAGGCCGATCATCCAGAAAAACAAAAAAGCACCGGTGACCACGAGCCAGACCATCATGACAACAAACGGCGCGGCTTCGCGCAGGCCGTAGATCGCCCCCAGCAGGCCGCCGGCAAAACTCAGCGCGCCCAGCACCAGCGCGCCGACGCCGACGAGCACGGCGAGGACCGCGCCGAGACCGCCGCTGCGCGCCCACTGATTGCGGGTCAGCCGCCAACGCAGCCAGAGAATTGTTTTGAGTTGTTCCCGGTTCACTCAAGCCTCCAGCCAGCTCAAGGTTTGCGCCTCGCCTTTGCCGTCGCCCACGACGGCGAGAAATTTGTCCTCCAACGAACCGTCCCGGTGCAATTCCGCCATCGTGCCCTGGTGCACCAGCCGTCCCTGCGCGATGATGCCGACGTCCGTGCAGAGCTTCTCCACGATCTCCAGAATGTGCGACGTGAGAAAAACCGTGGCGCCGCGGCCGACGCACTGTTTCAGCGTGTCCCGCAGGACGCGGGAGGCCACCGCATCCACGCCCTCGAACGGTTCGTCCAGAAAGAGGAGATCGGGATTGGGAATCAAGGCGGCCGCCAGGGAAAGTTTCTTCTTCATGCCGTGCGAGAATTCGAGCGTGAGCTTCTTCTCCTCCCGGGCCAGATCCATCATGGTGAGCAGTTCGTCGCAACGTTCGCGCACCGTGGCCGGCGGCAGGAGATACATGCGACCGATGAAAGTGAGATATTCCCGGGCCGTCAGGTTGTCGAAGAGCGCGAGGTTCTCCGGCACCACGCCGAGGCGGCGTTTGACGGCGAGTGCGCGGCGCGGGTCGCCCACTTCTTCGCCGAGGAGGCGCATCGTCCCGGCGCTGGGCGCGAGGAGGCCCGTGAGCATCTTGATGGTCGTGGATTTGCCGGCGCCGTTCGGCCCCAGGAAGCCGTAGAAGCGTCCGGACTCGACCCGGAGATTGAGTTGATTGACCGCGCGGAAAGTCCCGAAGTCACGGGTCAGATTGAAAGTCTCGATGGCGACGTTCATGGGTGTTCCAAGCCCGGCAGGCTACCGGGCATTGCCCGCCGGAGCAACCGTGAAACTTCCACCCGTCCTGGGCGCCGTCCTGGCTCCCGCGCATTGGCAGTCGTCTCAAACCGCCGCTGAACAACTCAGCATTGCCGCCGCAACCACCCATCGTGTAGAACTCCTTCATGCCGATTTCATGGAACGAAATCCGTCACAACGCCATCAAGTTCTCCGGCGAATGGAAGGGTGCCAAATGCGAGCGCGCTGACTCCCAAACTTTCTGGAATGAATTCTTTCAAGTCTTCGGCATCAAACGCCGCGTGGTAGCCAGTTTTGAAGAACCGGCCCGGCGCATCTCCGGCACTTACGGATTCATTGATATGTTTTGGCGCGGCGTTTTGATCGTGGAGCAGAAAAGTTCTGGCGAAGACCTCGGCAAAGCCAAAGCGCAGGCGTTTAATTACATCCATGACCTTGCCAATGAAGGCCGTCACGCCGAAATCCCGCGCTACCTCATCGTCTCCGATTTCGCGCGTGTTGCATTGCACGACCTGGAACCGGAGGAACAACGCGACCTGCCGCTCTTCGACAAACGGCGCGGCACAACCCTTGAATTTCCGCTCGCCGATTTTCACCGATACATCCACGCCTTCGCCTTCATTCCCGGCTACAAGCAGCACACCTAAACGACAGGTGTTTATTCCAATGCCCGTAGAAATTAAGCGGGTCATTGTGCATTGATGTATTGTTTTGAAATCCACCTAAACACAAGGAAACGGTGGGTCTTGTCGTGAGATTCTTAGACGGCAGATATTTCTGGTGTAACTGCGGAAGCGGGCAAGCGTGATGGACTCAAAAGCGGGGACAACCTTTTCTGAATAAATTTTCTCGATGGTGGAATTGAATTCCGCCTCTGCCTCGCGGCAACTTACGGAGAGAGGATTATCGGCGCCCTCGAATCGTCTAAATAAATCTGAAAGGCGGGCTAGTTCAGCTTCGGAAACAACCCCTTCGGCATCGGTGTCATTGCACATTGAGCGTCCTCTAAATTCTGATAGTGCCGCTGGTCGGCTGCGATTTTATAATCGAGCGTGAGGTCGTAAAGCTCCGGGGTGCCGCATCCTGAATAAATTTCTTTGAATTGCTTTAGCATTACCAGTGCTCGGTTGCACAATTCGCTCATTTCCATCCAAAGCGTGGCCGCCTTTTTCGGGTCCGGTTCATGCAACGCCGAAAAAGCGGTTACTTGATAGGTGTGAATGATTGCGGCTTGGACATTGCGAACTTTGACTCGAAACGTTTCACACGATGCCGGCTGCTGGGGGTCTAACTCCTCTCCGCACTTCTGCATTTCCTTTATCTGACAGAGGTTGACATGGTTAATAACGTCGAAAACAGCGTTCACTTCACTACGTTATTGCAGGTAATATTATTTTGCAAGCGTGGAAGAGAACAATTCCTCAACCGTCCTCACATGATCGGTCATGCACGTTGCGCTACGCCGCCGCTTCCAAGACAGCCTTCGGATGCTGCGCCGCCACTCTGAGCAACACTTTCGCAGGGCCGGTGGGCTGCCGCCGCCCTTGCTCCCAATTCTTGAGCGTGTGGGCGCTGATGCCGAGCAACGACGCAAATCGACTCTGCGACAAGCCAAGCCGGGCGCGCACTCGCGCTACGTCGTTCTTCCGGTTCACCGCGAACAGACGCGAGGGTTTCATTTCGCCGCGCTCAATCGCCGTCGCCTGCTTCACGCTTTCAAGCAATTCATCAAACAATTCTTTTCTCATGGCACTAACTGGTTTCTAAGTTGTTTCAGTTGATCTGCCGTCAAATCGTCCCGTTCGCTTTTCGGATAAACCGTCAGCATCGAAATCCGGTCTTGGGCCACCCACCAGTAATAAATCACCCTCAACCCACCGCGTTTGCCCCGTCCGCTGCCCGCCCATCGGAGTTTCCGAATGCTCCCGGAGCCTTTGATGATCTTTCCACTGTCCGGGCGCTCAACCAGGTACCCTTCCAATCTCGCGTATTCCTCATCGTCCAGGCACTCCTGAACGCGCCGGGTAAAAACGGGTGTCTCAACAAAGACCACCAGCGCACTATAAGCCAATGGCGTAGAGTGTCAACTGAACTTCAAAAAAAAGATTCTCGTTGCTGACGGTACAAGTGAGGCTTTGGCGTAAGCTGGAGCGCGTATCGGTGCTGGTAGCGGAAGCCTCAGTGTGTTTCTGTTACGCTGGATTGGTAACGCGCAAGCCGCTTGAACGCTTTGACGGCATCGCTGCCGGAAACATCACGCGGCAACTTCATGCCGTCGCCAACACCGCGTCGGATAAAAAGTGGAGCCGGATCGTCTGCGGAGCCTGCCCGGTCTCGAAGTGGCAAAGAACCGCTTCCTTCACCATCTCCTGCAATTCGCGCAAATCGTGTCCTTGCGTGGTGATTCCGCCCTTGCCGCCGGGATCATCCCAGGAAGCCACCAGCCACCCGCTTTCGTCATCGCGCTCAACGGTCAAGGTTATCTCCATCATAAATTCACTTCCACGTTACGCGGTTGGCCCGGTTTTTACAAACGATTTCACCCGCTCCACTTCACTCCGCAAGGTTTCGAGCTCGTGGTGCGTGTAACGCTCATGCACGTTGCTCTTGTGGCCGCTCAGCTTCATCCGCCGTTCTTTGCTCACGCCAGCGTCGGCCATTTCACTGATCGCCGTGTGCCGCAAAGCGTGAAAGCCCAAGTTGTAAAAGTTCCGCCCCTCGCCCTTGACTTTCTCCGTGACTGCCTCGCGTTGAATGCCCGCCTTCGCCATCAAGCCGATGAAAATGTTGCTCAGGCCGTAGAAGCCAGAAGTTTTCTTCGCGCTCAGGGTGGGGAATAAAGGGGCGTCAGGGCGTTTGCTTTTCACCGGCAGCTTGAGCAGGTAGTTTTCAACGTCCGTGTGCATGGGAACTTCCAGTTTGGTCGGCTTGGCGCCCCTCCTGACCTTCTGAGGGTAAAAGGAAATCGACGTTCGCCCAAGGTCAACGTCAGCCCAAGTAAGCGTGGCCGCGTCTCCGAGCCGGAGTCCGTGGCACGCGCCGATCAGAACCATGCCCTGCCATTCCGGGTCAGCCACGTTGAGCAGATCAGAAATTTGTTGGCGTGTGAACGTGCTGCGCGTGGCAGAATTTTCGGGAAGCATGTCAACAGTGTCAGCAGGATTTGACAGAATAACCTGTTGTTTCCGCGCCGTGTTGAACGCCGAGCGGATGACGCTCAAGCTCAGGTTGGCTGTCTTGTTGGCTTTGCCTGCCTTCACCTCAGCATCTCGAAACGTTTCAACGTCGCGGGCCGTGATGCTTGGAATACTCAGGGCGGAACGGTTCCCAAGATGAGCCACAAACGCCTTCACCGCGTCTGTGTATATCCGCACGGTGCTGCTGGACTTGGTAGTTGCCTTGGACTGTAGCCAGCCCTTTAGAAAATCCGCGACCGTGGGGAACTTGATTGATTCACCGGTGGTGCGCTCGTAAATCTCACCGAGAATCTTGCGAACTTGAACTTCGGTCAGGGTGCCGTCACGCCCCTGCCTGACGGCACGTTCAAAGCCTCGACAAACTTCCTCGGCTTCCTTACGATTCGTTCTCTTGGTGCTTTTGAAAGCGCGGGTGCCGTCGGTATGAGTGAAGGCACAGTACCAAAACGGTGATTTGCCACGCGGGTCTTTGTGCAGGCTTGCCATAAGTCATAACATAGTCATAACAACGCCGATGTCAAACCATATCGCAGAATGCAAAATATAAGGGAAAATACGGGGTCAAGGCTCGCCGTTTGCAGTTGGTCGTTGCAACCGGCCAATCCGGATCAACTTGTTGAACAACTCAAAGCTATCGGCATTTCGCGCGTGCAACTCGCGCTCGGCCCGCTTCGTGAACAACCGCAGGTGTGGGGCAAAACTTCGGAACTTTTCGCCCGGAACAAAATTGAAATCGTCTCCGGCATGATCTCAACCGTGGGCGAAGATTATTCGACTCCTCAAACCATTCGTCTTACCGGTGGCATTGTGCCCGACCAGCATTGGAAGCAAAACTGGAAGAATATTCAAGCGGATGCCGTCCTCGCAGCAAAACTGGGCATCAAGCTTGTCACCTTTCACGCCGGCTTTCTGCCGCACGGGGAACGCGACCCCACCTTTGCCAAATTGCTCGACCGCATTGCGCGCATCGCCGATCTGTTTGCCACAAAGAACCTGACGCTCGGCTTCGAGACCGGACAGGAGACAGCCGAGACATTAAGTCTGTTCTTGCAGAAGCTTGGTCGCCGCAACGTGGGCGTGAACTTTGACCCGGCGAACATGATTCTTTACGATCGAGGCGATCCGGTTGCGGCGTTGCATGCGCTACGCCCCTGGCTGGTGCAATGCCATCTTAAGGATGCCACCAAAACCAAAGTGCCGGGCACATGGGGCGCGGAAGTTGCCGTCGGCACCGGCGAAGTGGATTGGCGGTCGTTTTTCAAAACGTTGGGCGAATTGAACTTCAACGGCTGGTTATGCATCGAGCGCGAAGCCGGCGATCAACGCGTCGCTGACATCCGCACCGCCAAACAATTCGTCGATTTGCTATCGGCGTAATTCTCGTTTCTGATTTCTTATGATAAACGTCGGCATCGTCGGTCTCGGTTTCATGGCAGCCACCCACCTCAAGGCCTATCGCCAGCTTGCGGATGCGCGCATCGTCGCGCTTTGCAATCCCAGCGGACGGCATCTGGACGGTGATTTTTCCGGCGTCGCGGGCAACGTCGGCGATAATGCGCCGGTCAAGCTCGACATGAGCCGCGTCAAAGTGTTCCGAAATTATGCCGGGATCCTCGCCGACCCGGCGGTTCAACTCATCGACATTTGCGCGCCGACGCTGACGCATGCTGAACTGGCCATCGCTNNGCGCTCAAGGCCGGCAAACACGTTCTTTGTGAGAAGCCGCTGGCGCGTACCTCGGCACAGGCGCGCCAGATTGTTGAGGCTGCGGCCAAAGCGAAAACGTTTTTCATGCCCGCCATGTGCATGCGCTTCTGGCCGGAGTGGACCTGGGTAAAGAAGGCGATTGACGAAAAACCTTACGGCAAAGTTTTGGGGGCGCGCTTTCGCCGCGTAGCCCAACCACCGGGCTGGGGACATCAACATTTTTTGAGCGGTGAGAAATCCGGCGGCGCCCTTCTGGATCTCCATGTTCACGACGTGGACTTTGTACAGTTTTGCTTTGGCCGGCCACGCGCCGTTTATGCCACCGGTTACACCAAATTCAGCGGCGCGATCGATCATGTCGTCGCGCAGTACCAAGTAGCCTCGGGCGCGGCAGTTTTTGCCGAAGGCGCATGGGCGATGACCGAAGGCTTTGGATTCAGCATGGGCTACACCGTGAATTTTGAAAATGCCACCGCGGATTACGATGTCGCCCGTGGCGCCGACGCGCTGAAGTTGTTTGAAAACGGGAAAGGGCCGCGCACGGTTCAATGTGAAGGCGGTGACGGTTACGTGGGCGAATTAAAGCATTTGCTGGAGTCAATTCGCGCCGGACGGCCGCCGACGGTCGTCACGGCACAGGATGGACAGAGCGCCGTCGAAATTTGCGAAGCCGAGGAGCGGTCAATCAAGACGGGCCTGATTGTATCCCTGTAAAACGACTGGAACAATGAACGTGAATAGCAAGCGTAGCACTGCCGTCTGAAAGGCGTATTTGACAACGGAACGGCATTGAGTAACCTGACCCGGTTCACATAAACGGCGAAAAATCAATCAAACCACAAAACCATGATCGCTCATACTCATTGGTTGGCAGCGCTTGTGATCACCACCGCATTGGCCTTATCGCCCGGCACGCGCGCAGCGGAAACTCCAAACGCGGGTAACAAAGTCCCGCTCATTGCAGGCAAGGACCAGGACGGCAAGGTGTTTAAGCTGGCTGACCTCATCGGCAAAAAAATCGTGCTGCTCTATTTTTATCCGAAAGACGACACGCCGGGCTGCACCAAGGAGGCGTGCGGCTTGCGCGACCGCATGAGCGATTTGAAGAAGGACAACGTCGAAGTCATCGGTGTCAGCATGGACAACGAAGAGAGCCACAAGAAATTCATCGCCAAACACAATCACTGGCGTCTCATAGGTTT
>PLJQ01000168.1:0-211 GCA_003140275.1 Limisphaerales bacterium
TTGGTTTCTTCTATCAATAAAACTCAGCCCCACCATTATTTGGCGGGGCTTTTTTTCGCTTAACAAAGTTATACACATACGGTTTTTGATTTCTATATGATATATTTAATCCATGCAAAAAACACTTCGTATTATTGCCGGCGTCATGCTTCCTCTAGGGACATTAATTTCGGCTTCATTTCTAATAGATGTCAGCGGTCACCACGAACCG
>PLJQ01000168.1:252-4968 GCA_003140275.1 Limisphaerales bacterium
TTGAAGTGACCGGTGACATAATAGAAATATTAGGCGGTCCTATATCTGCAACGACCATGTTGTTTTATATTGGGGTTGTCCTTGCACTCTTTGTATTTCCACTTTATATACTTCTTTCTCCTCCTCCAAAGAACCAATCTCAAATGGAAAGCAGTGTAGCAACAGTTTCTGGACCGAAGCTGTCGTTGATGAGGCGACCGGTTGGTAATCATCACATACTGATTATAATTCTGATTGCCATAGGTCTCGCCCCCATCGTCTTTTTCATACTTACCATCTGACAAAAGAGGCTCACCAGATTTATGCTTCTGATTAAATCGCCAAGCATTTAGGTGCCAAATCAGAACCACTATTGTTGCTGCAAGCGAAAGAACCGCGTTTGATCGGCCCAAGAATTTGTGAGAACGTAGTAATTGCCTACAATTGCCGGAGCGTTGGTGACTGTTTCCCAATCCGGTGAGGTGAGATTTGTAGTAGTTGCGACCTCGTAGCCGCCAGCGGTGCCTGGCCATGCGAGCAAGGTAACATTTCCAGTTTGTGCGATTGCCAGTTTTGGGGGCTGTAATGAGTAGAAGCGGATGTTCTGAATTTGTAGCGTTGCGTTGCTTGACGTGCCTCCTAAAAATCCAAAGAACAATTCATTCGTCGTGCCTGACCACGCGCTTACGTCAATAAACCGAGTTGATGAAAATTGGTTGGTGGGAATGTATTTCGCTGAAAGCGAAAATAAATTGTTTGTGCCAATGCCGCAAACCAACACGTCATCTGCGGGATCGCCTTCCACCGTGAAGTCGAAGGTCATTGCCGCCGGGTTGGTTGGGAATTGAATTGGCAGCCAAGCCATCGGCAGTGTACTGGTTAAACCGTCAGGATGTATCCCGGATTTTGAATATCCCGCAACCGAGGCAGATTGCGGCGCGGTGACCAGTTTCAAATTTAGAAACGTTGAATCAAAAAAATCGACCACCGCGTTTTTTCCTTGTGTTGCAACATCGCTCAAATAGTTGAAAACGTTGGCAACATCATTTTGCGGGGTTTTGACAATTTGCACGGTGACATCGCCGGTCTGCTGGACGTTATCTGCAATGGATTGTAAAATTATGTCCGGCAGGAGTAGTGAACTAACAAAATTTACTGGCGACAATGCAAGCACATCATCACTTAATGGCGTTTGATAATAGCCACTACCATTTGGGATGATGTCTGAGGGTAGGGAAAGCCACGGCGAATATTCATAACTTCGTTTAAATCCAAGCGGGTTATTCACATCCAATGGATTTGTGATGGACATTCCATACCAATCCATGGAGTAGGTATGTGAATCAGGAGCGATTTGCAGCAAATTTAGTTTTAGAAGATTGTCGCCAATTGCGATTAGGGTACCTTTTTGCAAATTAACATTGACTGCATTTGGAAAATTGCCAACACCAACAATGGACTTGTAATTCTCAGCCCATGTGAAGTAAACGGGTAACGGAGATTGAAAGGTTGGCAATTGTACCAGGAGCGCCTCCCCCACCGCCGCCAATCGTGCCTGATCAAAAAGTGTTACGTGAACAATATTGTGCATCCATGGTGTAGCAGTACAAGGCCCTGTCGTCGCATTGTCATTGTGTAAATAATTTATCGCGGAAGCATTTACCAGCGTGCCAAGACTGTGGCCGAGAAAATGAAGCGGTTTCACATAATTTGCACCCAAGTAAAATTGCAACGCCTCTCCCAATGCCACCCCTTGTTCTGACGTTCGATCTGTCGGTATGCCAATAGCAGCCAACTCTGCTGTCGAGGCGGCATAGCGCCAATCCCAAGCGACTATATTTGCGTTCGCGGTATTAATGCCTTGCGACTCCAAATTGGCTGCCATAGTCGGAGGCCAACCATCAAGGGGCGTATTCATGACAAACGGATCCGGATCCACTTTCTGCCAGCCATGCGTCATGACAATCGTCTTGAGGTTTGGCGAAGGCCAATTATTCGCGGTAATTGGCACAAAGTTAGTGCCATCAAAAATCCTCAATACACTGTCCATAATATCACCAACAGTATAGTCCACTGTCGCTGACCGATTTACTTGCAACGTGGCCGGAGTTGGTGGCAATAACTTCAATTGAAAATCCTGTTGGATGGTATTTGCATTCAACGTCAACCCACGCATCGAAGTTTGATGTGTGGCATCCCAAGCCGACAAGTCATAAACACCCGCGCCGAGCGACGGTAGTTGATAGTTGCCGTTCGCATCGCTTGTAGCTTGAGTTATGGGAGACCGATAAATCATTGCCGAAACCGTTGCGCCGGAGAGCGGCAATCCATTTAGATCGGTGACGCGACCGTGGACAATCAGCGATCCCTGTGTGGTGCTAAACTGGTAAAAGTAACTCACCAGCGGACTGTTTTGGAACGTCAGGTTTTCGTCGCCCGGCCAATCGTAGTAGAGATAGCTCACCAGCGGACTCACCACATTGGGCTGATCGGGCGGTTTGGCAAGCGTGTCGAGATAAAGATAACTTACCAACGGACTGATTACATTAGGCTGGTCAGGAGGTGTCGCAAGGAAGTCTTGGTAAAGATAACTCACCAACGGACTGGTTACATTGGGCTGGTCAGGTGGCGTCGCAAGAGAGTCTTGGTAAAGATAACCTGCTAGTGGGCTGACGATGTTTTCCTGTGAAGGCTGGTCGGCAAGCGTATCGAGATAAATGTAGCTGGTGAGTGGCGACACCACGTCGGGGTCATCTGCGCGGACGGGCGATGCAAAGCCGCCAAGCAGCGTTGCCAGCATCAACCAAAGTGAAAGCTCCCGTCTCATCGCAGCGCAAGGGGCAACGTGAAACGATCAGTTGCGCGGCAAAACAAATCGCTTTCCCGATTCAGTGATGTAGGCGATTTCCTGTCCCTTGCCGAGGGTGGCGGTGATTTCCGTTTTCGCAAAAAGCTCGCCATCCGCAGTCAGGCCAGTCTGCGCGTAGTGCCGGAATTTTTCTCCGTTGTTCAAACTCCCACCGAGCGAACCCGCGATACCGCTGATGGCTTTCGCCTGAATCGTCCCCGCGTAACGCGGCATGGTCATCGAAACGGTTGCGGTGCTGGACGCTTGAGTGCCGGTGTTGTTCACACCGACGGCGCGAACCGTCGGGCCGTTGGCGGGTTTGACATCAACGATGATGTCTGTGTTGAGCGGAATGTTGACGCAACGCACGACAATGGAGACGGGATTCTGCTGGGCGCTGGGAATAACAACGTCGGGTGTCGTGAGGGATGCTGTGGGATTCGCGGCTACCGCAATACCCGCGACACTCTGAATAGCGAGGCTGACGGCTTGGTTTGGCGGCGGGATAATAATTGGTTGAAAACCGCGAGTGATGTTCCCATTAACACGACCAACAAATCCATTTGCCAAGGCATCTAACCGAATACGCCCATTTCCAGCAGAATTGCCGCTGCCGTAATTGTAGCCTCCGTCTGTATCGATCGTTCCATTTCCTGTTAGGGTTGTTGCCACAAGGCGCACAGACCCTCCGCTGCCTGCTCCATACCCTCCACCCCAGTTACCGCCATTTCCTCCCAAAGCGTAAATGTTGCCTTGACCGTTAAGTTCGATTGTGCCCGATGCGGCAATCAAGATTGCGCCGCCACCGCCACTGCCACCGAAGCCGTTGCCGCCACCGCCCCCTGATCCGCCGACGAGTGGTAACAAATAATCGTTTCCATAGATTTCCCCTGGTAATGCTTGGAGGACATTTGTGTTTCTATCACCCGCAGTCGCGAAAGAAGCATTACCAGCTATCGAATATTGTGCAGAAACAGATTTGCCACCTCCAGGGCCAGTCCCATCCGAAGCGGCTGCGCCGCCACCACTTCCGTTTCCACCACGAAAACCACCCGGACCTCCCGGGCTAGCAGATTGATAAATATTGCCTCCCTGCAAATAGATATAGCCATTGATGACACAGTTGCTTTGCACCAGCCACACGACCGGAGTGTTCGCTGCGTTTGGTATAAACGAAACCGAGGTGCCGTCCGGAATGTTGACGGACGTGTATTGGTAAATGCCGTCCGGGTGGTCGGCCATATTGATGACGGTGTTCCCCGTGGAATTGAACGCGCCATCGCTGCCATCGCTGCCACTATTCACCTGGGCGACAACCCCCCAGGCCAAGAATGGCATGATGGCTATCGCCAGACCATGACGCGAGTTTCGAGTGATCCGCCCACCAATTTTTAGCTGAGATAGAATGTTCATTTTAGATTTACCTCCTTCACATTAAGGAATTATTCATGAAAAATAATCGTTACCAGTTTTTGCCGTTTCATTAGAGAGTTCTTCGCAAGCCAGCCGCTTCACACTCGGACGAATACCGACTGGCTTCGCGGCAATAGTCGCGCCTTCAGTCCTATTTGCAAGCACAAAAATACACCCATGTTGGGTGTAGTTTTCTGGTCGGCCTTCTTGCTCAACTTGTGGGGTATGCCCCGCGTTCCGCAACATCGCAAAATTCTTGGTGAGACGATCCGAAAATACCGCAAACAGACCAAAATGAGTCAGGAAAAATTGGCGGAAAAAGCCGATCTCCACCCTGTCTATATCGGCAAAGTGGAGCGCGGCGAGCAGTGGATCAGCCTCCACGCGCTATTACGGGTTGGAAAAGCTTTAGGTGTTCGAATTTCCGAGCTCGTTGCCGACCTTTGAACACAACCTGTCCAGAAAATCCGCCATGG
>PLJQ01000339.1 GCA_003140275.1 Limisphaerales bacterium
ATTGCTCCTGCGGGTTCTCTCGAAGGCGAAGGCCTCCGCCCGATCCGCTTCCTGCAAGAACCATCTGCGCCAGATGGGCATGGCTCTGAAAATGTATGTGTATGACCACCAGAACAAATATCCTCATTATCTCGGCCCTGCTGGCCCCTCGTATGGCGATGTAACCGGCCAAGGCGGCAGGGCCGTCGGCTTGATTTATTGGTCGTCGAAATTGTTCCCGTATTGCGCGCTAAGCTGGACGAACACAGCATATCACTGTCCGGGCTACAAAGGGAAGTTGAAAGGCCCGTACCTACGGGGATCGATTGAGCGCCTCGGCAGCTACGCGCATAACGCAGCCGGAGTTCGCACTGATGATCGCGCTAATGAGAATTTTGGGCTGGGACCAGTCGTGTTCTGGAAGTCCGCACTGGAAAGTTACGTGCCGGCGGTTTCGGAAGCTCAAGTCAGTGTTCCGAGCGAAATGTTGGCGATTGGGGACTCCCTGATGAAGGTGGATATGGAGGGAGCTTCCGACTTTTGGCGTTGCGGTGGTCCTTTTTCTAGCGATTTGGCTGCATCGCCATACGTTTTGAGGCACGGGAAGAACCACAATCAACTTTATTGTGATGGACATGTTTCAGCAATGAGTCCCTCAATTCTATTCGATCCTTCGAAAACTGCGTTGCTTTGGAACTTTGACCATCAGCCGCACTCCGAGCTATGGAAACCGTAACTACGCCGCCTCCTAATACTCAGATGGGCTGCATTTTTCCAGCTAGTCCCACCTCGCAAACATCCAAACATTCCTCGCCTCGTCCACGGACCAGTTGCTAAAGTTGCGGCGCATGACCGAACCAGCGCCTCTCCAACAGGTGAAGCGCACCTACGTACGTCAGCGCGGGCGAACGCTGTCGTATTTCGGCGGTTGCGATTATTTCCGGCTTGGCAGTCATCCGGCGGTGCTGGCCGCAGTGCGAGAGGGATTGCGGCGTTACGGATTGAACGTGGCGGCCTCGCGCCTGACCACCGGCAACCATCGGCTCTACGAATTGCTGGAAAAGAAATTGGCCCGGTTCTTCGGCGTTGAGAGCGCGCTGCTTGCCTCCACCGGTTATTTGCCCAACCTGATGGTCGCGCAAGCATTGGCTGGAGAATTCTCTCACGCGTTGATTGATGAGCGGGCGCACGGCTCGCTCGTCGATGCCGCTCAATTTCTCGATTGCCCAATCGTGAAATTCAAACATCGCGATGCCAGTGATCTGGTACGACATGTCCAGCGACTGGGGAAACATTTCCGACTCATTGTGCTGACCGACGGGATGTTTTCCCACGACGGCAGCATTGCCCCGCTTCGAGTTTATTTGGACGCACTTCCTGCCAACGCCGTTTTGTTGGCGGATGACTCGCATGGCGCCGGGGTGCTCGGTAAGAACGGACGAGGTACAGCGGATCACGCCGGCATCGCCACAAACAGAATCATTCAAACGATCACCTTGAGCAAAGCATTTGGCGTTTACGGTGGCGCGGTATTGGGAACGACTGCGCTCAGGAAAAAAATCATTGCCCGCAGCCCTGTGGTCGTTGGCAACACTCCGCTGCCCTTGCCGCTGGTAAACGCGGCGCTCAAGTCGTTGGAGATCCTGGGAAAGGACCCGGATTTGCGACGACGACTCGCGGACAACACTCAGTCTGTGAAATCGGCGCTGCGTCAAGTCGGGCTTCCAGTTGAGGAAACTCCCAGTCCGATTGTCGCGATCATCCCGCGCCGCGCCGGGGACGTTGCCCGGCTCAAGAATCAGCTCTTAGCGCACAGAGTTTTCCCATCGTTCATTTGCTATCCGGGCGGGCCGAAGAATGGCTATTTCCGATTTACGATTTCCAGCGAACACAGCCGAAGGCAACTCGATGATTTGGCAAACGCGTTGACTTCAGGTTAATCGCCGAAGCCAGCCGGGACATCCATCTTCTCCGGAAGGACGAGTTACACGAGTCCCTGACTTCACAACCATTTTGAAATAATGGGGACTCGTGTAACTCGNNGCGGGCATTTCGTGCCCTTTCCCACAATTTCGCAGGGACGAGTTACACGAGTCCCAAATAAGAAGGACTCGTGTAACTCGTCCCTCCGAAATGTTGAGCCAGACTATTTTGACATTCGCTTCGCCAACGAATAAAAACCTCAGCCAATGAAGCCACTTTATTCCTTCCAGCTTTTCATCCCGTCAATCCTTGTGATCCTGTCTCAAACTATTTCCGCGCCTGCTGCGGACGATTATCAGCCTGGCCCGGACTCGAAAGAACAGCCCGGCGTGCCGAAAGGCGAGGTGTTGAAGTTTACATTTGAGAACAGCAAAATCTTTCCCGGCACGGTGCGCGATTGCTGGCTTTATGTGCCGAAGCAATACGACCCCGCCAATCCGGCGTGCGTTTATGTGAATCAGGATGGCGTCCAAAATAATGCGCCGATTGTCTTCGATAATCTCATCCACAAAAAGGAAATGCCCGTGACCATCGGCATCTTCATCATGCACGGACGGGTGAAAGCGCCATCCACGAACGCCCTTGATCGCTTCAATCGCAGTTACGAATACGATGGCCTCGGCGACAATTATGCGCACTTCGTCCTCGACGAAATCCTGCCTGAAGTCGCGAAAAAGACCACTTCCGATGGTCGCCCCATTCACCTGTCAAAGCATGGCAACGACCGCGCCATCGGCGGTTCGAGCAGCGGCGCGATTTGCGCCTTCACGGCGGCGTGGGAGCGGCCCGATGCGTTCAGTCGCGTTTTCAGCACGGTTGGCACGTTCGTCGGTCTGCGCGGCGGTAACAACTATCCAACGCTCATCCGCAAGTTCGAGCCGAAGCCTGTCCGCATTTTCCTGCAAGACGGCAGCGCCGATCAAAACATTTATGGCGGCGACTGGTGGATGGCGAATCAAGAGATGGAACGCGCCCTCACATTCGCCGGCTACGAGGTCAATCACGTATGGGGCGACGGCGGTCACAACGGCAAACACGCCATGGCGATTTTTCCCGACGCGATGCGCTGGCTTTGGAAGGACTGGCCCAAGCCAGTGCAGGCCGGCGCAGGTTCGCCACAACTCAGGGACATCCTGTTGCCCGGCGAGGGTTGGCAACTGGTCGCCGAAGGGTACAAATTCACCGAAGGCCCGGCGGTCAACGCGAAGGGTGAAGTTTTTTTCACGGACATTCCGAACAACCGCATCCACAAAGTCAGTCTGGATGGCACGGTGTCGGTTTTTGCCGATCAGACCCGCAACGGGAGTGGCCAGGCATTCGGCCCGGATGGCCGTCTCTACACCATCACAGGCGGCGAGGAGAAAATTCTCGCTTACGACGCCAATGCCAAAGCGACAATCATCGCGGAAGGATTTCGCGGCAACGACATCGTCGTCGCACGCAACGGCGACATTTATGCCACCAATCCGAACTGGACCGGCATGAATACCAATACCAGCCGCGTCTGGCTCATCAAGCCCGACGGCACAAAAAAGGAAGTGGACACCGGCCTGCGCTTCTCGAACGGCCTCACGCTCTCGCCTGATCAATCGTTGCTCTACATCGCTGACAGCCGCTCGCACTGGGTTTACAGCTACCAAATCCTGCCCGGCGGCTCGCTCGCCCACAAACAACACTACTATCATCTGCACGTGCCCGACACCGCCGACGACAGCGGTGCCGACGGCATGAGGGTGGATCGCGATGGCCGCCTTTACGTCGCCACGCGCATCGGCATCCAGGTTTGCGACCAGGCGGGCCGCGTCAACTGCATCATCCCGACGCCGAACGGCAGAATCGCGAATCTGTGCTTTGGCGGTGAGAATTTCGACACGCTTTTTGCCACGTGCGGCGACAAAGTCTTCAAGCGCAAATTAAAGGTCAAAGGTGCTCAGGCCTGGGATGCGCCGAACAAACCTGCGCCGCCGAGGCTTTAATGCCGGAACCATGCGATTGAATGGCGTGCGCGGGCCGGCTGGCCAGCTGTGTTCGGCGGCCCGCCGGACACTTCGTGCGTAAGGCCATACTGCACCGTTTGGTTCGATCGCAAGTCAGAAGCCGGGAGTCGTCGCCGGGTGCGGCAACGACCGCACGCGGACCGCGGGCGCTCCCCGTACCATTGAATGCTTCCGGCTAAGAACATCCAGCGCCAGCAAGTCACCGTACTAACAACTTCCGTGGTTTGATATTATTGTCCACAGTCCGCACGCAAACAAGCTCACGGCACTTGGGTCCGATGCATGAGGTAGGCGATGAGATCGCGCACCTGCGTTTCCTTCAAAGCTTCGAGCAATCCTTCTGGCATCAGGGAAAGCGAAGATTGCTGAACGTTTTGAATCCCAGCGCGCTCCAGTGTCACGGTTTCGGTCATGGTTTTCAGCGTAAGGGTGCGGTCTGTTTTTGCGGCGATCAGGCCATTGAGCGTGCGGCCATCCTTGAGATCAAGGACCGACATGCGAAAATCCGCGTTCACCACCGCGCTCGGATCAACAACATTGTCGAGCAGGTAATCCAGATTGTCGCGGCTTGATCCGGTAAGATCGGGACCGACCTGCCCGCCGTGGCCGTAAAGCGTATGGCACGCGGCGCACACGGTGTTGAACACCACGCGGCCCTGGCTTTTGTCGGCGGCGGCGAGCGCGGCGGGCGTCAGTTTCGCTTTCAACTGCGCGATGAATTGCTTCTTATCGGCGGGGCTGTCCCGCAATTCGCCCCAAACTTCCGCCAGTCTTATGGTGAGCGTTGCGTCATTGAAGCTGCGCACCTGCCGGGCGTGAAACGGAGTCATGTCCGCGCGCGGAATTCGCCGGGCGGCCATTTCTTCGAGCAACGGCCGCGCGAACGACGGGCGGGAAACCAGCGTGTCCATGACCGCCCCTCGTTCCGAGGGATGAAACTCCTGGTAACTCTCGGCCAGCTTTTCGCCGATCGCCGGATCGTCAAAGAGTGCCAGGCCGCGAACCGCGGTCGAGTTCAGAAACTTCACCTTCAACAATTCCTCGCAGATGGCTCGCAAGTCGGCAGGCTTGTCTTCAATCAGCGTCTGCAACGCGGCACGGCGAAAAGCCAGGTCGCTTTTGCGGTCGAGCGCGATGCGCTTGACTTCATCCAGCGCGCGGCCATCACCGAAGAGTGCGCTCAGATCGCGCACGCGGTCGCGCAAACCGGCTTTGGGAGAGTGGGCCGATTCTTTTTGCAAGGCATCCCAGGACGACGGTTTCCGCGCCTTGCTCCAGCCGCGCAACGCTTCGGATAAACCGTCCAGAACGTCCGCCTGCATTGCCTCAGATCCGGCTGCGGTCAACTTCAGCAAGTCGTCCAACGGCGCGGGATTTTTCTCGATGTCCTCGCCGAGCCGGCGGGCGATGTACTTGCGCGTGAGCGGCAGCCGGCAATCAGCGGCGAGGGTGGCCAGCGTGGACGGAGCGGCGTCGCCCACGGGAATGAGGCCATACCAGATCATCAGCGGCAGATTGTGGTCGTTCGCATCTTCGGCATGCGCGAGCAACGGCCCGGCGAGTCCGGCGCGCTGCGCCACGGGCAGGCGCTGCAACACGGTGGCCAACGCGAGGCGGACCAGACCCGATGGGTCAGACTTCGCGAGGCGGATGAATTCCTTCAACGTAGGAGCCGAGGTAACGAGGCTCTGACTTTTCCACGATTTGGAATTAGTGAGACTCCTCACGTCGTCTCCTGCAGAACCTAGTGACGGGCGCGTGGAAATCACGGTGTCAAGCGGCCAGAAGTCCGTGAGCAGGCGGATGGCCCAGGTGCGAACGTGTTCGTCCGGGTGACGCAACTGTGCGCGTAGAAAATCTTCGTCCGCCGCGCCGATGGCGTAAAGCGACCACAAGGCGCGGAGCTTCATCACTCCGTCCGACTGGCGCGCGAACATTTCGCGCAGTTGCGTCTTTGCGCTTTCGAAATCATGACCCGCCGTGGCGCGGTCGGCCAGTTGCAACCGCGCCTGACGAACGAACCATTCGTTTGCGTGCAAGTGCAGCTTCACCAGTTCGTTCACGCTCAGCTTTGTGAGGTCGGCGACCGGCGGCGGTTTCGGTTCGCCATAGGTGATTTTGTAGATGCGGCCCGATGTGCGGTGGACACCGGTGTGATCGTGACATTCGCCGGTGTCGCTCCAGTCGAGCAGGAACACACCGCCGTCGGGGCCATAGCCGAGTTCCAGTCCGCGAAACCAGGTGTCGCCAAAGATGAAAGAGTCGGGCCCGTGTTTGGCGACGTATCCGGAGCCGGTGCGCTCCAGAATTTCATGATTAAGGCGGCGACCGTTGTAATTGACCGTGAAAAGCCGGTCGTGATATTCGGCGGGCCAGTTGTCGCCCAGGTAAATCATGGTACCGGTGTGCGCGTGACCGCCGCCGTAGGCGTCCGCTGCGCCGTCGCGCGAGTGCGACCAGCCTTTCGCGGTGTCGAAGTGCCAATGGTCGGCGTGCATGTCCATCAACTCGTAGGCGCGCGGATTGGGATCAATCGTATGCGCAACGAGGTAGTGCGCGCCGGGAATCATGTGCCAGAGGTGGCCGTTGACCGTGTTGACGCAGAAGACCTCGCCGTGCGCGTTCCAATCGTGGCCCCAGGAATTCATCGGCCCGGCGGTGAGCACCTCCACAATCTTCCGTTGGGGATGATACCGCCACACGGCGCCGTGAATCGGCAAACGCGCGCTGTCCGGCGTGCCGGGGACGCCAATTTTTCCCGGCGCCGACGCGCCACAGCGTCCATAGAGCCAGCCGTCCGGCCCCCAATGCAGGCCGTTGGCGAAGTTATGATAATTGTTCTCGGGCACGGTGAAGCCGTCGAGCACAACTTCAGCCGGGCCGTCCGGAACTCCGTCACCATTCTTGTCGGGGATGAACAGCAACTGCGGCGGGCACAACGCCCACACGCCGCCGCGACCGACTTCGACGCTCGTGAGCATTTGCACCTCATCCGTGAAAACTTTGCGTGAATCGAAATGTCCGTCGCCGTCTTTGTCCTCGAAGATGAGGATGCGGTCGCGCAAGTGCAGATCGAACCTCTTGGCGCGCTCGGCGTAAGTGTAATTCTCCGCGATCCACAGCCGCCCGTGCGCGTCCCACGTCATTGAAATGGGATTCTGCACATCCGGCTCGGCGACAAACACGGTGGCCTTGAAGCCGGGCGGGAGCTTCAACGTGGCGAGGGATTCCTGCGGCGAAGGCGGTGCCGCGTTTGTATCCGGCTCGCTATTGTAAATGGCGGGAAAATCTGCCGCGCGCGCGGCGGAGGCAACGAACGTTGCAGCCAGCAGAGAAGTGATGAACCAACACGACGGGCGTTTCATGCAATGGCGAATCATCACCTGAACAGGGGGAAATTGCAACCGCGCGAATGCGCTCGCAAAATGCTTCAACCAGAGGGTTCAATGCAAAGTCGCGGAACTACAGACAGGATTTCGGGATGAACAAGATGGTTTGGCCCATTTGAATCGTGTAAATCCTGAGCATCGTGTCAAAGAATTGACCGTCGAAATTCCCAACGCAACGGGCTGGGAAAAACTGGAGTCGAAATGGAAATCTTCCGGCTTTGCCGAGGTCGCTTACTCGCGGTCCCATTTCCAGCGCGGGTCAGCAAGGCCGTTGCCGCCCCAGACTTCAGAGCCCCACGCAGTTCGACCATCGGCTGTTCTGCCCTGCCAGTATTGCAAACCCGACGGCAGAAGACAAACGAGTCGGCCGCACCTGCCAACGAACCACAAACAAATCTGCGCACACTTGCCGTCAAAGGAATCGTCATGGAAGTTCAGCCGCACAGCAAGCAGCGTTGCCCCGTTAGACCGATAAGGCAGAAAGTCAACGTTGACACGTTGACGACCTTTGTTAGTCTGGCACCTCGATTTTCGCGGAAATTCCCAACGAAAGTTAACTCAATTGCACTGACTACTTATGGCCAAAGCATCGAAAGCAAAGAAACACGTTTACCTTTTCGGCAATAAAAAAGCCGACGGCAACGGCGCCATGAAACCGCTGCTCGGCGGCAAGGGCGCGAATCTGGCCGAGATGACGCGCATCGGCCTGCCCGTTCCGCCCGGGTTCACCATCACCACCGAGGTTTGCACCTATTTCTACGACAACAAGCGCAGCTACCCCAAGGACCTCCAGGCGCAAATCCAGAAAGGCGTCGTCAACATGGAAGCCATCATGGTCACCAAGTTCGGTGACATCACCGCCATGCCGCTACTGGTCGCCGTCCGTTCCGGCGCGCGGGATTCGATGCCCGGTATGATGGATACGATTCTCAATCTCGGCCTCAACGATCAGACCGTACTCGCGCTCGTCAAGGCCACGGGCAATGAACGGTTTGCGTGGGACTGTTATCGTCGCTTTATCCAGATGTACGGCGACGTCGTCATGGGCGTTCAGAAACTGCCGGGTGAGCATCATGAGCCGTTTGAAACCGTCATCGACGAACTGAAGAACGAACGCCACGGCAACCCGGACATCGAAGATACCAGGCTTGCTACGGGAGACCTTAAGGAACTGGTCGGTCGCTTCAAAAAGCTGGTGAAGTCACGCACGGGAAAAGCGTTTCCGGAAAACCCGTGGGACCAGCTTACAGGTGCCGTCGGCGCTGTGTTCGGTTCGTGGATGAACGACCG
>PLJQ01000347.1 GCA_003140275.1 Limisphaerales bacterium
GCGGAGTGGGAGAAGGCGGCGCGGGGCGGATTGAGCGGGCAACGGTTTCCCTGGGGCGACACGATATCCGAAAGCCAGGCCAACTACCTCGGAGATACCAATGATTTTAGCTACGATTTGGGACCGAACGGCTCCAATGCCGCCTTCGCATTCACGAGTCCGGTGGGATATTTTGCGCCGAACGGTTATGGGTTATACGACATGGCTGGGAATGTAGATGTGTGGTGTTGGGATTGGTATGATTATAACCTGAGTTCAATAGGAAGCCCGTATGCGGGAGGAACCGATCCACGTGGACCGGCCTCAAGCCCGAATGACAGCCGTGTATTGCGCGGCGGCCTTTGGTACGACTTCGCATTCCATTCGCGTTGCGCCGGGCGCGGCTACGACAACCCGGCCATTTCCTACAACGACTACGGTGGGTTCCGTTGTGTGAGGGGGCTTTAGTTTTTGCTCTTTTACCCTTTAACCCTCTTGAAATGACCCTTGAAAGCTCACGCTTCGCGTGAGCGTTCCGTCGAGCCGCTTGCGGCGAGTTTGTATGCCGGGCGCTCGCGCGCGCGTGGCACGTTGACCAACCCGGACGGGTTCGATTGCAATGAGCGCGTTTGATGCTTCTTCACCACCTCAACCTCTCCGCAGAATTTACCAAGGAAGACTTCTGTATCATCTGCATCGTCACCATGCTCTCGCAAGTGCCGCGAAACCAGGTCACTCACCTGCTTTGGCGTCAGGGATTCATCAATTGACTGCACTTCGTTACCCAAATAAACCACCGGAATTTGAGAGGTGATTATACCGGGCACAACGCAACTAATTCCAATCAATAAAGCTGTCCATCCCCTGCTAAACAGACCGATCACCAAGCCAATGCCGGTTAAAAGTATTCCGATCCAGAACACGGCCACGCCAAGCCGGTATATTGGTCTGCATATTCGTAAAAAAGTCATAGCTGCCTTTCATGCCGCTTCAACTTTGCCAAAGAAAAAAGGCGTAACCTACTCACGCTCCATCACAGGCACGGGAATGCCTCCACAGGAACGCTTTCAGACACGCCCGATGTGGGCGTGCCTTCAACGCTGTCCTGCGGTCGAAATTTCCCGTTTCGTGAGAGACAACAGCCGAAGCCGCAAATTTGTTGTGTTGGTTTGCTCTACATTCGTTTCTTTCGGAACGGTGGCGATTGAATCAAAGGACCTCCGGCAAGGCAAGGATTAGCGGCTGGCAAGTGCCGTGTTCACCCGCCTTTTTGCTGCGCTACGAACATTGCGGCGGGGTTCAGGCTGCCGGTTCAGCAGAGTTTCGAGACACGGTCAACGCGCGTTAGTCATGTAAGGAACACGTCGGCAGACACGCCGAAATGCTTTGCCAGCGTGCGGACATGATTGAGCGTCAGCTTGCGTTCGCCGCGCAGGATCATTGCGCCCAGGTTGCGGCTGGTGTCCAGCATGCGCGACAAATCCGCCGCGCTCTTTCCATGTTCTTCCAGCAAGTGTTTGAGCAGGTCCAAGCCGCTGGTTTTTGGCCAGCGGATTTTCTTGCCCTTGTCGAATTCGTCTACAAATTCCGTCAGCACGTCCAGATAATCACGCTGTTCCGCGTTGAGCCGGGTGAAGACGGCGAGCGCGTTCATCATGACCGTGGCTTCGGCATCCTGCGCTTCGTCGTGAATCGGGCGCGGCAGGTAAAGCTGGCACAATTCGCGGTAGGTCTTGGGAATGTCCGCGTTGCTGGCGAAGCGCCGGGATTTATGCGTCAGAGTCTTCATAATTCGTCTTTCCATCGGTTTTTGTCGTATTCCGCGTGCGTCAGGAAGCGGAGCAGGAACACTTTGCCCGTGTTGTAGTGTATGGCGCAAACGAGCCGGTAGGTGTTGCCGCATACGTTGAACACCACGACCGGATTGCCGCTGACCACGCGCACCTGGTCCGCCGAACGAAAGCACCGGCGCAAGTCGGCAAAATGCCGGAATTGCTCCTGCCGCATGATCCGCCGCCAGACTTCCAAACCCGTTGCGGCTTGCGGATGTCGGGCGGCAAAAGCGGCCAAGGTGCTTTCCTTAATAATCCGCACGCATACAATTTGTGTTCATTCGCCGGGCTTGTCAAACACGAATAACAAGGCCAAACACGGGCAGACGTGTTGTAACTTTTTGTTGTAACTCAGGCGCTACGTTTTGTAAGTCGTTGGTACAGAAAATGGAGCGAGCGAAGGGATTCGAACCCTCGACGTTCACCTTGGCAAGGTGATGCTCTACCAGACTGAGCTACGCTCGCTTCCAAATAAGTGTCAATGATTTACAACGATTCTCGACACGAGCGAAAAACGTGCTTCTATACTGTAGGTTATTCCGCATGGCAACGGGCAAACGCACAGGCACGTTTCGTAATGTCGGCGAAAATCTGTATCGGTATTCATCGAACAGGGTTTATTATGCCGTCTTCCGTTCGCATGGCAAGTTATTTTGGAAAAGTTTGCATACCTCTGACCGTGAGCTCGCCGGTCGTAAACTCGCCCAAACGCTGGAAAAACATGGTCGGCTTGATCACTCGGCTCAAAAACTCACACTGAAAGAACTGCTGAAACTCTACGAACAACAGCTTCCACAATTCGACGAAGGCTCGCAGGCAAACAAGAAATCCATTCTCAAGAAATTCAAGAGAACGTGGCGGCAGAGTTTGTCGATGCCGGTAAAGGCAATCACCGCAGCCGATTTGCAGCTATGGCTGCACAGCGAAAACGCCCAAAGAAACTCAAAGCTTAAGACATCTGCGACGAGCAAAGCGCGGCACGTGTCGAAGTGGACATACAATCAATACATAAGATTTCTGCGCCAGGTATTTGAAATTGCGGTCGATTCTAAAGTCATTGCCGACTCGCCGGCGGCGGACTTAAAACAACTCACGCCAGAAAAACCCATTCGATTGACGCCGACGTGGGAGCAATTTCAAGCCATCACCAAAAGCATCAGGTCGCAAAGATTCAATGCTGATGCAGAGGATTCCGCCAACCTGGTTGAATTCATGGGAATAGCGGGCGTGGGGACAGCGGAATGCTCAAGTCTTCGTGGTGAGCACATTCAGTTGGAAAAAGGCAGCATCAATCTTTACCGCAAGAAGACTGATTCGGGTTTTTCGATCCCCATCTTTCCACAACTCAGGCCATTTCTGGAAAAGTTAAGGGAACAAGGGAGAATCGAAAACGGACAGCCTGTATTCAAAATCAAGGACCCCAAGAAAGGTCTTGACGGAGCGTGCAAGCGGCTCAAGTTTCCGCATTTTTCCTCCCGTGCATTGCGGCGCTGTTTCATCACGCGAGCAATTGAGCTTGGAGTGGACTTCAAAACGCTTTCAGCGTGGCAGGGACACCAGGATGGCGGGGTGCTCATCGCCAGGACCTACAGCCATCTCAGGAATGAGCATTCCGAGAGCATGGCGAAAAAGCTGGTTGGTTAGATGGAACGTCGTGCGGTTCGTGGTAGTAGCTGTTGACTTTCTTGAGGTCGCGTACCGAGATCAACTTATAAACGGTATTGTTGAACGTTATCCACGGCATTGAAATATCTCCTCCTCGTAGGAGGTGATATGCGAGTACGGTGTCCGCACCTTTGCCCTTTTCTTCTTCATCCTTTCCAAAGATCCATCGCGCAGGATCCGAAACTATCATTTCAACACTCCTTGCGTACTCCCAGAGGCAGGCAAGACGGCATTTCTCGGGTGTAATAGAACGAAAATCCCATTCATCTCTCGGCGGCAGCCATTTTGCAGTCTGGTTGCATCCGCCAATTGGTAGCAGCTTGATCGGCGGCTTCGTGGTAATCAATGTTTTCAGCTTCGAGGCCCGCCAGATCGGACTGCGACGCNNTCCTTGAACTGAACTTTCGGCCAAGGGCTTGACGTTCAAACACTGGGTGAAAGTCTTGGCGGCATGGCGCACAACCCGATGTTATCAGCACTTCAGGTCGTCCGCTTTTCAAATAACCAGCTACGTCACGGCGCGACGCTTTTGAACGGGCATTTCGCCCGCAACCCCTTGGGTATCTAGTGTCTAA
>PLJQ01000434.1 GCA_003140275.1 Limisphaerales bacterium
GCGGCGAGATAGGCGCGGGCGATGTGCAGGTTCACGGCGGGCTGCTGCTGCGCTTCACCGCGCGAATGAAACAACCGCAGTGCCGTGGCGCGGTCGGTGGTGTGCAAGCTGTCCTGCTTGCCGGTCACGTCATCGTGAATGTAGTAGCGTCCGCCGTTTTTGCGGCGGTAGAGCCTGTATCGTTGTCTCATAACTGTATTCACAGCGATGAGGTTACGACGGTTGATCTCGACTCCGGTAGGGAGCAGGTGGGAGTTACGCAGGGCAGGCCAGAGTTAAATCCTGCTGGCACTTCCGCTGGCACTCGTCTGTGGAAGTTAACCAAACCCTACAGTTCCAACTGGTTAGGTTTGGAGGCGGAGGTCGGAATCGGCCTTTAGCGCGCTCACCGCTCCACGCTCGTAGTGGAAGTCGGTTGCCAACCGGCACCCAGCGCCTTGATGAGCGAGACGCTCGCAGCGAGTTTTTGCCCGTTGAGTTGAACCACGTTCTGCTTGTGCGATAGCTGAACGGACTGGGCAACGATAACGTCGAGGTATTGCTCCACACCGGCCTTGTAGCGGTTATTCGAGATGTCCAACGTGCGCTGCGCCGAGGACAGCGCTGCAGTCTCTTCGTCGAGTTGCTTTGCGAGCAGCCATTGTGCGGCCAGTCGATCCTCCACGTCCTGAAAGGCCGTGAGCACCGTCTGCCGATAGGACGCAACAGTGCCGTCGTAGGCNNTCACGATTACGCCCGCCGGTGAAGATCGGCAATTGCAGCGTCGGTCCAATGGCCCACAAATGGCTGGGCCAGGCGAACAGATCACTGGCGCTGATGGATTCAAATCCGCCCGAGCCATTGAGCAACACTTTCGGATAAAACGCCGCCTTGGCCACGCCGATGCTCGCGTTGGCGGCAGCCATGCGGCGTTCGGCAGCGGAAATATCCGGTCGGCGCTCCAGCCATTCGCTCGGCATAACGACGGGAATCGCCGGCAGGTTTGTTGAAGCAACCGTGTTCGGGGTGAGCGCGAACGTCGTCGCCACCTGACCGCAAAGAACCGCGAGGGCGTGACGCAATTGCGCGCGCTGCAAGTCCACCGCCGGGATTTGTGCTTTGGCACTCTTGAGCTGCGTTTCGGCCTGCGCCACGTCGAGGTCGCTGGCGATGCCCGCCTTGCGGCGATTTTGCGTCAATTCCAGCGCGCGTTCGTAAGCGACCGAGGTCTGGGTGAGCAGGTCCGATTGAGCGTCGAGCGCGCGTAACGTGAAGTAATCCATCGCCACCTCGGCTTGCACGGAAAGTATCGCGGATTCGAGGTCATCGGCGGACGCGGTGAAGGTCGCACGCGCGCTTTCGACTTGGCGGCGAATGCGTCCCCACAAATCCAGTTCCCAACTCGCGTCCGCCGAAACATTGAACGAATTGAAGGTGATGCTCTTTCCCGTGGCTGCGCTGGTGGGCGACGCATTTGCACTCGTGCGTTGTCGGGTCGCCGAAGGCGAAGTGGAAATCTGCGGGAAAAAGTCCGCGCGGGCGACGCTCACTGCGGCGTGAGCCTGATCAAAGTTGGCGAGCGCGACGGCAATCTGCTGATTGTTCGTGGCCGCAAGTGATTCAAGGCGGTTCAATTCTGCATCGCCGTAAAGTTCCCACCAGTTGCCGCGCGGCAGGTGCGCGGATGGTTCGGCGGTTTTCCAATCGCCGGCGTTGGTGATGGCCGTGTCGCCGAAGGCGGCGGGCATGGGATTCGCAGGCAGCGCGGTGGGACGGCGGTAATCCGGCCCAACGGCGCAACCCGCAAGCAGAGCGAGGACTCCGACCGTCGCGCAGACCGGCAACCCGCTGCGTCTAAGAATGGAAATTCGCAGGCACCCGAACAGAGTTTCATTTTGCATAGCTTGTGTCCTCCTTGTGGGAAGTTATCGTGGGCCGGAGAAGCGCGGGGCGGCCACCTACATGCGGCGGTGCATCGATATACACATCCATCTGCTGGCCGGCCTTGATCGGAAGTTCTCCCCTGGAAAAACTATAGATTACCTGCATCACGCGCGTATCGACCCGTTCCCCAGGCGCTCCGGTCAAGGAGACCTTCGGAATCACATACGGCTCGAACCGGACGAACTTCAGCGGCGTCGTAATTTCCTTGTTGCCGCGCAAGTAACCAGCCGCCGCCGCTCCTTCGCGCACGCGCCAGGCGTCGTTTTCGTCCACGTCCACACGGACATTGAGCGGTTCCACATTCCCTATGAGAATGAGCGGCTGTGCGAGGACACCGACTTGCGCGAATTCGCCAAGATGGATCTTCAATTGCAGAATCTGCCCACCCACGGGCGCGCGGACGGTCAGGCGTTCCAAATCCGTTTCGGCCGCCTTCAGATCCGCACGGGCCTGGACCAATTGCGCTTCGGCCTTTTGGACGGTGAAGATATCCCGGTCCCGGACCTCGATGGTGATGCCTTCGGGGACGAGGGATTCGGCCAGCTTGAGTTCATATTTTGCGTCGGTGACCTGCGGTTCCGCCACTTGAACAGCAGCCTGACGTTGGACAACCAAGGCACGTTGGGCGCGATCGTCGATGGTGAAAAGTGGATCACCCTTCTTCATCTGGCTGCCGATCTTGACATAAATCTCCGAGACAATGCCGGCGAGTTGCGTGCCGATGGCGATGTTTTCGGTGTTGGCCTCCACCAAGCCCGCGCCAGCCACGAAGGCTTGATAAGGCGGCGTTGGCGCATCGGAAACCATCGGGGTCGGCACCATGGTGCGGGCGCTGCGGAGCGCGGCGACAATGCCGAGACCCATTCCAACCAGCGCAAGGATTGTTAAAATATATTTGCGAAACGTAAATTTCTCCTAATCAGTTTTCTTCTGCATCGGCTTGAGCTGGCTGGCGGAATCGACCACTTGCGTGATGCGTCCGTCTTCCATCGCTGCGATCCGATCGGCGAACTCATAGATGCGTGAATCGTGCGTCACCACGACGAGCGCCCGGCCCTCGCCACGACCAAGCGTGTGCAGCAATTCCATGATCTTGTGGCCAGTCTCGCCATCCAGCGCGCTGGTCGGTTCGTCGCAGACAATCAAGCGCGGTTGATGAACCAGCGCACGGGCAATCGCCACCCGCTGCTGCTGGCCACCTGAAAGATCGGTCGGCAGCGAACTCATCATCCGCTCGTCAAACCCGACCTGGACCAGAATTTCACGCGCCTTGCTCACCGCCGCACGCGGCTTCATGCCGTTGATGATGAGTGGCGTCCCCACGTTCTCCGCCGTGGTGAGCGAGGGGATGAGATTGAAAGCCTGAAAGACGAAACCGATGTTCACCCCACGGAATTCGGTCGTATCATCCTCGCTCATCCGGTTGTAGTCCTGATCGAAGATTTTGCAGTCTCCTTCATCGCGCCGGAGCACCCCGGCGATGACAGAGATCAGCGTGGTCTTTCCGCAGCCGGAAGGCCCGACCAACATCAACAACTCGCCGCTGCGAACCTCGAGATTCACGCCGCGCAGGGCTTTGACCGCCGCGTTGCCTGTGCCAAAGGTCTTGGTCAATTCCTTACAATTGACGGCCACTCTGGCTTCCTGCGTTGTTCCATTGATCGTTGCGCTCATAACCTAGCTCCGGAAGACCACGGCAGGTTCCAGCTTCATCACCTTGTGAATACTCAAGGCTGCCGAACTCAAACAAATCACCAGCACTGCCACCGCGCTGACCACCAGCAAGTGCCACGGCAAGCGGAAGGCCAACTGCGTTCGGCCACTGATGAGCATGCCCCACGCCGAGGCCGCGCCAACACCCAGGCCATATCCCACTCCGCCAACCACCAAGGCTTGAAGCAGAATCATCCGCAGGAGCATCCCGTTCTTCGCGCCCATCGCCTTGAGCGTTCCGAAGTAACGCAGGTTATCGAGCGTGAAGTTGTAGAAAGTCTGACCGGAAATCGCGACGCCCACCAAAAAGCCAAGCGCCACCGCGGTGAGAAAATTGATCGGCATCCCGGTGTATTGCAGGTAGTAAAGGAACGTCACCATTTTGAACTCGTCCCGCGTGTAGGCCCTAAGTCCCGTGGCCTTTTCGATACGCCGGCACAAAGCGTTCAGATCCTGCCCCGGCTTCGCCTTGACGGTCACAAACGACAACAGCAACCGCTGCGACGGAGCGAACGACGTGGCCGAGGAATAGGTCGTGTAGATGACCGGATTGGCTTGGAACGTTTGCGTGACCTTGCAGATGCCAACGACGACGGAGTGGTTGTCGTTGATCTCCATTTCATCACCCACCTTGAGCGAGACTCTCGTTCCGTCGGGCTGAATGTGTGCCAGCTTTCCCGCCGCGCCAGTCGCATCCACGATTACGCCGCCGCTTCGCCGGAGGTCGGACAGTTTTCCAATCACCATGGTCGGCGGGCCGCCCATAAGCGTTTCGTCGTCGAGACCGATGACGACGCATGATTGATAAGTGCCATCGGTTCGGCGCATCGCCAGCGATCCTTTGTAGAGCGGCACCGCCCACTGGACGCCTTCCACGCCGCGCACCCGCAGAACCTCCGTGTCTTGCATCGGTCGGATGTCATCGATATATTTCACCTGGGGATCGACAACCCAGATGTCCGGAAGCGCGACGTCCGAGAGAAAGCTGAAGGTGCGTGTCATCATCCCGGCAAAAATGGCCGATTGCTGGGTGATGAGGAGCGACGCGAAGGTCAGCCCGATGACGATGCCGAGATACTTCGCCCGATCTCCAAAAAGCATTTTGAGGGCAATAAAGTTCATGTCAGGTTTTCTGGAGCGTTGAAAGGCTGCCGGATCGAAATCGGCTCGCCCACGACTGCTCCTGTTCGCGTTCCACGCAGCTTCCGTTTCCACGCCGACACGCGCAGGCGGAGTTTCTCGATCTTCAGATAAACCACCGGCGTCGTGTAGAGTGTGAGCACCTGTGAGACAAGCAAGCCGCCCACGACAGCAATCCCCAGCGGACGGCGCAGTTCCGAGCCTGTGCCGAGGCCAATCGCCAGCGGCATGGCACCGAGCAGCGCGGCCATCGTGGTCATCATGATCGGACGGAA
>PLJQ01000301.1 GCA_003140275.1 Limisphaerales bacterium
GTCATTGATTGAAAAACGCGCCGCAAGCGTGTCGCATTGCTCGAAGCCGAATTCACAACCGCACAACTTAATCCGCCGATCACTAAAACGGAATTGGGCTTGGCGGCAACGTTCGAAGAGGAGAACCCCAATACGGTTGTGGTGATCGACCCCGGCCTTCCGGCTCGGCTCTCGGATTGGGCCATGGACGCTCTGGGATCGAAGTTCGGCCGATACGAAACTCAAATCGAGAATCGGCTTTTCCGGCATCTCCACGAATTGGAGCGCCGGCAAAGGTTGCGGCACGGCGAGCACGTTCCCGCGCCGGCCAGCTTGGACGTGGCCATTCATGCGGACAGGCAACCGTTGGCTTCGTTTGGAAATCCGCCCCCGCCCCAAAAGGAGACTGAGCCATGAACCGCGCCCAGATTGACTTCCGGGTGTCATCCTCAACGCGTCGAGGCTTTGGATGGAGGCTTCGAGCGACCGGAAGGAGCGGTGGCAAAGGATGTTTTTGACCGAAGACGCGGCGTTTGCGAGCGGAGAACTTAGTACCGCCGCAACCTGTGTGCTTTTCAAGCTCTTGGAGAAGCCGGAAGGCAAGCAATCAAGTTTGGCGAACCTCATGCTTGTTTGAAGCGGCGGTTTGTCGTTTTATGGAACGGTGTCAGTGATGATGTATGACGCAATTGTGATCGGTGGCGGGCCANNCCATTTTCACCTTTGATGAGGGCGTGTCAGAAACGATTTACGATGCGCTGATCATCGGTGGCGGGCCGGGCGGCAGCGCGGCCGCGACGTTTCTTGCCCGCGCGAACAAACGCGTGCTCGTTCTGGAGAAGGAGCACTTCCCGCGCTTCCATATCGGCGAGTCGCTGCTGCCCTATAATCGCCGCTTGTTCGCGGAGATGGGCGTGCTGCCGAAACTGCTGGCAGCCGGGTTTCCAAAAAAGACGGGAGCGCAGTTTCATCTCGGCAACGGCGCAAAATCCCTGAAACTGATTTTCCGCAACGGCTGTTTCACCCATGAGCCGGAGGCCTTTCAGGTCGAACGCGCCACCTTCGACCATCTGTTGCTCCGGCATGCGCGCGATTCGGGCGCAGAGGTGCGCGAAGGTTGGACGGTCACCAAATCCTCGACCGCCGCCGACCGGGTGCAGATCGAGGCGCGCGGTGACGACGGGGCAAATGCCAGTTTTTCCGGCGCGTTTCTGGTGGATGCCAGCGGGCGTGGCAATTTCACGGGCAACCAGGAGGGACTTCGTATCATTCATCCCAAGCTCAAGAAGCTCGCCGTCTTCGGACACTTCAGCGGTGTTGCCCTCGATTCCGGTGAAGCGCGCGGGGACACGGTCATCGTGCGCTTGGGCAACACATGGTTTTGGATCATTCCCCTTTCAGCGGAGAAGATCAGCGTTGGTTGTGTGATGGATCAGGAAGAGTTCACTCAGGCCAGACAGTCACCGGTGGAAATCTTCAACCGGATTGTGCAATCCAGCCCGGTGACGCGCGAGCGGATGAAAAACGCCCGGCTGATCAGCGCGATGCAGACGACGGGCGATTTTTCCTACTACAACCGCCGCCTCGTCGGGCCGCGTCTGCTGCGCGTGGGCGATGCGGCGGGATTCATGGACCCGATTTTCTCGGCGGGCGTCTATCTGGCGATGTATTCGGGAAAACTCGCGGCCCAAGCCGTCCTGCAATCACTGGCCGCTGGACACGATGGCGCCCGGCGGTTGAAGGTTTATGAGAAAAGGGTTTTCCGGGCGATGCGGTTTTATTCGGAAATGGTCGAAGGTTATTACACCACGCCGTTCATGGAAATTTTTATGGAGCCGCGCGACAAATTTCAATTGCCCGCCGCGATCACCGCTGTCCTGGCCGGGGAATTGGACGGCGGCTGGTCGATGGTCTGGCGGCGGCGTTTGTTCTTTTGGCTTGTAAAATTGCAACGACGCTTTCCCCTCGTGCCGCGGATTTCATTTGATTAAGACTGGGGGGTAAAGTGTGGGCGAGCGTACCCGCGAGCTGGCGACAGCATTTTCTGCATTGGACGCGTTGGCGCGAACATCATCAATCCCGGGCCGGATGAGGAAATTCAAACGGACGATCAGATGTGCTGCTCGGCCGCCGCGAGCAGTTGGACGCGGCGCGGCAACAATTGTTCAGCCATTGATGGATCGTTACCGACATGCTCACTTCATGTTGTTCGAGTGATTCCAATGGCGTATTCAACTCTCTTGCGTCGCGCACATGCTCGGACATTCAATCTTCAGCGCAAGTTAACCCAAAACGTGGCTATGGTTAACCCTGATAAGGAAGTTGAAGAGGTTGTCTCTCAATCAGAACTTACTATTACTTAGTTCCCGCACCTCTGCGGTTGAAAGTTTTCTTCTCCATCGTGTGTCGTCACTGATGATGCCGTAATCGGGCTTCGGCCAGATCAATGTCCCGCTGGATGCGGCGCAGGACTTCGTCGTTGATCACGTCCTGGTTGCGAAGTTTAATGATCGTCCGGCGCTCCATCTGAAGCGCTGTGTGCGACAGGCGTTCGTATTCGGAAGAAAAAAGGCGGAGCGGAGTGCCGGCACTTTCCGGTTCGGCGCCTTCCACCTGACGGATATGGTCTTCGTACTCGATGCGCACGCGTTGCAGCGCGTCGGCTTTCGCCGGCTCGCGTTCCGCGATTTCATTGAGCCGGGCAAGGGCCGCCTGGTTGGCTTTGAGGCGGGCTTCGCGTTCTTCCTTTTCCATCGAACCATCGTCCTTGACGCCGAGCCGGCGAATGAGCAAAGGCAGGCTCAGGCCTTGCACGACGAGCGTGACCAGAATCACGATGAACGTGAGGAACAGAATCAAGTCGCGGCCCGGAAAAGGCTTCCCGTCTCGCATGGTGGGTGGCAGGGCCAGGGCCGCCGCAAGCGAAACCACCCCGCGCATGCCCGTCCACGCGACGATTGTAACGTGCTGCCATGGCGGATGAGGATCGCGTCTGCAGAGTTTTTTGAAAATCAGGCGCGGCAGATACGTGGCGGGAAAAACCCACAGGATGCGGATGAGAATTACCGCGACGGTGACGACCAGCGCATACCAGACGAGACGCTGATTGGAAATGGCATTGCGGGACAACCCGCGCAGCACTTCGGGCAGTTGCAGTCCGATGAGAATGAAGACGAAACCGGTCAGCAGGAATTCCACCATTTCCCAGACCGGCCCGCCCCGGAGCCGGGTCTGGAAGCTGAGAATTTCGGGCATGCGCCCACCGAGATACAAGCCGGCGGTCACAACCGCGAGCACGCCGGAAACGCCCAATCGCTCGGCGGACAGGTAAGCGACAAACGGTGTCAGCAGCGAAACGGTGATTTCAATCGGCGCATCCTCAACGCGCTTGTGAAACTGTTCCGCCAGCAAGCCGACCGCCAAACCAATCAAGGTCCCGCCGATGCCCACGATGGCGAATTGTCCGCCCGCGTGTGCCAGTGAAAATGTACCACTGAGCACGGCGGCCACGGCGAAGCGATAAGCGACCAGGGCGGTCGCGTCGTTGACGAGACTTTCACCTTCCAAAATCGTAACGATGCGACGGGGAATCCTGAGACGATCGGCAATCTGCGTTGCGGCGATGGCGTCGGGTGGAGAGATGATCGCGCCCAAAACAAATCCGGCGGCGAGCGGCAGACCCATGAAATAATGCGCGAGCAAGGCGACCGCCACCGTGGTGAACAGGACGAGGCCAATGCCGAGCAACGAAATGGGACGAAGGTTCAGCCGAAAGTCGCGCCACGAGGTGAACAGCGCCGCCGGAAACAGGAGCGGCGGCAGAAGGAAAAGAAAAACCAGTTCCGGGTCGAGCCGGACTTTCGGGAGTTCAGGAATCAAGCCGAGCAACAAACCGCCGATAACAAACAGGATGGGATAAGGAATGTTCAGTCTGCGGGCGAGCAGCGCCAGCACTGCCACCGCCAGCAACAAACCCACAAAGATTTCCACGACGCCTGTCATGCGCGGGCAAGATTACTCACGAAATCGTGCTTTGGAAAGCGGCGGACATTCATTCGCCACGGATTTGAAGCAATGGTTTGATTACTTTGCGGCCATTGCCTGGACGGGCTGCGCGCCCGGCTTTCCTGGGCGGGCGGAAAACACTTGTTGTGTTCGACGCCAAACAGCCTATGGTGTGAGCATGGATAAACCTTGGTATCGCAAGATATTTTCGCAATCGCAAAAGCCCGTTCTGAAAGTGACTCACTCCAACGCCGATTACGGGGATGCGGAGGTGCAATTCGGAATGGGGTTAAAGTTCGCCAATAGTGAAGGAGCGACGCGGGACTATGTGCAGGCCGCAGAATGGTATCGCAAGGCGGCGGATCAAAGTCATTCCCTGGCACAGTTCAACCTTGGGATGATGTATGCCCAAGGGCAAGGTGTCCCCCAGGATGACACGCAATCTGTGATGTGGTTTGGCAAAGCCGCACAGCAGGGAGACGCCGGCGCCCAATTCAATCTGGCAGCAAGTTGTTACCGTGCCAGCCTGGCGGGAGTGCCGGAAGAGGCGCTGGAATCCAGGATTGAAGCTTACAAGTGGTATCATCTTGCCGCCGCGCAAGGCTACAAGGAAACGGATTGCGCTTGTTCAACCCTGATCCTCAGGATGACGCGTGAGGACGTTGCCGTCGGCGATCAACGCATTGCCGATTTTGAGGTTAAGAAACCGAATCAACCTCAGGAGTGACGCAAAGAGGCGTTCATTAAGCCGGGCTGGTCTCAGGAACCTTGCCCTGTCCGTGATCCAGATTTACGAACTGTTTCGTTTGGGGGATGTAACAGACAATGTTGAAATTGTGGATCGGTTCATTTTTAGCAACGTCAAACGCAGCCTCGGTTGCCCTGAAGCTTTTGCCTGCGGCTGCATTTTTTGTCCACTTTCCGTTGCCGGCCAGATACTCCAGCGTTTCGGCGTCTTCAATTAGTATGTTCATGACACGCGGATGGTATCAGATTCTCACGAACTACAAGCACTCAAACCAACAAATCCGGAAATTTATTTTCACCGTACTTCACCGATCCGTTCGATGCTGATCTCCTTCGACGGAATCGACCAAGCCAATAACCCGACCCAAGTCTTGCGCTGCTCCGTCGGCTCAACTACAGTCCGACTCATGCCTAGTGTGTTCCACCCGCGATCGGCCCGAGACGGCTCACGGTCTGTACCGGGGCGACTTTTACTCTGCCTGATATTGGGCTGCGGTATCGCGTATCCGCTGTTTCATGCCCGTTGCGAAGACGCGGTGTCATACTCGCGGATTAGCGAGGAAGCGTTCAAGGCGCGGCTGCCGTTTTTTGATTACGACAAAAGCATTCCGCTGGAGGGGCGCACAGTGCGTCAATGGGACCAAGACGGGACGTTGCGGCAAAAGATAGTCTTTCGAAGCGCGCAGGGTTTTCTCGTGCCCGGTTACCTCGAAGTTCCCAAAGCTGCCAGGAAGCCGTATGCACTGGTCTTGTTGTTGCACGGTTGGTCCGGTGGCAAAGAAGATTGGTACCAGGACGACAATTACATCAACGGCGGCGTGATGCGGAAAGCATTGCTTGACGCCGGCTACGGGATTCTCGCATTGGACGCCGCCACGCATGGCGAACGCAGCAACGAGATCGACTATCAACACGTCAATGCCTTTGATGATCCCAAAGCACCGGCGCGCCGCAATTATTTCACTTTCGCTGAAATATCCATTCAGACGGTAAAAGACTATCGGCGGGCGCTTGATTTCATGGCCGAGCGCGGTGAAGTGGACATGAATCGCATTGGCCTGCTGGGCTACAGCATGGGTGGAATGGACTCATTTTATCTGCTCTCCGTCGAGCCGCGCATAAAGATGGCAGTGGCGTGTGTGCCGCCACTGCTCAGCATCGGCTACGGCCCTGCGTCGCCGGTTGACTACTCCTGGGGAATTGGCAATACCCCGTTCCTCATGCTGATGGGGCGCAAGGATGGGAAGGACGATTATGTTGGAAAGGTGGAAGCGTCGTACCACAAGTACATCGAAACGCCGAACACGAAGCTGATCTGGTACGACCAAGCCCACAAGTTGACGGCTATCTACGTCCCGGACGCACTGGAGTGGATCAAGAAACATCTGTAGCCGACACGGCGTGACGTTGACAGCGGTGATTCGCCTTTGCGGTAACGGTGCAGCGCGTTAGAGTCACGAGCATGAGAAGCCTCGTTCTGGTATTGGCGGGCGTGGTGGCTTCGTCGCTCACGGCAGTGGCTGGCCAATGGCCGGGCTGGCGCGGGCCGGAAGGGAGCGGAATTTATCAGGGAAAGAAGCCGTCGCTGCGCTGGAGCACGAATGAAAACGTCCGCTGGCGCGTACCATTGCCTGAGCGAGGCAACTCCACGCCGATTATCTGGGGCGAGCGTGTCTTCGTCACACAAGCCATCGAGAAAGAGAACCGCCGCACGCTGATGTGCTTCGACCGACGCGACGGAAAGTTGCTTTGGCAGGCCGGACCGGCATGGACGGAGAAGGAACTCACCTACCCGGAAAATCCGCCATGCACGCCCTCACCAGTCAGCGATGGCAAACGCGTCATCACGTGGTTTGGCTCGGCGGGAGTGTATTGCTACGACTTCGACGGACGCGAATTGTGGCACCGCGATCTCGGCCGACAATCGCACATGTGGGGTTACGCATCCTCGCCGGCTCTCTACTGCGGCCTTTGTTTCCTGAACTTTGGCCCCGGCGAACGAAGTTTCGTCATTGCAGTGAACAAGCGAACGGGCAAGACCGTCTGGCAACATGACCCGCCGGCGATGAGAGCCGACGCGAAGTGGGAGGAATTTGGCGGTGACTCGAAGTATATGGAGAAACCGGGCGCGCTGAAAGTTTCAGAGGTGGCCGGTTCCTGGGCCACGCCTTTGGTGGTGCGAGCCGACCGGCACGATGAATTGGTGGTGGCGTTTGCGCTGCGGTTGATGGCGTTCGCGCCGAAGACGGGCGAGGCGCTCTGGAGTTGTGACGGTCCGAATATCGGCGCCTACAGTTCGCCGTTTTCCGGTGACGGGATCGTGGGATTAAACGCCAACGGCTTGCGCAATACCCTCCTCGCCGTGCGACCCGGCGGTCGCGGCAACGTGACCGCCACGCACCGGCTGTGGATTCAACATCCCGGCGACAGCAAGGGATGCATTGGTGCCGGCGTGATTTCCCAAGGCCACATTTATCAAGTGAACTGGATGGGTTTTGCGGAATGCCGCGATCTCAAGACCGGCGGGATCGTTTGGGAAGAACGGCTCACCGGCACGGGTGCGCGGAATTCGTCGTGGGCGTCGCCGGTGCTGGCAGGCGACCGGCTTTACGTAGCGAACCGGAACGCCGACGTGTTTGTGCTGCGCGCCCTGCCGAAGTTCGAGTGTCTGGCCACCAATTCAATCGGCAGCGAGCCGATGAATGCCTCGCTGGCGGTTTCGGACGGGGAAATTCTAATTCGTACCGACAAGCAACTTTGGTGCATTGGCGAGACGAAGAGGCCGTAGAGCACAATTTGCGATGATTGACCGGGCTTGAACGAAATCAACTCAACGAGAAAAAAGAGAAAGGCCGGACAACGGGTCCGGCCTTTTCACACACGCACACTTGAGAACAAAATGCACTAACACGTAAACCATAGCCGAAGCCTTGTTTCCTGCCAGTCACCAGTACTGGTGACAGGAACTCTGAAGTAGCGGGGGGTTCCTGTGCAGTCCCGTGCCACCGTCAGAGGCCGCGACTTCGAAGTTTACTTTTGGACCGGCTTGGGTTCGTCGGTTTTGTCCGGCTTCCCGTCTTTGTTGGGATCTTCTTTTTTCGACTCATCCTTCTTTTCAACGAGGAGTTGCGACCGTTCTTTTAACAACGGTTCGACTGTCCAACTGGAGACAAGGTAAGTCCACTTTTCAAAATTCTTTTCCTGTTTCAATTTTTCTTCGAGCTTCGTTTGCTGTTCCTTGAACTCTTTGTCGAGCTTCTCCTTCTCTTCCGGTTTTTCGTCTTTGCCGGGTGCCCGTTGTTTCAGCAAATCCGCAGTCACTGACATCGCCAGGTGATAATTCTCGTCGCCGGATTTTTTTCCAACCTTGAGAATGTAGGTAAAATTGTTAAACGTCCGGGCCGTGATGACCATCGGTTTGTCCATTCCAGTCTCTTCGGGTTTGGCACCAACGGGAGCGACATCGTTAAAACCCGGTGAATAAAGCGGACTCGGCACGCTGGAAACTTTGGCCGAATCAAGTTGTTCCCCGGCCTTCAAATCAGCCAGCTTCCATTCGTTGGTCTCCCCCTCGCGGGACAATGTCCAGGAATTCGTGGCGTTTGTCGAAACCAGCGAAATCGAGCGGATTTTTTCCACCTTGAAGAAATCCTTGTTCAGCCATGGCTCCGCTTTCGCTTCTACGTTGGCGAGCGCGTCACGAACCAGAGCGACGCTTTGCGGGTTATTCGCCACCATGATGAAGCGGCCTTCCGGAAAACCGCCGCCGCCAAAGGGCGAGTTGTCCGGGCTATCTTTCATGGACTTTTTGCCGAGCAACAGGGCGCTCAGCGACTTGTCGTCCTTGTCCTTAAATTCCACCAGCGTCCCGGCATTCGTCCCCTTGCCGGGCGGAAGCAATTCAAGACGTGAAAGCTGGGCCGCGGAAGTTTTTACCGGGCGCGTCACTTTGAGTTCCCAGATTTTTTTGAGAAAGTCGCTGATCTCCGTGAAGTTGGCGGGATAATCCCCGCGTTCGCGCACGGTCCATTGATCGGTTTTTTTGGTCAGGTTCAATTCCGCATTTGGCTGCTTGATGACGATATGAGCGACCTCATTCAGGCGAAAATCTTTGATGACCTTCTGTCCCATCTGCTGGTCGGTGGCGTGCCACGATTCCTTGTTTCGATTCATCACCAGCAACCCGGCGCCGCCGATGACCACGAACAAAATGATGATCAGTTGAAGTTGTTTGCGGTTCATTTTGCCTTGGCGCGTTGTCGTTTGATGAACGCTGAAGTCAGGCCGGCCAGAATGACCACCAGGGGCATCGCGCCGATGTTGATCACCTTGGTCCGGAATTCCAGGCCGTCGATGTCCTGCCGCAATTTTTTGCGGACCTCCTTCAATTCCTTTTTGCTTTTTGCTTCCTCCTGTTTGAATCTCTCCAGTTCCTGTTGCTGTTCGGGTGAAAGAATAAACCGCTGGCCGCCCTCCTTTTTGGTTTGCAATTCGTTAAGGCGCTTTTGGGTTTCACTCAGCTTATCCTCGATCTCCTTGATTTTGCTTTGATAGGCCTTCTGCGCGCTGGCCTGCATTTGGCTGACAACGGTGAAGGGACGGCTGATCGCTGCGCGGCTGCGAACGCCAATGAGGTTATTGTCCCCCGCCATTTGTTCGACGAGATTTTGCACAAAATTCAAATTGCCGTTGCGCGGAACAACGATGCGCTGCCCCATGATGTCCTGTACCTGGACGCTGAACTGATCGTAAAGGAGATCGCTGTCGCCCACCAAAACGACCACGTTATCACTTTTGGTTTCTTTGAGCGTTTCCTCCGGTTTTGTCTCCGGCTTTTTTTCAGGTTCGGTTTTGTCGTCTTTCTTCTCGAGTGGCTCGGCCGGCGCGCCCTCCGGAAAAGCGGTTTTGAATTTGCCCTTTAGACGAATCGCCAACGGGTAGGCGGTCCCGGACGGCTTGAACTCTTTGGCGATGGATTCACCGGAAAATGAGGCCGTCATGCCGTCCACGAGTTGTGACTGCGTCGTCGTTTTCAAAAGCACTGTCTCCGTCAAACCCGCTATCGGTGTCCCGCTAAAAACGCCGGCAAACGGAAGCAGCAGATTGTCGATCTGGCTGGTCACGACATCGTCACTGTTGATGCCCTCCGAGTTTAGGAACAAGAATGCCGGCATCAGTTGCGGCGCCCCGCCTCGTTGCGTGCTAAGCTCGCGGGCAAAGTTCATGTCCGCCGCCACCTTGCTGGTTTCAAACTGAATACCCCACGCTTTCAAAAGTTTTTCCAATGACGAGGGTCCGCCGGGCATGTTCGCCATCATGGGATTCGACGGATTACTCGGCTTGTCCACCAGGGACATGGCGTCCAGAAAGGCAATCAGTTTGCCGCCGCGCATGACGAACTGGTCGATGACGTACTGCGCCTTGTCGGAAATGCTTTTGGGATGAACGACCACCAGCAACTTCACGTCGTCTGGAATTTTTTCGCCCTCCATCGAGATCTGCTTCACCTCAAAATCGCTCTGCAGTTCGGAAACGAACACCCACGGCTGTTGTCCCTGTTGTCCCATGCGCATCATCATCGGGTTCATCGGCTGACCAAAAACCGGCAGTGATGACATGATGCCGACGACCGGCTTTTCCGTCGTAATCACCCGGGAAATGGCGCGGGCGATGTCGTATTCCATCAATTTTTCGCGTTCCGGCGCAAAAAATGGAATGGCCACTTTTTGATCGAGATAACTGACGGCCAGACCGAGATAAACAGATTCGCCAGTCGGCAGCATCTGGCCCTCGACACCATCGAGGTGCGCCGAATCTTCGGCGTCGGAATCCGGTTCGGGATTGAGTTTTTTAATTTCAATTTTGCCTTGGGCGTGCTGCTGAAATTCGTTGAGCAGGTCTTCAGCGCGCTGAGCGAAGATTTTGAAATTGGCCGGCATCTCCTTGGCGCCTTGCGTGACGTAGAGGCGGACTTCCACCGGGCCATCAAGCCGTTTCAAAATCGCTTTAGTGCCCGGCGACAACGTGTAGAGTTTGTCCTGCGTCAGGTCGATGCGCTGCTTGAAGGCGCTGGCAACATAATTGAACGCCACCACGACCAGGAACATCGCACCGACGCCGACCAGCGAGAATAAAAGTGTTTCGAACTGTTTCTTTTTCATCATGCCTTCGAGAAATAATTCAATGACCGGAGCGTAAATTGCGGAGGATCACACCGGTGGTAAAGAGCGAGAACCCGATAATCGAGAGAAAGAAAAGCAAGTCACGCGTATCCAACACCCCGCGTTGAAAGCCTTCAAAATGCGGGATGACACTTAGCGCCGCCACCGTTTCCACCAGCCGGGCGGGCGCCCATCGTATCAGCAAATCCGTCACCGGCGGCCAGCCTGCCAAAATAAGGAAAAGACAGATGACCACGGAAAGAATGAAACTGATTACTTGATTGCGCGTCATCGCCGACGTCATGCATCCGATTGCCAGATACGCCCCCGCCATGAGTAAACTGCCCACGTAACCGCAAAAAATGATGCCGTTGTCCGCGTGGCCAAGATAATTCACCGTGATGATCACTGGAAAGGTCAGCACCATCGCCAGCGTCAAAAACAACCATGACGCCAGAAATTTCCCGACGATGGCCTGCCACGCGGTCACCGGCATTGTCAGCAACAGTTCCATCGTCCCCTGCCGTCGTTCCTCCGACCACAACCGCATTCCGACGGCCGGCACCAAAAAGAGGCTCAACCACGGTTGCCACATGAAAAATGAAATCAATGAGGCTTCGCGTCGCTCAAAAAATCCGCCCAACATGAAGGTGAAGAATCCGGCGAGCAGCAAAAAGATGACAATAAAGACATAGGCCACCGGTGACGCGAAGTAGCCGGCCAACTCACGTTTCGCGATGGTTTTAACATTTGCCCAACTGTTCATGGCTGCTTCTCCTTTTTAGTTTCCGGCAGGGTGATGCTGCGGAACACCTCATCCAAACGTCCCTCTTCGGTATGCAGTTCTTCAATCCGCCAATTTTCCCGAATAGCCAGTTCACCGATGTTCCGGGCCAGGTCGCCGTTCCGAGTTTCCTTCCTGGGAAACACTCGCACGGCCACGATGGAAGCGTCTTCTTTGACAATGGTTGACTTGCGTGCCGCGGAAAGTTGCGCCAGTTTCTGACTGAGCACCACCCCGGTCACGCCACTGACGCGCAATGTCACTGCGCCCGCCGACTCTGCCCGTTGCATCAGTTCAAACGGCGTGCCATTGGCCACGATCCGTCCGCGATCAATGATGATCACGCGCGAACAAACCGCCTCGACTTCCTCCAGAATATGCGTGGAAAAAACAATCGCCTTCTTCTCGCCCATTCGCCGGATGATGTTTCGCACCTCCTGTTTCTGATTCGGGTCCAAACCATCGGTTGGCTCGTCCATGATCAACACGTCCGGGTCATGAAGGATTGATTGGGCGAAACAGGTGCGATGACGGTAACCTTTGGAAAGCGTATCGACACTCTGCTGCAACACCGAATCCAGAAAGCACATTTCCACGACTTGATGGACCGCCTTCTTTTTCTCCTCGCCGCGCAGTCCGCGGATTTCCGCGCAAAAACCCAAGAATCCATACACGGTCATGTCGGTGTAAGCGGGGGCATTTTCCGGCAGATAGCCGATAAGCCGTTTGGCCGGGATCGGGTTTTCCACCATGTTGAAACCGCCGACGGTGATTGAACCTGCCGACGGTGGAATGAAACCGGTGATCATCCGCATCGTGGTGGATTTCCCCGCGCCATTTGGCCCTAGAAAGCCGAGCACTTCGCCGCGTCCCACCGAAAACGAAACGCCGTCCACTGCCTGCTTCAACCCAAACGACTTTGCCAGATCCTGAACTTTAATCATTCTGCTTGCTCCATTTCACATTGCGATGAGAAGTCGAAATACTCAGTCCAAGCGCAAATGTAAACTGATTTCTCACAATATTGACTTTATCGGGCGCATGCTGACACTACCCCCGATTGCAAACCGGCCGGAGCACGGCGTTTACGCCGCTTCACCGTTCGCAAGCCCAACTGCTAATCGTTTCGTCTATGCCCGCTCGGGCGATGAAGCGGCCTGAAGGCCGCGCGCCCAGGGCAGTACGCGTGTGCGCCCGTGTTTATCTACGGCGTCTCTTACACGGCTCACAAGCTATCGACCATTTTGACAGTTTTAAGGCAAGATGTTCAAGAAAAAATCCGCCGCCAAGCTGACGTGGGGTGCAAAGGAGCACCGTATC
>PLJQ01000463.1 GCA_003140275.1 Limisphaerales bacterium
CAATCCATTTGACTCCGGCGCTTCACGCAGAAGATTCCTGAAGACATTGGCGATGGCCGGAACGACTGCGGCTCTTTCCGGCGGCGGACTTTTCGCGCAGGCGATTTCTCCGTCTGTCCGCCCGCTGGCAGGCCGCGTGGATATGCATCACCATATCTTTCCTCCGTTTTACGTCAAGGCCATGGAAGAACAAACGCGCGCAAACGGTTTCACGCTCAGACCTTGGACTCCCGCGATATCCATTGACATGATGGACAAGCACGGAATCGCCACGGGATTCTTTTCTCCTGTCCAGCGGCTGGTTATGGATTCGATGAGCGATCGCAGCGAGAAGGGACGCAGTCTGGCCCGGCAACATAATGAATATGGAGCCCAGTTGGTCAAGGACTATCCAGGGCGTTTCGGCCATTTTGCCACGCTGCCGTTGCCGGACACGGAAGGAAGCCTGAAGGAAATCGCGTACGCGCTGGACGTACTGAAGGCGGACGGCATCGCCCTGTGGACGAGTTACATGGACAAGTGGATGGGCGATCCGTCCTTCGCGCCGGTCTATGAAGAATTGAACCGCCGAAACGCCGTGGTCTTTGTCCATCCCGCGCGCGCCTCATGCTGCCGCGGTCTTGCAGGACAGTCCGGAATTATCGAGTATGATATCGACACAGCGCGCGCCATCGACAGCCTTCTCTGGGACGGAACCCTGGCGAAAAATCCGAAGGTTCGTTTCATCTTTTCGCACTCCGGCGGTGCATTCCCGGTGCTGGCAGCCCGCATCATCGACGATTTCCCAAAAAACCGCGCCGCCAACGCGCCCAACGGCGTGGAGTACGAATTCAAGAAATTATATTTCGATACGGCCCACGCAGGCCGCGCGCCCGCGCTCGACGCGCTGAAAGATCTCGTGCCGGTATCGCAGATCATGTACGGCAGCGACGCGCCCATCCGAAATTACGAGCTGACGGACGAATGGCTGGTCCAATACGCCGGCTTCTCGGAAGACGACTGGAAGGCCATCAATCGCGGAAACGCCGAGCGCCTGTTTCCCCGGCTGAAAACATAAAAGACAAACCAGCACTTCAATTCGAACTCGGTTTTACGGCTCATTGTCTCAATCCCCGCCCGTGCTTGCATTGCCCCTGCGAATTGACCCATTTGCTTATATTCCCTTTGTTTTCCTATTTCGTTTATGCGCAGGATGCATTCTTTCGATATACATAGCGAGTATGCGACCGTATAACATTGCCTCATGACGGCGGCGATTAGGACCATAATGGAAAACGACGAACGCCCAAAACTGGGCCCGCACCAGAAAGCGCTGAAGATCAATCTCGACCCGCTTTTCTACGGCACGTTTGCGGAAATTGGCGCCGGGCAGGAGGTGGCGCGCTGGTTTTTCCGCGTGGGCGGCGCATCCGGCACCATCGCCAAGACCATCTCGGCTTACGATATGACGATCAGCGACGCCATCTATGGCCGTTGCGAACGTTACGTGAGCCGTGAACGGTTGCGCACGATGCTCGATTACGAATTTGGTTTGCTGTTGGAGCGGTTAAGAAAAGTGCGCGGTGACAAAACAAAGTTTTTTGTCTTCGCCAACACGGTTGCGGCGCAAAGTTTCACACGGCGGATCGATTGCAACGGCTGGATGGGAATCCGGTTTCAGCCACAGCCCGACGCCGAGCCGTCAGAGATCATCATTCATGTCCGCATGTGGGACAAAGAAAACCTCCAACAACAGGAAGCGCTCGGCATGTTGGGCGTGAACCTGATTTACGGCGCCTACGAATATCACAGTAGTCCCGTGCAACTGATTTTTTCGTTGATGGATGATTTGTCCACGGAGCGGGTGGAGGTGGACATGATTAAATTCTCCGGACCGGGTTTTCAAGGGGTCGATAACCGGCTGATGAGCTTGCGATTGGTGGAAAAGGGGTTGACCAACGCCGCCATGTTCACGGCGGACGGCGAAGTGGTGCAGGCCGCCGAGGTGCTTTACAAAAAGGCGATTCTGGTGGAACGCGGCAGTTTTCGCCCGGTCACCAAAGTCACCATCGACATGCTGGAGTCGGCGGAGGCCCAGTTCGTGCAGGAGCCGAAAGTGAAAGGCGAAGAAGTGGTGGTGCTCATGGAGATGACCTTGAAAAACCTGACCAGCGGCGGCGGGATCAATCACCAGGACTTTCTCGACCGCGTGGACATCCTCGGCGCGCTGGGCAAGACGGTGCTGATTTCCAATTATGCGGAGTTCCATCGGCTGGCGGCGTTCCTGTTTCGCTACACCAAGAAAATGGTCGGCCTCGTCATGGGCGTGCCGACGCTTCAGGATATTTTTGATGAAAAATATTATGCCGATCTCGAAGGCGGGATTTTGGAATCATTCGGGCGGTTGTTCAAAAACGATTTGAAATTTTATGTTTACCCGCTCAAAGAACCGAAGACCGGCGCGCTCATCACTGCGGGCAACCTGTGTGTCGCGCCCCATCTTCAGCATCTTTATGCCTACCTGCTGGAAAACCATTTCTTCCAGGGTGTGCGCGACATCAAGGAAGAGTATCTGTCGATCTTTTCGCGGGATGCGCTCGCAAAAATTCAAAATGGCGATCCATCTTGGGAAGAAATGTTGCCGCCACAAGTAGCGCGGCTCATCAAAGAGCGGAAGCTCTTGGGTTACAGGAGCGAAGCCGGACTGGCGACCGGCAAGTAAGAGCGTGTACGAAAAATCGTAGCAGTCAACGTAAGAAGGCTCACTCTGGATGATTTCCCGGAGAGATTTGAGCCTCGTTACCTCGGTTGCTACAGGGAATTCGACCAAAGCTCTGCGAAAGAATGGACACAGCGGCTCTTTTGTCCGGCATCCAAGCCCGGATGCGAACGTAATTTTTGAAAATACTTTGTCGGATTTCGCGGAGTGCGGCTGTTTAATAGGTGAGATGCAAACTCAGATCAACAAAATCCGTCGAACCAACCGTGCCGCTACCCGCTGCGATCACCAGCGCGGTCTGGAAATACAAAGCCATCTACCGACTCAACGACGAACAAGTCGGCCAATGGAGCGACGTCGCCAGCATCAGCGTGATGAGCTAGACGCAAATGAAATCGTGTGACTGATCGGCTACGTCATCCACACTATGAAAACACTTGTCTTTCTTCCGCTGCTTTTACTGATCGTGGGTTGTGCCGCGACTGTTCCACACAAAGCCGCCAGCCTAAGTCCTGAGCGGGCCAAGTTGCTGGTATTGCGGTTGGCCAATGATAAAGCACAAGCCCTTTACCAATGTCAGCCATTCCAGGACGGTACGACCCCTCAGCTCATTGATAGTCGGTGGATATGGACGGAGCGGCGAGGTCACGGAAAGGCTGACCTTGAGGCGCAGGTCTCCTTTGATCTCGATGGATCAGCTCCAAATGTAGATGTGTTGCTGTTGTGGTACAAGCCGCTCGAAAAGTTTTAGTGTCGAACAAAACGCTCCACGCGAACCGCCGCCCCGCTCCCTGCCGACGGCCCTAGCGTGGTGTCCTTGAAGTAT